>NZ_CP108109.1:5787500-6088750 GCF_036199905.1 Streptomyces sp. NBC_00223 | reverse complement strand
CGTTTCGCCACCCACCTGGAGCTGCACCGCGGCCTGATGCTGGCCCGGGCGGGCGACCGTACGGGAGGCGTGGCGTACGCGCGCTCGGCCATGGACGCCCTGCCGCCCGAGAAGCACAGCCTCACCCTGCGCATGCTGATGCACGAGATCAGGGCGTAGCCTCCCCACCCGGCGTCAACCCTCGAAGCCCGACCGCCGGTTGGGGATGGCCGACACCCGTCCGACGCCGACGCGACCGCGCGGGACGAACGCTTCCCTCCCCAACTCGTCGTCCGCGCCTCGACGGACGTGGATTCCTGACGGGTAGTACCGCCCTACCACCCGCGATCGGGTTGCCCGACAATGCTCACACAGCCCTGTGATGGAGGTATCTGTGGTCGAGGAGAACTTCGCGTCCGCACTCTGGCGCAAGAGCAACAACAGCGGCGACACCGACTGCGTGGAAGTAGCGCTGCACACGAAGCTGATAGGGGTCCGCGACACCAAGGACGACGGCACCGGCCCTGTTCTCGCCTTCAGCCGAGACGCCTGGGCGTCCTTCGTGAGCGGCGTACGCGTCGGCGACTTCGGCACGCACGAGGAGATCCGCACCTGAGCGCGAGTCAGGAAAACCACGTACAGGCAGTGGACCCTCCCGTGACCACAACGGGTCGGGTCGGTCCACTGCTGGCTTCCACCGGGATCTCCGTCACCGGCGACGGCGCCTTCCTGGCCGCGGCTCCACTGCTCGCTGCCTCGCTCACCCGCAACCCGCTCGCCGTCGCCACGGTCACCGCTGCCTTCTCCATTCCCTGGCTGATCATCGGCCTGCCCGCAGGAGCCCTCGCCGACCGCTGGCCGCGCCGCGCTGTGATGATCACCGCCGACCTCGTGCGGGCAGTGGTCCTGATCGCCCTGTCCGTCCTCCTGGTGACCGGCCACGCCACCCTGCCGCTGCTCACGGCGACGATCCTGGTCGTCGGCATGGCCCGGTGCTTCTTCGACGCCTCCTCCCAAGCCGTCATCCCCCTGCTCGTGGGCCGTGACAAGGAAACCCTGACGAAGGTGAACGGCCGCTACTGGGCCGTCGACACCGTCGGCCGCTCCTTGGCCGGGCCACCCCTCGGATCGGGCGCCTACGCCCTGAGTACGACGCTGCCCTTCGCCGCCGACGCCGCATCCTTCGTGGCCTCCGCCGTTTTCATCAGCCGCCTGCCGAAGATGCCTGCCCCGGGCGGTCACACCTCGATCACCGCCGCCATCCGCGCCGGGCTCGCCCACCTGCTCGCCACTCCCGAACTGCGAACGCTCGCACTCAGCATGAGCGCGTACAACTTCGCCTACAACATGGCCATGGCACCCTTCGTGCTGTACGCCACCGGGACCCTGCACGTGGCCAAGGGTGTGTACGGCGTCCTGCTCGCGGTCGCGGCTCTCGGCGGCATCGCGGCCGGCTGGCGAGCAGCGCCACTGACGCGCCGGCTCACGTACCGGCAGATGACGGCTGTCGCCATCGGGCTTCAAAGCTTGGCCTGGTTCGGTATCGCGGCGGTTCCCGACGTCTTCGCGGCAGGTGCGTTCCTTGCCCTGCTGGGCGCGGCTTCCACGCTCACCAGCGTCGCCGCGGGTTCCGCGCGCCAGGCCCTCACCCCGGACGATCTGCTCGGCCGTGTTGTCACCGCCTTCCGCCTCTTCGGCGGTGGCGCCGCCGGCCTCGGCGCACTGACCGGTGGCATCATCGCCCGCGAAGCGGGCCTGCGAGCCCCACTGTGGACCGCGGCCGCGCTACTCGGCGCGGCCGCCCTGGCACTTCGGGCGTGGCGGCGCCCCTGAGCCGGCCCTCCGGCGGTTGGGGACGTCGACGTCTGGCCTGCGCGGGCGCGGACCGAGCTGGTCGAACGCGGTCGGTCAGGTTGGTCGGGTCGGTGGTTCGGCGGTTCCTGATCTACGGCTGGTGCCGGCCGAGTGCTCGTCGCATCACGGTGAGCGGGTCCAACTCCGGGAAGCGCTGACGGATTTGTTTCCGCGCCTGAGCGATCAGGTCATCGAGCAGGACGGGCGCGGCGCCGTACAGCACGTCGTGGAGGTACGGCACCACCGCGGATGGGTCGGCCGGCAACACCAACTCGGCGACCAGCGGTACGCCTTCACTCTTGTAGCGTCCCGCCGGGAGTCCAACTTTCCCGGGGTGGACACATACGGGTGTCCCATCGGCCAAGTACCGGTGTCCGTCAGCCTTGTTGAAGGGGCACTCCGGCCCCGGCCGCTCGACCACGTCGAACTCACCAACGGCGTGGAAACGGGACGGACACATACCGCACGCGCGGTGGTGCGCGTCGCCGTCGGCGAAGGGCTCGGGCATGACCGGAGCGTAGGGGCTACGCCGTAGCCCCTGCCGCGAGGCGCGCGCGCAGGCTAGCTCGCTTCTACGGCGGGTCGCTGGGCAAGGTCACCGAGAGCGGTGGGCCGTCGGCCGATGCGATGTCGTCGAAGCCCGCGAGGGCGAGTCGGAAGGCGCGGTCCGCCTGCGTCGCCGGGTCGGTGTAGTTCTCGGTGGCCAGGGCGATTCCGACGATCAGTACGAGCAGATCGTCGATGGTGATGTCCGCCCGGACGGCTCGGTCGTCAATGGCCCTGCGCAGCAGCAAGGCGCCGGCCGCACCGATGGCTGTCGCACAGGAGTCCTCGGTGGCCTCGTCCTGGAGGGGCTCGTAGGAGAGGACGTCCGCCAGACCACGTGCGGCGAGCGAGTACGTGAGCAGTTCGCGCAGCCATTCCACCAGTGCGGAGCGGCTGTCGTGCTCGCCGCAGAGCGTATGAGCGCGCTCGCACAGGGCATCGACGCGCTGGTGGAAGACGGCTTCGAGCAGGGCTTTGCGGGTGGGGAAGTGGCGCCGCACGGTGGCTGATCCGACGCCTGCGACGCGGGCGATCCGTTCCAGGGACGCCTGGGCGCCTTGGGCCGCCACCTCGGCTTCGGCCACGGCGAGGATGTGCGCGTAGTTGCGGCGGGCGTCCGAACGCTGGCCGGTCATCGATCTCCCCTTGCTTCCCCTTGTTGATAAGTGGCGGGCCCCGCCGTATTGTAGCGAACGTGAAACGGCGGGCCCCGCCGTTTGCCGGGTGCGTGACCGCTGAGGAGATGTACACCCATGACCACTGCCACAACACCGGTTCTCGTCACCGGTGCCACGGGCCGCCAAGGCGGCGCCACCGCCCGCGCCCTGCTCGCGCGGGGAACACCCGTACGCGCCCTGGTACGCGATCCGAGCACGCCGCGCGCACGGGCCGTCGAAGCACTCGGCGCCGACCTCGTCGTGGGCGATCTCACCGAACCCGCGACCCTTGAGGCGGCCGTGGACGGCGTACGGGCCGTCTTCTCCGTACAGATGCCCGCGTACACCGAGCAGGGGTTCGACTTCGCCGGCGAGGTCAGCCAGGCGGACAACCTCATGACGGCCGCGCGGGCTGCCGGTGTGGAGCAGTTCGTCCAGTCCTCCACCAGCGGCGTGGGACAGCACGTCGAGGCTCCGGGCTGGGCGGAAGGACGGTGGGCGGTGCTGGAGACCCCGCTCGGCACAAAGGCCGCGATCCAGGACCGGCTGCGCGAACTCGACTTCCCCTACTGGACGTTGCTCAAGCCGTCGTTCTTCATGGAGAACTTCGAGCCGTCCATGCGGTTCTACTTCCCGCGCGGCGTCGAAGGCGGTCTGGTCGCGATCCTCAAGCCGAGCACGCACCTGGCACTCGTAGCGGCCAAGGACGTGGGCCGAGCCGCGGCAGCCGCCCTGTCCGCCCCCGCCGAATTCCACCGAGTGGAACTGGAACTTGCCAGTGACTACCTGACCATGACCGAAATCGCCGAGACGCTCTCCCGCGCTCTGGGCGTCCCGCTGACCGCCCCGGACATGACCGAGGAACAGGCCCGCGCCGCCGGCATGGGAGACATGGGTGCCACGCACGAGTTCATGGACGTGGTCGGCCAGCCGGCCCGGCCGCAGTTCGCCCGTGCGCTGGGCATCGACCTGACCAGCTTCGAGGAGTGGGCGCACGAGCGTCTGCGGCCCGCCGCCTGAGCAGGGAGGCATGACGGCAGCGTGTCGCCGCGGTCCCGGCCGTGGCCGTACCCGGCGCCCGACCCCGACGCCGCCCATGGCCGATCACCGATCACCAGGGCACGGGCGTTCCGTCCCAGGAGAAGAAGCCGCCGGTGGGGCCGTCGTCCGGCAGCAGGGCCAGGCGGAGGGCACCTTGCGCGGCCTCGGCCGGGTCGCCGCCGGTAGCGGCGGCCAGGGCGTTCAGGTCGGTGGCCCGCAGGCCGGGGGCGAGCGCGTTGACCTTGAAGCCGTCGTCGGCCAGCGTCTGGGCGTAGAGGAGGGTGAGGGCATTGAGGGCGGCCTTGGACGACCTGTACGCGGCGGCGCCACCGTTTCCCAGGGCGAACTGGGCGTTGGCGTCGCTGCTCCGGGTCAGTGACGCGGTGCCACTGGAGACGTTGACGATGCGCGGGCGCGGGGACCGGCGCAGGGCGGGCAGGAAGGCATTGGTCACCGCCGCCACCCCGAACACGTTGGTCTCGTACGTGCGCCGGTATTCCTCGACACCGGTGTCCGCCGGCGGGGTGAGTGACGGTGAGATGCCGGCGTTGTTGACCAGTACGTCCAGGCGGTCCACCTGAGCCGCGGCCTGTGCGATGACGTCGGGGTCCGTGACGTCGAGGACCAGCAGGCGGGCCCCGTTCCCGATCTCCTCGACGGCCCGCTGCCCGCGCCCGGGGTCGCGGGCGCCCACGTACACGGTGAGGCCCTCGGCGGCGAGCAGCCGGGCGATATCCTTGCCGATGCCCTTGTTGGCACCTGTGACCAGAGCTGTGCGTTCGTCCATGACAACCATGGTTCCCCGGTCCCGGGCGCCCTGCCAGGGACAGCCTGTACCAGGCAGTGGGAGGAGGCGGCATGGCGCGGCAGGAGCTGGCCCACTACCTGCGGGACCGCCGGGCGGGCCTGCGTCCGTACGACGTGGGCCTGACGGAGACGGGCACCGCTCGCCGCACACCGGGCCTGCGCCGCGAAGAGGTGGCCGGGCTGGCCCACATGTCGGTCGACTACTACACACGGCTGGAGCAAGCCCGGGGGCCGCGGCCGTCGGCCCGGATCCTGGACGCGCTGGCCCAGGCGCTGCGCCTCACACCGGCCGAACGCAGCCACCTGTTCCGCCTGGCGGGATCGAGCGCACCGCCCGGCGTCAGCGCCGTGCGGCGGGTACGGCCGCACGTGGCCCGGATGCTGGAGCGGCTGCCGGAGACCGGTGCCGTGGTCACCGACGCGGCGTACGACGTCGTCGCCTGGAACCCCCTGGCCCGGACACTGCTCGGCGGCGACCCCCGAGGCGGGACGACGAACCTGGCCCGGCGCCGCTTCCTGGGCCAGGGGCGGATGTACGAGAGCTCCAGCGCCGAGGAATTCGGGCACATCGTGGTGGCGCGGCTGCGCCGGGCCGCGGACCGCTACCCGCACGACCTGCGGCTGACCGCTCTGCTGGCCGAACTGCACGCCGACAGCGAGGAGTTCCGGCAGATCTGGCAGACGCGTCCGGTCCACGCTCCCGGGCACCGCACCAAGACCCTCGACCACCCGGACGCCGGCCCGCTGCGGTTGAACTGCGATGTCCTGCTCGTGCCCGAGGACGACCAGGAAGTCGTCCTGATCACGGCCGACCCCGGGTCACCGGCCGCGCGGGCCTTGCGCACGCTGGCGCGGGGGTCCCACGCTTCGCCGTTCACCTGACCGCTGGGCGGCAGGGCCCTTACGGTGTGTGAGGGACGGGGCCGGGCGCGCGCACATGTGGCCGGTGCGCGGTGGGAGTTGGGGTGGGGACGTGCTGGTGGAGGGGCTGTCCGCGTTGGCGGCGGCGGGTGGCGGCGCGGTGGTCCAGGCCGCGGGGACGGACGCGTGGAACGGGCTGCGGCAACGGGTGGGGGACCTCTTCGGCCGAGGCGACTCGGAGCGGGCGCGCGCCGAGTTCGTACGGCTGGACCGGACCGCGGCGGCCCTTGCGGAGGGAACTCCGGCCGATCTGGCTGGGGAGCGGGCGCGGCAAGAGGGGGTGTGGCAGGGGCGGTTCGAGAACCTGCTGGAAAATCTCGACGCTCCCGGGCAGCGGCGGGCCGTCGAGCAACTGCGCGAGTTGCTGGTGTTCGTCGCTGCGGCGGCACGAGGCCCGGGTGGTCCCGGGCCGACCGTGCCTGGCACGGAGGACTCGTGGCAGGGCGTGTTCGGCAGCGGGAGTGCGACTGCTTCTCATGGCGGTACCGCTGTGACCGGTATCTACAACGATCATTCGACGGTGAGCCTGCCGTCGTCGGCATTGCGCCCGCCCGCTGAGGTGGAGGCTCGCGCCGGGATGGACGAACTTGCGCATCAGGCAAGGTACTTCACCGGTCGTGGCGTAGAACTGGACCGTCTTGATGCCGCGTTGAGTGTGCCGGGTGTGGCGCTGGTGCAGGCGGTGCACGGGCTGGGCGGGGTCGGCAAGAGCGCTTTGGCCGCGCACTGGGTGGCCACCCGCCCGCACGGCCGCTCCCCCGTGCGGTGGATCACCGCTGACAGCCCGGCCGGTGTTCAGCAGGGGCTGTCCCGCTTGGCCACTGCCTTGCAGCCGGCGCTGGCCAAGGCCCTGACCGCTGAGGCGCTGGCCGAGTACGCCGTGCAGTGGCTGGCCACTCACACCGGCTGGCTGCTGGTCCTGGACAACGTCAACGACCCCGCCGACATCGCGGGCCTGATCACCCGGGCCCCAGGTGGCCGCTTCCTGATCACGAGCCGCCTGGCGACCGCTTGGACCGACGTTTCCACCTTGATTCGGCTCGACATCATGACCCCGGCCGAGTCCCTGGCCCTGCTCACCCGCATCACCACCGCCGGCAACGGTTCCCGGGACCTGGACGGCGCCGCAGAACTGTGCGAAGAGCTCGGCCATCTGCCCCTGGCCGTCGAGCAGGCCGCCGCCTACCTCGCGCAGAACCCCCTCGTCACCCCACGTGCCTATCTGGGGCTGCTCGCCGAGTACCCGGCGGACATGTACGGGCAGGGCGCGGCCACCACGCCCGCCGAACGTACCGTTGCCCAGGTCTGGAACATCACCCTGGACCAGGTCACCCGCCTCCAGCCAGCCGCCGCAGACCTGCTGCGCACCCTGGCCTGGTACGCCCCCGACGAAATCCCCGCCGCCTTGGCACACGTCCCCGCCGGCCCGCCCGCCGTCAGCGCGGCGATCGGCCTGCTGACCGCCTACAACATGATCACTCCAGATCCCGCCACGTCGACGGTGTCCGTGCACCGCCTGGTCCAGGCCCTCACCCGCACCCCCGACCCCAACGACCCCCACCGCACCCCCGACCTGATCGCCGCAGCCCGCGAACAGGCCACCGAAAACCTGAGCAAGGCCCTGCCCAAAACCATCAGCGACCCGGCCTCCTGGCCCACATGGCGCACCCTCACCCCCCACGTCGACGCCCTCGCCGACCAGGCGGCCCAGGAAACCGACACCGCTACCACCGCCCGCATCCTCAACGAGACCGGACTGTTCCTCAAAGGCCAGGGCCTGATCACCCCCGCCCTCCGCCACCTCCACCGCGCTGCTACAGGCAGCGAGCGCGTGCTGGGCAAGGACCACCCCGACACACTGACCTCCCGCAACAACCTCGCCAGCGCCTACGAATCGGCGGGAGACCTGGACCGCGCCATCCCACTGCTCAAGCGGACTCTCACCGAGCGGGTTCGGGTGCTGGGCGAGAACCACCCCGGCACACTGACCTCCCGCAACAACCTCGCCGGCGCCTACCAGGCGGCGGGAGATCTGGACCGGGCCATCCAGCTCTTCGAGCAGACCCTCACCGACTCCGAGCGCGTGCTGGGCGAGGACCACCCCGACACACTGACCTTCCGCAACAACCTCGCCTACTCCTACCAGGCGGCGGGTGATCTGAGCCGGGCCATCCAGCTGTACGAACAGACCCTCACCAACCGGGTCCGCCTACTGGGCAAGGACCACCCCGACACACTGATGTCCCGCAACAACCTCGCCAGCGCCTACGAGTCGGCGGGAGACCTGGACCAGGCCATCCCACTACTGGAGCGGACTCTCACCGACTGCGAGCGAGTGCTGGGCAAGCACCACCCCGACACACTGACCTCCCGCAACAACCTCGCCAGCGCCTACGAGTCGGCGGGAGACCTGGACCAGGCCATCCCACTGTACGAACAGACCCTCACCAACCGGGTCCGCCTACTGGGCAAGGACCACCCCGACACACTGCTGTCCCGCAACAACCTCGCCTACACCTACCGGTCGGCGGGAGACCTGGACCAAGCCATCCCACTTTTCGAACGAACCCTCGCCGACTGCGAGCGCGTGCTGAGCGAGGGTCATCCGCTCGTGGGACTGCTCCGCGGCAACCTTGCTGCTGCTCGGGCCGAGCGTGACGACGGCAGTACGGGACGGTCTTGATCTGACCCTGTCGTGAGAAGGCGGGCAACCTCCTACTGACCGTCATTCACCGCAGCGACGTCACGAAGTCTGAGCAGGAAGCCGAACTGTGAACCGTCCACACCTCACGTGGAGACCACTGCATTGCCAGCAGCCGAGGATAACGTCGGGGACGTCAGCCACAAGTGCTCCCCTGCCCGTTAGGCGTTGCTCATTCAGTGGTTGACGATCACGGTCAACGCTGCCGGGCTCTGTTCACGAAAACCCCGACAGCACCCGTACACGAGATTCGGCAGCGCTCGAAGCTCTGCCGAAATTGAACAGTTCATGGCTTCGGGCAGCGCGGGCCCCTGCCGAGTTGGCAGGGGCCCGTGGTGCAGAGCTGAGGAGAGCAGGGAGCTGTCCTCAGCCAACACCATCCTGGCCTACGCCGCTTACCGTCTGCCGCTGGCGTGACGGCGGCGAGGCCGGCCGGCGGCTAGCTCAGGTGCCGGGCGAAGAACCGGGCCCCGGCGTCGACCTCGAACGACGGGACGCCCGCGTGCCCGCCGAGATTGGCGTGCAGCGTCTTCTCCTTCGTGCCGAAGGCGTCGAACAGGTCCAGGGACGACTGCCGGTCGTTCCCTTCGTCGTCCCACTGCAGCAGAACCTGCAACGGAACGGCGACCTGGCGGGCCTCCTCGAACATGGTGGCGGGCACGAAACTCCCGGCGAACAGATTGGCGGCCGCGATGCGCGGCTCGACCACCGCCAGCCGGATGCCGATGGAGATGACTCCCCCCTCGTACCCGACCGGGCCGCCGATCTCCGGCAGCGAAAGGAGGGCGTCCAGGGCGGTCCGCCATTCCGGGACGGCCTTTTCGACCAGCGGGAGGACGAGGGCGTCGACGATCTCGTCGCCTACCGGCTCGCCGGCCGCCATCGCCCGCCGCAGGTCGGCGCGGACCTGCTCGACGGCGGCCAAACGGGGCCGGTCACCGCTCCCGGGGAGCTCGATGGTGGCCGCGGCGAAGCCGTACTGCGCCGCGTAGTGCCGGGCCCGGGCCGAGAGCCGGGGGTGCATCTTACGGAGTCCGCCGGGGTGGCCGACCAGAATCAGCGGCGCCGGTGCCGGTGCGGATCCGGGCGTCCACAGGATGCCGGGGATCTCGCCGAGGGTGAATTCGCGTTCGAGGACGCCGTCGTCGAGGCGCTGCTCAGAAGTGAACTGCATGGTCGTGCCTTTCGGGAGTGCTCTGAAACGGCGCTCCCGGACGACCTATCGCCCGACCGTGGCCCCAGAGGGGAGCACCCATGTCGATACTGCGTTCACGGGTACCACCTCCTCGTTCTCTCGCACGGCCTCCGGAAATGTAGCAGCGGTCGCAGTGATCCGCCAACGCATATCTACGTGGGGCCTCATCGCGGCTTCCCGAGGTGAGGCCGGGCGACGGCGGGGTGCTCGGGGCTATGCCGTGACGGTTGCGCGTTTGCGTTCGAGGGCGACGAGGGGGCAGTTGAGGGCTTGGGCGATCTTGGCGAGGTTGGTGGGGGTGGCGTTGCGCCAGCCGGATTCGATCTCGCCCATGAGCACTTCGGAGATGCCTATCTGGCGGGCGAGGGCGCGTTTGGTCAGTCCGGCTTTCTCGCGGGCCCAGGTGACGGCCTCGGGTTCCTGGTGCAGATGACGAGGGCGGGTACGGGGGCGGGGGCGGGTCATGAGCGGGCTGCTGTCCTTTCGTACGACGTGGGGGTGGGAGCTTGGGGTGGGGGTCACGCCGTCTGTGTCCGGCGTGACCCCCGGGGGTGAAGGAGTCCCGTTCACCCCGCCTGTGGCGCCAGGCGGGGGACCGGGCGCGGGCGCGCGTAGCCGTGGGGGCCGGCACGGGGTGGACCCGGCCGTGCGGCCCCCCGCGCGCCTGCCGGCATCCGGTCGGGGAGTCCTTCACCGGCCTCGGTCCCGCGTGAAAGGGGTCGGGACCGAGGGGTCTGGGGTGGCCTGGGGTGGTGGGGGCTGCACGTCCGGACGTGCAGCCCCCACCGGGTGGGTCTGTCCGCAATGCGCTCGCAGTCGGTGAGCGCAGAGTCAAGCCGGATTCAGACCCCCTCACCCGTGCGGGGCGAACCTCTTCTCCCGCACCGGCAAGGAACTCCGGTAAACGTCGTGGTCGACGCGGCACGCGACCAGGTCTTGTACGAGATAGCCGCTGGCCGAGTACGTCGGCTCACCGGCCTGCGGCGGGTGGAGGGCGAGGTGTTCGCGGGCGTACGCGATCCTGTCGTCCGGCGACAGATCACCGGGCATGGGCGCGATGCCGTCCAGCGTCACGCCGAGCCAGGACAACGCGTCCTCGGGCCGGTCGAACGTCGCCGCGTACACACCCCGCGGCCTGAACACCCACTCCCGCACCACCAACGGGGAGACAGCGGGCACCGCCAGGGGGAGGGCGGTTCCCGTCGCCACCGACGTGTGCCAGTGCAGGCCGGTCACAGCTTCACCACCAGCGCGCCCAGCGCCACCGCGCTGGTGAGCAGCCCCAGCAGCCAGATCGTCTCCAGGTGATGCCCGAGCCACGCCCGGACACCGCCCAGGGAGCGGCCCCGGCGTTCAGACCTGGACACCAGGACTGTCCTCACCGCAGCAGGCCACGGTCACGCGGGCCCAGACCCTCTTGCCCACACCCTCGCGCTCGCTGACCCCCCAGCCGTCCGGCCCGACCACCGCCGCAACCAGGAACAACCCCCGCCCGCTCTCCTCGTCCTCACCCGCCCTGTGCCGCACGGGCATCCGCTCGCCGGCGTCGTGCACCTCAATCCGCACACCACCCGCCTCCCGCGCGAACCGCGTCTCGACGTAACGGTCCTCGACCTCGCAGTGCTGAATCGCGTTCGTGAACAGCTCCGAGAGCACCAACTCCGCAGGCGCAACAAGGGCGTTCAGGGCCCAGCGCTCCAACACCCTCCGCAGAGAAGAACGCGCCTGACCGACCGACAAGGGCTCGCTGGCCCACCGCATGACAACGAGCGGTTCAGGATGGGCGATTGGCAAGGGTCGTTGCACCGTCCACTCCTCTCTGTAGTGCTTCGACTACCGGGAGGGCCCAATGTGGCCTACAGTCAGAGGTGTCATCAACTTGCTGAAGTTGTTCGATTAGTTGGACGGTGACCGTTGAATCGGAAAGAGCTGGACCCCGAGAAATCGCCGAGCGCAGCCTTTGGGCAACGACTGCGCACGCTGCGGGACGAACGAGGCTGGACCCAGGACGAGTTGGGTGCACGTATGGGGTGCACCGGGACGCACGTTTCCGCTGTGGAAACTGGTCGCCGCCCTCCAACTCGCCGCTTCGCGATCAACGCTGACCGGGTGTTCGGGACCGGGGACAGACTCGAACGCCAGAGCCGGGCCGTACGCCACACCGCACTCCTTGAGGGGTTTCCGGAGTACGTCACGTATGAGGCACGCGCGGCGGAGATCAGGCTCTACGAGGTCGGTGTCATCCCCGGAATACTCCAGACACCGGAGTACGTTTCGGCGCTCACCGCCCGCACGGTCGAGAGAGGCGCGATCACTCCTGAGCAGGGAGACGAACGAATCGCGCTCGTGGCGGAGCGTCAGGCATCCCTCGACCGGACACCGCCACCGCTGGTGTTCGTGGTAGTGGACGAAAGCTGCCTCAGAAGGCCCGTTGGCAGTCCTACCGTCATGGACGGTCAGTTGCAGCGGCTGGTCGAGTTCGCCGCACTGCCGAACACGGTGCTTCAGGTAGCCCCGTTTGACCTGGGTGACCGTCGCCCGCTCAGCTTGCCGCTGTACGTCCTGACGATGGAGAACCGCTCCCTCTTCTCCTACGCGGAATCCGCGCAGCGGGGCCAGTTGGAACGGGAGACCACTTCCGTAGTGCCCCTGTTGACGGCCTACCATCAACTACAGGCCGAAGCACTCTCCCAGGCAGCTTCCGTGGCCATGATCAATCAGTTGCGAAAGGGCACCCCGTGACGTCCGAAACCCCGCGTTGGTTCAAGTCCTCGTACAGCGAGAATGGCGGCGCCTGTGTCGAGGTCGCTGCCAACCTCGCCGCTTCACGCGGCATCGTCCCCGTCCGTGACTCCAAGGACCCGAGCGGCCCGGCTCTGAACTTCCCCGCCGACGCGTTCACCGCCTTCGTAGCGGGCGTCAAGGCAGGCGAGTTCGGCACCGTCTGAAGCCCCACCCGAGACCCCACCACGCAACTCTGGCGTGGTGGGGTCTCCCGTTCCCCCGCCGGCCACGACCGCCCCTCAGACGCCGTACTGCTCTTCGACGGCGTCTTCCTTCTGCGCCCAGAACTCGTCAACCGGTGGGACCTGCGCATCTTCGTGTCCGTCCCATTCGAGCAGACGGTGGATCGCGCCCGGGACCGAAGCACAGTGCTGGCCGGATCCACCACTGACACCGCCGAAATCGAACGGTCCTGGCGCGACCGCTACATCCCCGCCCAGCAGCTCTACTTCGCCACCACCCGCCCAACCGACCACGCCGACATCATCGTGTACAACGCTCAACTCCAACGGCCGACCTGGGAAGTCCGACCACACTCATCGATACACGGGATTTGACAATTGCTCACGACAAGAAGATCGCCCAGGGAAAGCACCACAACCATGCCTTGATCTGCCTCACCTGACGCCGGGCAGACGTCCTCTTCGCGATACTCCTCGACGGCACCTTCTACGAACACCGGCCGACGGCCGCGGTCACATGACCAGCGGCTCAGCCAGGAGGACGACCCGATCGGACTCGATATCGAAGCCGAGCACCGGATGACCGAAATCGCCCTCCGGATCCATCAGGACCGGCTTGCCCAAGAGCCGCCCGATCTCCCGGAGGAAGCCGCAGAACACATCGAGTCGTTCCTGGCCCTGCAACTCCCGCAGGTCAACGTCGAAGTCGATGACCTGGTCGTCAAGGAAACGGAAGATCGCCAGCACGTCGGCCGTCGGCCAGACCCGCAGGTCCGGGCGCTCAGCGTCCGCCGGGCGGGACAGCACGGTCTCCGCCCGGGGCACCGGCAACACCGCCTCGCCTTCGGAGTACTGGCACTTCCAGCTCCTCGCCTCGACAAGATCGAGGAGCGCCTGCCAGTCCTCCACCGAACAATCCGGCACACGCACGTCCGGCAGCGACCCCATCATGTCCGGGTCGAAGAAACAGCTCACGTCGTCCCACAGAAGATCAGCCACACCGCCATGCTGCCCGGCTCCCCCCATCCAACGCAGCCCCGTTTCCCTTGACCAAAAAGAGGGCGTACCCCCACCCGTCGACGTATCGAGCTTCGCGGGGTCGATACGGCTCGGGCGCTCCACCCCGGGCAGCAGGGCCAACGCCGGGCGGGGCGGCCGGTCATGGGGCCGGGCGATCATAAAACTCGTATAGCCGGGCAGAACCTGCCCGTGGCCTCCCCGGACCGTGCACGTCGAGCAGCGCAAGGGCGGACGCCTCAGACTGTGGAACTGACCCCATGCCACCGCAGAGCCCCCGTGCTCGTCACCCACATCAGGGCGGCGGCACGGGGGCTCGCTGCGTTGTGCCAACGTCTCTACAGCTGGGTCCTCTTGACCTCATGGGTCGACTGGGTGACGCTCAAGCAATCTGCTGCAATCGGATCGGCACGGGGAGAGGTCATGCGCTTGCGTTTCCTGGGGATCATCCCGACCACCGGCAAGGACGACTCGCCCACCATCTGGCTGGACGAGGACAGCGGAGACCTGCTGATCCAGTCCTACCGGGCCACCGAAGAGGAGGTGAAGGCGTGCCAGGAGATCGGTTCAGTTCCCGGTCACGGCACGGACGTCCCGGACCACGAAGCAGTCATTCGGCTGCCCAAGGTCATGATCCAGTACATTCCCCGACCGGATGGAGGCACTGCCGATGAAGCCTCCGGCACGTGAGCCGTTGTCTCGTGCTCAGCGAACCGCGATCCACCTGGAAGTTCGTGATCAGTACGCGAGTACAGACCCTGATTTCCTCGAATGGTGTGAGGGCCGCCGCACATTCACCCCGGACAACCGTGCGGACTGGTGGGAAGGTTGGCACGACGTCGTACAGACCGCTGTTGCGCGCGGGGTGTCGGTTCGGCGTGCCCGCGTGGTCTCCGAGCCTCTGACTGAGTACGTGCGGTGGGAATACGACTATGCCGTGACCAACGTCACCGCCGGTGAGAACGTCCGTTGGCTTCCCCGGCGCCGAGCCAAAGATCTCGCGGTACCCGCCGTAGATTTCTGGGTCTTCGACGCTGAGTTGGTGCTCTTCCATCACTTCAGCGGAGACGGCGTTCTGATGGAACGTGAGTATGTCACCGACGCGGCATTGGCTACCCAGTGCGTTGACGCATTCGACGCCATTTGGGAACGGGCCACGCCTCACGAGGAGTACAAGCCGGTCTAGTGCGATCAGTATCATCTAGCGTCCAAGAGGCCCGGCAAGCGTTGGCCAGCCGTCTGCGCGACTTGGTCAAGGATTCCGGGCTGGATGGAAAAGACCTCGCCGCGCTCTGTGGCTGGCACCCCTCCAAAGTCTCTCGAATCTCGACAGCGAAGACGCAGCCGAGCGAGGACGATATTCGGTCGTGGTGCCGGGCGTGTGGTGCCGAGGACCAGATAGGCGACCTGATCGCCTCGCTTCGGGCCGCAGAAGGTACCTGGCTGACCTGGCGTCGGCTTGAGCGTGCGGGACTCAAACGGTCCCAAGAAGAACGGCTACCCCTGTACCAGCGCACGCGTCGATTCCGCTCGTACAGTGTGTGGGCACTTCCCGGACTTCTTCAGACCCACCAGTACACCGAGGACGTGCTTCGCACGATTCAGCGGCAGCGAGTAGCAATGGACGACGTGGCCGACGCCGTGGCCGCCCGCATGGAGCGGCAGCGAGTACTGCACGAGGGGCAACGGGTGTTCGCTTTCCTAATCGAAGAGCCCGCGCTTCGAAACACGCTCAGCGCCGGCGAGGCACAAGAAGAACAGTTGGAGCATCTACTTGCTGTGAGCGGCCTGCCCAATATCAGTCTCGGTGTGGTCCCGGTTTCCCAGCGACGCCCCCAACTTCCGGTCGAGAACTTTTGGATTTATGACAATGCGCAAGTCAATGTGGAGCTGGTATCGGGGTACTTGACGCTGACGCAGCCCAGCGAGGTCGGGGCGTACTCGGACACGTTCGCCAAGCTTGCGGACATGGCTGTCTACGGGGCGCGGGCCCGTGCCTTGATCTACAAGGCACGGGACTCGCTCGTCTAACTCGTGCGCAATCACGTGCAATCGACTGTGAGTTGAGGGTCTGCCGTTCCTAGCGTTGTCGTGATGCAGACGACGTGAAGGGGTCGGCATGAACGAGCCGCGAACCTGCCCGAGAGCACCAGCGGCTTTGCCGCTGAGGTTGGATGCCGAGCCGAAGCCGGAACCGGGATGCGCGCAGTGCCACAACATCGCCATGGAGTATGACCGGGCTCAAGCGAACGGTGACGCCGGCAAGCGCAGTGCCTGCAACGGCAGGCTGCGTCGACACCTGTCGGCGGATCATCGTTGAGCGCCCTCGCGCAGTACAGCGGTGCACTGCACCGCCCTACTCGTGCCGGCCTCAACTGGCCGCCTCCAGCTCGGAGCCGGCGAACCAGGGCGTAACCCGCTCCCTACAATTCAGGTTGAATCAGCTACCGCAGGCGCCCCCGCGCTTGCCCTATCGAAAGGGTGCGCATGAAGCGAATCATTGCCCGACTGTGGAAACTAATTCGCGGCCCTCTGCAATGGCGCGTCCTATGGCTGGCACACGCCAAATTCATGATTGGCGTGACGGGAGTAGTGCGAAACGATCAAGGGCAAGTCCTTCTGCTCAAGCATCGCATGTGGCCCGCAGACCGGCAATGGGGACTTCCGACCGGCTATGCAATCAAGAGCGAGGAATTCCCGATGACCATTGTTCGAGAGGTCCGGGAAGAAACCGGCCTTGATGTGGTCCCGGGCCGGCTGGTTCAGGTGACCAGCGGCTACAAGCTCCGCGTGGAAATTGCGTACGAAGCTCTTCACGTGGGTGGAAATCTCAAGCTCGACGGCTTCGAGATTCTGGAGGCGAAATGGTTCAGCCCGGATGCACTCCCGGAGGGGATGCAAGAGTCTCACGTCCAACTCATCAAGTCGGACATCCCGACTTAACGGAACTCGCCCCGAACGAGTCCGTCACCGGCGTCAAGGCAATGGTCGCCCTGGCTGCCATCCGTGCCGACGCTTTATCGCTCACGGGGACGCACTCCGCCCACGCGTTCCGGCCCCTATCGGAAACGCTCATCGGGTGGGAAGCCGATGGTATCGACACCACGTCTTTCCGCGCTGGTGTTGAAATCGCCACTCGCCGTTACGCCGGGTACGGGCTGACCAAAATGCTGCCGCTTGACCGCGTATTGGTCGGCTACGAATCCTCGCGGGCCGGTGCCTTCGGAGGGTTCCATCACCCGGACCAGGGGTACCGGCACCTTCAAATGGTGGCCGTCATCACTATGTACGGGCCCATGCAACGCCAGAATCCCGAGCGCCCCGCGCTGGCCCTTCTCGACCTGCTGCGGGCGTACGCGCATGACTGCCTTCACTACGGATCACGTCGGCGGTACGTGGAAGTGGCAGGCGTGCCCGTCCGCACTCAGTACGGAATCAACTACCGCCGCACAAGCGGACAGTCGTACTCGGCTGCCGACCAGCGCGGAAGCCACCACACGCGGAATCTCGGAATCGTCATGGAAGGCGCCTGCGACAAGGAGGCGCGCGCCATCACCCGGCAGACGGCTGAACGCTTCGGCGTGACGGAACCCTCAGACGTTCTCGGCGCACTCGCGTTCCGGGACGTGACGGGAACGCTGACGGAAGAGGACGCCGGTCGCGCGGTGCACGGGCTTGGAAGCGAAGAGCAGACGCGGTACGCGGCGGCCCTCAGCGGTTACGAAAAGGGCGTCAACCTCCGATACTCGCACTTCCTTGAGGAGTTCGCCCCGAGGGAAGAAGACGAACTACACGCCTTGCTGCTCGCAGCCATCGTCAGCGGCGACGTGACGGCGCTGGGGGCGTGGCTGGACGAACGGCACGGCCCCGGAACCTTTACGGGCCTGTTCCGCACGCCGGGGTACTTCGAACCTGGCTTGACCGCTTAGGCGGTCTCTCAGCGGCCCCGTCCGTGCGCTGCCCCCCTGGCGCATGGGCGGGGTCTACTACGTGTCCCGGTGCTCGGCCTCGCTGCGGCACGGTGTAGACGTACCCGAGTTCCGGCAGGTGCCGAACCGCGCGGCCGTAGCGCCATGGCTGGTACCGCCGTCTCACGGGTTCCGATTGGTTCCGCGAGCGCCACCCGCGCAGTGCGCACCGTCAAGAGTGCCCAAAACGCGGGCGGTTGGCGCGAACGCAACGGGGCCAAGTCTGGGACGGGGACCATCCCCGCGAGCGCGGGGAGCACTGACTCGTGCTGGGAACCCACCGTGGTGTCGAGGGACCATCCCCGCGGGTGCGAGGAGCAGACCGGATGACCTGGAACTTTACTGGCCAGGGATGTCCGTTTTCACCACTTCCGCCGAACTCGACATGTGGGACGAGCGGGCCGTACGCGCCTCGCCCCGTGGCGTCGCAACGTGCGCCCGGCGCGAAGGCCCGCTGCGGCCATGCGGCTCACCGCCGCACCCGTACGCCCGCCCGCGCCCGGGCGGCAGCCCGGACGTCAGGGGGCGGTGAGGATGCGGGGGCCCGCGGCCGTGATCGCGATGGTGTGTTCGATGTGGGCGGCGCGGCTGCCGTCGGTGGTACGGAGGGTCCAGCCGTCGGGGTCCGTACGGTACTCGTTGCGCCCGCCGGCCATCATCATCGGCTCGACGGCCAGGGTGAGGCCGTGCCGGAGCGGGTAACCGCGCCCGGGGCGGCCCCAGTTGGCGACGTGGGGATCCTCGTGCATACGGCGGCCGATGCCGTGGCCGCCGAAGTCCGTGGGCATGCCGCAGGCCGCCGCGCGGGCGACGGAGGTGACGGCGTGCGAGATGTGGCCGATCCGGTTGCCGACCGTGGCGGCGGCGATCCCGGCGTCCAGCGCCTCCTGCGTGGCCGCGATGAGCCGTACGTCCTCCGGGCGCGGTGTGCCGACGGTGAAGCTGATCGCGGCGTCGCCGGTCCAGCCGTCGAGTTCGGCGCCGCAGTCGACGCTGACCAGGTCGCCGTCGCGCAGCCGGTACCCGTCGGGGATGCCGTGTACGACGGCGTCGTTGACGGACGTGCAGATCACGGCCGGGAAGGGGGTGGGCGCGAAGGAGGGGCGGTACCCCAGGAACGGGGAGCTGGCGCCCGCCTCGCGCAGCACCGTACGGGCCGCTTCGTCCAGTTCCAGCAGCCGTGTGCCGACCGCGGCGGTCTGCCGTGCGGCGGCCAGCGCGTGGGCCACGACGCGGCCGGCCTCGCGCATCAGGTCCAGTGAGGCGTCGCTCTTGATCTCCACCATGCCGTCGTGCTCCCCATTCTTATACCGGTATTTGTATCCCGGTATTAGTATCACGGACATGGTGAGAAATCCTCTGACTCCTCAGGAGCGGGCCCGCGGCGAACGGCTCGGCGCGCTGCTGCGCGAAGCACGCGGCGAACGCAGCATGGCCGTTGTGGCCGCGGCGGCCGGAGTCTCGGCGGAGACCCTGCGCAAGATCGAGACGGGGAGGGCGCCGACGCCCGCGTTCTTCACGATCGTGGCGCTGGCCGGGGCGCTCGGCCTGTCGACGGATCTCCTGGCGGTGGCCTGCGCGGCGGACGAGCCGGAGGCGATCCCGGCGTAAACGCCCGCCCGGCAGGTCAGGCCGGGGCTCCGGACGAGCAGACGGCTCGTCCGCGCGAACGAACGCACCTCGGCAAGCCACGCCGGGCTCCGCGCGAACCGACGGCCCGTCCGCGCCCACCAACACACCCCGGGCGGACCACGCCGGGCTCCGCATAAACCGACAGCCCGTCCACGCGAACGAACGCCTCCCGGCAAGCCACGCCCGCACACCGGCCGAACCGACGGCCCGTCCGCGCCCACCAACACACCCCGGGCGGGCCACGCCGGGCTCCGCGCGAACCGACAGCCCGCCCACGCGAACAGACGCACCCCGGCAAGCCACGCCCGCACACCGGCCGAACCGACGGCCCGTCCGCGCCCACCAACACACCCCGGGCGGGCCACGCCGGGCTCCGCGCGAACCGGCGGCCCGCCCGCGCGAACGGACGTACCCCGGCGGCCCACGCCCGCACACCGGCCGAACCGACGGTCCGTCACGCCCACCAACACACCCCGGGGGCTCCGCACAACGCGACAGCCCGTCCGCGCGAACGAACGCACCCCGGCGGGCCACGCCCGCGCTCCGGCCGAACCGACAACCCTCTCGGCGTAAACAGCCCACCGCTCCCACCACCCGGCGGGTCAGGCCGAACCCCCGGCCAACCGGCGGTCCCGTCCGCGCGAACGGACACGCCCGCCCGGTCAGGCCGGACGACGGCGAGGGCACCGACTCCGTCCGCGCAAGCCTGTCCTTCAACCTCCCGCCAGGGGGCTTACCGGTGGTGGACCGATGCGGTGAGGCGTCGCAGGGCGGCGTGGGCGGGTGGGCCCCACGTGGGCTTGCCTCCCGGGCGGCCGTGGACGCCGGCGTCTCCGATGTGGATGCCGGTGAGCGCGCGCAGCACCGCCCAGCCGCGGGCGCGTCGCAGGGTCGCGGCGTCCGGGCTCGGCCGGTAGGTCGCGTGGAAGCGGTCGGCGGCGCCGTCCGGCAGCAGGATCCAGGCGGCGGCGAGGTCGTACGCCGGGTCGCCGGCGAACAGGTCGCCGAAGTCGATCACGCCGGAGAAGGTGCCGTTCGTGGTCAGGATGTTGGCCGGGTGCAGGTCGCCGTGGAGCCACAGCGCCGGACCTGTCCAGCCGGGCGCGGCGGCGGCGTCTTCCCAGACCGCGCGGACGGCGTCCGGGTCGCGGATCAGCCCCAGTCCGGCGGCCGAGGCGAGCCCTTGGTCGAAGCCTTCGGCGGTGTCGGCCAGCGGGCCCCCGCGGTCTCGGCCCGCGGGCGCCCCGTCGGGGGCGGGCCGGTGGAGAGCGGTGAGGAAGGCGGCCAGGGTGACGGCCGCGTCCGCGGCGCGCGTCGCGGGGACGCGGTCGGCGGGCTCGCCGGGTACCCAGGTGGTGACGAGCCACGGCCGTGGAAACCGTTCGGAGGGCTCACCGAGGCGCTGCGGGACGGGGATCGGCAGAGGAAGGTGCGGGGCGAGGACGGGCAGCCAGGCGTGTTCCTTGCGCAGGAGCGCGTCCGCGGACTGTGTCGCCCAGGGCAACCGGACGGCGAGGTCGTCGCCGAGCCGCCACAGTTGGTTGTCCCAGCCGCGCGCGCCGAGCCTCACGGGAAGGTCCGCCAGGTCGGGGTGCTGCTCGCGCAGCAGATCCCGGACCAGTTCCTCTGTGATGTCCATCGCGGTGGCTGTCATGTGGAGCAACGGTAATCGGGCAGCGGCCCTGCCCGGGTTTCGGGCGAACCCGAGTCAAGTACCGGCGTCGAACGTCCCTCTCGCGGAAGCGCAGCGTCGAATCCGATGCCAGCACATGTCCGTCCGGATCGCGCGTCTCGAAGACCGGATACCCGCCGGGCCGCGGCGCTCCGTGCGCTCCCCGTAGCGTCGTCTGCCAGGTCCGCGGATCAGCGGTCGGCCAGGAGAAGTGCGAACACCCCTGTGCCGCAACCGATGTCCAGTGCTCGTTGCGCCTCGCACTCTTCTGCCATCCGCAGGTACGCAGCGAGGTCGCCGCGGTCGGGGTCGAGCGGAGCGTAGATCGCGGCGAGTCATGGATGCGCGAAGCAGTCGTCAGTCATGTGGCCGAACGTACGCAGAGTCAGGGCGCGTGCCTTCGCTGGGGTTGCCCCGGGCCGGCCGCTGGACGTGGACTGCTGTCCGCGTCCGGCGGCCGTGACGGCGGGGGTGCGTCGTTTACGGTAAAGGCGCGGGGCTCAGACGGCTGCCTTGTATTCGGGCCTCTCGTCGTTCTCGGCCTGGTCGCTTGTGGGCGGGGTGCGCAGGGTCAGGAGGGAGGCGCCCGCGCCGACGGCGGCCAGTACGGCGGCGCCGAGGAAGGCGGCGGAGAATCCGTTGGTGAGGGCTGTCGGGTTCCCCAGTTGATTGGCGCCGTGGGCGGCGGCGATGGCGGTCATGGCGGCGAGGCCGAGCGCGGAGCCGACCTGGTAGCTGGTGTTGACGATGCCGGAGGCGAGGCCGCCTTCTTCGGGGCGCGCGCTGGAGAGTGCGGTGCCGAGGGAGGGGATGAAGGCCAGGGACATACCGGCCGCCGCGAGGAGGGAAGCGGGCAGGACGTCGACCACGAAGCTGCCGTCAGGTCGGGCGAAGGACAGCCAGAGCATGCCGGCGGCCAGTGCGAGGAGCCCGGTGACGATCAGGGGCTTGGGTCCGAAGCGGGTGATCAGCCGGGGTGCGAGGACGATCATCATGATCATGATGGCGACCGTCATGGGGAGCAGCGCGGATCCGGAGGCGAAGGCGCCCAGGCCGAGGACCTGCTGGAGGTAGAGGTTGAGGAAGAACCACATGGGGATCCAGGCCGCGGCCATCAGCAGTTGGGCGATGTTGGCACCCGCCAGGTGGGGCGTGCGCCAGATGGCCGGGCGCATCAGGGGTTCCTGGCGCTTGGACTGGATGGCGACGAACGCGGCGACCAGTGCCAGGCCGGCGAGCAGAACCAGCCAGGTCCGGAGTGAGCCCCAGCCGGTTTCGGGTGCGCGGACGATGGCGTAGACGGTGGTGGCGAGCCCCGCGGTGACGGTGAGCGCGCCGGCCAGGTCGATGGAGCCGCGGCGGGCCGGGGCGGAGGGCATGACGGCCGGAGTGAGGGCCAGGACGAGCAGGGCGATGGGGACGTTGATGTAGAACACCCAGGGCCAGGAGGCGTACTGGGTGATGACGCCGCCGAGGAAGACGCCTGCGGTGCCGCCGGCCGGGGCGGCCGCGCCGTACAGGGCGAAGGCCTTGGTCAGCTCTTTGGGATCGGTGCCGAAGAGCATCATCAGCAGCGTGAGCGCGGACGGCGCGATCAGTGCGGCGCCGACGCCCTGCACGGCGCGGCCGGTCAGTTCGACCCAGACCTGCCCGGCCAGGCCGGCGGTCAGGGAGCCGGCGGCCATGACGATCCAGCCGGCGGTGAACAGGCGTTTGGCGCCGAACAGGTCCGAGAGGCGTCCGCCGAGGAGCAGCAGGCCGCCGAAGGCGACGACGTAGGCGTTGAAGACCCAGGACAGGTTCTCCTGTGAGAAGCCCAGGTCGGTCTGCATCTTGGGCAGGGCCACGCCGATGATCGACGTGTCCATGATCACCATGAACTGCGCCAGGGCGATCAGCGCGAGGGCGGTCCAGCGGCGTGGATACGCGGGTGCGGTCGATATTGACATCAGAGGTTCCTGTACCGGAGGGGGGTATGTGTTGACGGGAGCAATATACCCCCCGGGGGTATTTCCGCCAGTCCGGTGGGACAGAAGGGCCGCCGTCGGCGCCGCGCGGGAAGGGAGACCCGGATCACGCTTGATCTGATACCCCCTGGGGGTATCTTGGTCCATGGCCGGCGCCGCACGAGGCGACGGCCCACCGAGAGCGAGGAGAGGTTCACCATGGCCGCAACCACGTCGCCCCAATCCACGGCCGTCTACACGGTCACCGGCATGACGTGCGGACACTGCGTCATGTCCGTCACGGCAGAGGTCGAGAAAGTTCCCGGCGTCGATCACGTCGACGTCGACCTGGCCACCGGCCGGGTGTCCGTCACGTCCAGCGCCGTCGTCGACGACGCGGCGGTCACCGCCGCGGTCCAGGGGGCCGGCTACGAGGTCGCCTCCGCTCCCGAGCCCCCGGCGACCAGTTGCTGCGGCACCTGCCACTGACACCGCCGTCGGCTCCGGCGTCCGGCCGACCACCGGCCGGACGCCCGGCGGGCGCCGAAGTCCCGGAGTCCACCCGCGAGGTGGACACGATCGTGCTCGACAGGACCGGCACCGCACCCGCCGTACCGGGTGCGGCCCCTTCGGCCGGCACACGCCGCCCCCGGGAAGTCCCGGACGGCCGCAGGCGGACAGGACGCGAAATCGTTCGGCCCCGCGCCTCCAGGGCGTGGCGATCGGCACCGGTCATCGCGCGCACGCCCACCGCGAGCGCCGCGCGAGCGGCCCGCCCGGTCGCGTCGGGCAGTGACCGTCCGCCCCACCCCCGCGATCAACCGCCTCGCACAACTTCCTTGAGGGCCGGCCGAACACCGCCCCGGACCACCGCGAGCCGTCGCAAACCGCCCCGAGCCGTCCCGGACAAAGAGCCGCAAAGTGCGCCCCATACGCCCCGGCGTGCGATCCCGTACCACTGACCCACACGCAGATTTAACCCGCGAACCGCTTCTACGACCGTATCTACGCGCGTATCTTGAGCCCCGGTCGCGCGTGGCTCCCCTCGCGGGGTGTGACGCGCTGTCAGCAATGGCCGCTCCCCAAGAAGGAGATACCCTCCGGTGTCGCACCCCTCAGACGCCACGCCTCGCTCCGCGAGACCAGGCCCGTCCCGTCTCCGCAGACGTATCCTGCCGATCGGCATAGCCGGCGCCGTCGTCCTCGCGGGCGTGGGCGTTCACTCCGCTTTCGCCACGCCGTCCGCCGACGCCCTGATCGCCGAGGTGTACGGAGGCGGCGGCAACTCCGGCGCCACGTACACCAATGACTTCATCGAGCTCGCCAACGCCGGTGCCGCGTCGCTGAGTCTCGGCAACTACAGCGTGCAGTACCTCCCCGGCAGCCCGACCGCCAGCTCCAAGTGGCAGGTCACCCCGCTGACCGGTTCGCTGGCCGGCGGCGGCCGTTACCTCGTCGGCGAGTCCGCCGGCACGGGCGGTACGACATCGCTGCCGACCCCCGACGCCAGCGGCACGCTCGCGCTGTCGGGCACCACCGGCACGGTCGCCCTGGTCTCGGGCACGGACCCGCTGACCTGCGTGACGGCCGCGGACTGCGCCGCCGACTCCCGGATCAAGGACCTGGTCGGCTACGGCACCGCCACCGTCCACGAGGGCGGCGGCGCCGCCGCGGGCGCGAGCAACACCGCCTCCGTGTCGCGCGATTCGGCCCTCAAGGACACCGACGACAACGCCGCCGACTTCACTTCGGGCGACCCCTCGCCGGTCAACTCCGGTGGCACCGGCGGCCCGACGACCGGGCCCACCGACTCGCCGACCACCACTCCCCCGACGGGCCCGACCACGCCGCCGACCACCGAGCCGGCGACCGAGGCGAAGATCCACGACATCCAGGGCGACACCCGGGTCTCCCCGCTGGCGGGCAAGCAGATCACCGGCGCGACCGGAATCGTCACCGGTGTACGGGACTTCGGCTCCTCGAAGGGCTTCTGGGCCCAGGACCCGCACCCGGACGACAACCCCCGCACCAGCGAAGGCGTCTTCGTCTTCACCAGCTCCAGCCCCACGGTCGCCGTCGGGGACAGCGTGTCGGTCGCCGGCACGGTCTCCCAGTACTACCCGGGCGGCGCCGACACCGGCGTGCAGGCGGTCACCGAGATCACCAAGCCCACGGTGACCAAGCTCTCCAGCGGCAACGCGCTGCCCGCGCCCGTCGTCCTCGACGACCGAGCGGTGCCCGCGGCCTTCGCCCCGAGCGCGGGCGGCGGCACCATCGAGAACCTGCCCCTGCGGCCCTCGGAGTACGCGCTCGACCTGTACGCGTCCCTCGAAGGGATGTACGTCCAGGTCGCGGACACCCGCGTGGTCGGCGCCACCGACACGTACGCCGAGCTGTGGGTCACGGTGAAGCCGAAGCAGAACGCCACCAAGCGCGGCGGCACCCTCTACACGGGTTACGACAACCCCAACTCCGGCCGTCTGATGGTGCAGTCGCTGATCCCGGCGGCCACCTCGGCGTTCCCGACCGCGAACGTCGGCGACACGCTGCGCGGCAAGACCGCGGGCCCGCTGGACTACAGCCAGTTCGCGGGCACGTACGTCATCCAGGCCCGTACCCTCGGCACGGTCAAGAGCGGCGGCCTCAAGCCCGAGGTGACCGCCAAGGCGTCCACCAGCCAGGCGACCGTCGCCACGTACAACGTGGAGAACCTCGCGCCCGGCAACGACCAGTCGAAGTTCGACCGGCTGGCCAAGGGCCTTGTCACCAACCTGCGTTCGCCCGACATCGTGGCCCTGGAGGAGATCCAGGACAACAACGGCGCCACCGACAACGGCACGGTCGCCGCGGACCAGACGCTCACCAAGCTCACCGACGCCATCGTGGCGGCCGGCGGCCCGCGCTACGACTGGCGTCAGATCGACCCGGTGAACGACAAGGACGGCGGGCAGCCCGGCGGCAACATCCGCTCGGTCTTCCTCTTCGACGCCAAGCGGGTCTCCTTCGTGGACCGCCCGGGCGGCGACTCCACCACCGCGGTCGGCGTCACCGGCAAGGGCGACAAGACCGCGCTGACCTTCTCCCCCGGCCGGATCGCGCCGAACGACCCGGCGTGGAACACCAGCCGCAAGCCGCTGGTGGGCGAGTTCACCTTCCGCGGCAAGAAGCTCTTCGTGATCGCCAACCACTTCGACAGCAAGGGCGGCGACCAGGGCATCGACAGCCGCTTCCAGCCGCCGGTGCGCAGCTCCGAGGTGCAGCGGGTGCGGCAGGCGATCATCGAGCACGACTTCGTCGCGCAGCTGGAGAAGGCCGATCCGCACGCCAATGTGGTCGTGCTCGGCGACCTCAACGACTACCAGTTCGCCCCGGCGGTCCTCGCCCTGACCGGCAACGGCCAGGTCCTCACGGACCTGGTCAACACGCTGCCGGCGGCGGAGCGCTACTCGTACGTGTACGAGGGCAATTCGCAGGTGCTCGACCACATTCTGGTGAGCCCGGCGCTGAAGCACGTCGACTACGACGTGGTGCACATCAACGCGGAGTTCGCGGATCAGACGAGTGATCACGACCCGCAGGAAGTGCGGCTGACTCTCTGACGCCCCGGGCCCCCGCGCGGCCGGCGTTCCCCTCCCCCGGGGCGCCCGCCACGCGGGGGCTTTTCCGTGCCCTTTTTCGGCGTTTCCCCGCCGACCGCCCACGGAGCCCCGGCGTAACCGGAGTTGGAGCCCGCTCGGGTTCCCGGACGCTTTGCCGGACGCTTTGCCGTTACGGGTCGGCGCGGAGACACTGGCAGCGATCCGCCCGCACCGCCCGCCACGGCGGTCCCCGACGTACGAAAGCCGCCCGTTGATCTCCGACTTCACCACCGCGGGCGCCCTGTTAGGAGCGGCCCTCGTCGCCCTTCCGTTCTCGGCCGGCCTGCTGCTCGTCAAGGCCGTCCATCTGGTTTTGACGCGGCGCGCGTTCTTCTCCCGGCTCCGGGGCGGGCCGGGCCGCGGCATCGAACTCATGGCACTCGGTCTCAGCGCCGGCCTTCTCGCCTGCGTGGGTGGGTTCTTCATCGGCCTCGACCCCGGGGGCGACCGGGCGGCATGCGCCAAGGCCGCCGGAAACCCCATGCGCGACGAAGGGCCCCGGGGCGAAGTACGCCTTGTCGAGCACATGTTGCCGCTCTCGCGCGAATGCCGGTGGGGCGACGGGACTCATCTGCAACTCGTTCCGCTCTGGATCAACATCGTGATCTTCGCGGCGATCGCCGCCACGCTGGCCGGAGTCACGCTGCTCACCCGCGTGGCCGCCGCCCGCACCGGCCTCCCCAGCCGACGTGGACTCCGGGCCTCGCCGTAGTCGGGCCCCCGCGCCTCACCGGCAACGGCGCAGGGCAGTTGTGGTCTGACTCGCGGGCGCCAAGGCCGCGGCGATCCTCTCCCGGGTGGGCGCGGTGGCGGGTCCGGCCGCGGCGAGTTCGGTGTCCAGTTCGGCCAGGCGTCCCGGGACGCGGGTGGATCCGAGATTGCCCATGAGATCCAGGGCGGCACTCGTCGCGGTGTCGGCGCCGTCGAGTTCGTTGTTGGCGGTGTAGGCGCGGGCGAGGGCGATCTGGTCGAAGGCCCGCGAGCGCACGCGGCCTTCCGGGCGCAGGGCGGTGCCCTCTTGGATGGCGTGGACGGCGGTCGCGGCGTGCTCGGGTCGCCGACCCGCGGCGATGAGATGGCAGACGCCGATGGTGACTTGGTGCTCGGCGTGGTCGAACCACTGGACGAAGACGGGGTCGTGCGGGCCGGCCTGCTCCAGTGCGTCATGAGAGGCGCCCACGGCGCGGGTGAAGCCGCCGAGATCTCCGAGGGTGGCACGGCAGCGGGCCTCCAGGGCGCACAGGACGGCCCGGGTGCGTCCCGGCGGCAGGCGGCGGGTGCCGTACTGGGCGAGTTCGACCAGTTCGAGCGCGTCGTCGATGCGGCCCAGGTGGCTGGCCTGGCGGGCCATGCAGTTGAGCAGGTGTCCGGCGACGGCCGGGTCGCCGGCTTCCCGGGCGGCGTCCAGGCCCAGCAGGAAGTACTCCTGTGCCTGGACATGTCTGCCGATGTCGTAGGTCATCCAGCCGGCGACCGAGGCGAGGTCGGCGACGGCGGCGAACAGGTCGCGGCCGACGGCGTCGCGGGGGCGGGCGTTGCGCAGCAGTTGGGTGGTCGCGCGCAGTTGGGCGACGACTGCGTCGCGGGACAGACCGCCGTGGGCGTTGTCCCAGGTGCGGAACACGTCGGTGGCAGCGCGGATGCGCGCGACGTCGTGGTGGTCGATGTGCGGGGTGCGGACGGGCTCGGGCAGCGGCCCGGTACCGAGGTGGAGCCAGCCCTGGACGCGGTCGACCAGGGCTTCGCCGGAGAGGGGTTCGCCTGGGTGGTCCGGGGCGTCGGGTTCGGTCATCAGGTCGCTCCCGGTGGTGTCGAGCAGGGCGCGCACCACGGCGTCGCCACCGTGGGGCGGTGGTGCGCTCCCGGCGATGGTGAGGCCGAGGTCGGCTGCGGTCAGCGGTCTTTCGGTACGGCACAGGCGGCTGAGGGTCACGGCCAGGACCGCGGGCATCGGGGCCCGGGGGATCTCTCCGGACAGCCAGCGGGTGATGCGGGAGGCGTCCGGAGCGAGGTCCCGGTAACCCATCTCCATGCCGGTCTTGCGCAGCTCTTTGGCCAGAAGCGAGCGGGACAGGCCAGTGGTGTGGATCCACGTGGCCAGGCGCTCGTTGCGGCGATCGGGTTCGGTCATCTGCGGCTCCGACGTGGCAGCGGGCGCACGGGGTGACTCTTGTTTCGACGTTAGCGCCGGCGGTACCCGGTGCGGGAGCAGTGCGGGCAATTCGCATCGCGGTGCGAACCGGTTCGCACCGGCAACCGCTCTCGCTTCGCACCGATGTACGGGCCTTTCCTGGGTTCAGCCCCGGCACCCCGGCCGGACCGAGCAGGAGGTCTCGTGATGCAGGAGTCCGACAACACCGTCGTGGCCGAACCGGCCCAGGACAACAGCTCCCAGTACACCTACGCCGCGCCCGTCGTCGTGGACGGCGGCGAGGTCGTGTCCGTGACCCTGGGCCGCAACGGCGCCAACCGCCAGGACCGCACCGAGTACTACGACAAGTAGCACCGCCGCTGCCGGGCGCGCGGGCCGGAACATGTCCGCGCACCCGGTACCACCGCGTCATCGGGCGAGGAAGGGAACGACCATGCGGATGGCCTCCGGAATGTGGCACCCCGACGGGGTCGGGTCGGGTGCGCGGTATCCGCTCGGTGGAAGACAGGTGACGGGGTGTCGGTGGCCGATATGGACAGTGGCCCTGGCGCCGGCCGAAGTACGCACCGCCGTTGGCCCGGACGGGAGCGTGACGGTGGCGGGCAGCTGCGGAGCCGACGACGACGCGCTGACGCCCGCCACCGCGGCGGGCAGCCGCTGGGCCGGGTCGCATCTGACCGTCGTGCAGAACGGCCGGGGCCTGCGGGTGCGCGGCGATCTGGCGGGACTGTGGCCGGTGTTCTACACGTGCCCGGGCGACGGAACTCTCGTCTGGGCCACGGCGGCGGCCCCACTGGCCGCGCTGACCGGCGCCGAGCCGGACCTGGTACGCGTGGTCGCGGGCATCGCCTTGAGCGGCGTCGACGCCTTCGGGTCGCACAGCTATTTCCCCGGTGTGCACCGGGTTCCGCCGGGCAGCGAGCTCGTCGTGGACGTCGCCGGACCGCGCACTGTGGCCTACGAAGACCTGCGACCGCCCATTGATCCGGAGGCCCGGGAGGCGGTGGCCGCGGCACTGACCGAGGCGGTGGATCTGCGAATGGCCGCTTCCCGGCAACCGTCGGCCGACCTGAGCGGCGGCAAGGACAGCTCCACCCTGGCCTGTCTGGCCTCGCAGCGGACAGAGATCACCGCCTTCACCTACACCGACGACCGCTCGGTGAACGCCGACCTGGACTACGCGCGGGCCGTCGCCACCGCCTTTCCCGGCATGGACCACCGGATCGTCACCGGTGACGCGGGCACCACGGACTACGCGCGCTTGTCGGACCCGGCGGCGGTCCCGGTCACCGACGCCCCCGTCCTGGCCCTGGGTGTCCTGGGCCTCCTTCGCACCATGCACGCCGCCGTCGCGGACTGCGGATCCGACATGCACCTGTGCGGGGAAGGAGGGGACGCCGTACTGACCGGGGACCCGGCCCTGCTCGCCGACCTGCTGCGGCAACGCCGACTGCGCGACGCCGCCGTCGGCGGGGCCACCTGGTCGCGGGTCGGCCTGCGTTCGGTCCAGCAGACCTGGCTCCGCACCGCCGCTCTGGCCCGCACCTCCTATCCCGGTGCGCTGGCCTGCCTGGCCAGCCGACTGCGCGGGCCCGATCCCCTGGCCCCGTCGGCGAACCCGCTGACCTGGTGCGCGACCCGGCCGGCCACCGGCTGGCTCACCCGGCCCGGCCGTGACGCGCTCGCCGCACTCGTATCCGACAGCGCCTCCTGGGCACCGGCCGACCTGGAACCGGGCCTGGTCCACCAGTGGCAGGGCATCTGGGCCTCTGGCGCCCAGCACGGCGACCTGCTGCGGATCGCCGCCGACGACGGTGTCCATGCCCTGCACCTGCCGTACCTCGACAACGCCGTCATCCGCGCCTGCGTCGCCTCCGACCCGCTGGAGCGGCTGCCGGGGCATTCCTACAAACCGCTGCTCAACGGCCTCGCACCGACCGTGCCCGCGCTGCTGCTGGAGCGCACCTCCAGCGGAGCCTTCGACGGCACCGGACACGCCGGTGTCCAACGCCGCCACGCCTGGCTGCGCGAAATCATCGGCACCTCCCGGCTCGCCGCCGCCGGACTCCTCGACAGAACCGCGGCCCGCGCCGGCCTGGACCGGGCCGTCGTCGGCGCCGGACCGCTGTCCGACCTGCGCCTGCTCATCTGCGCCGAGACCTGGCTGACCACCGTGCTCCGAGACCGCGCCACCTGGTGGACGACCGACCCGAACCCGCAGGAGGCGGCATGCGCTGGCGGGTGAACGACGGCGTCCACTGGCACACGGGCGAGCGCGGGGGCGCGATCCTGAACCTGGGAACCGGCCGCTGGTACTGGCTCAACCCCACTGCCGCCGCCCTGTGGGAACTCCTGACCGACCCGGACAGCGACGATCCGGCCGCAATCTCAACCGCACCTGGTCCACTGGCCGGTGTGCCCGCGATGAAGGTCGGCGCGGACCTGGCGGACCTCGCCGAGCAACTGCTCGCCATGGGCGTGCTCTCGGCCGCGCCGGCCGGGGCGAAGGTGCCCCGAACCCCCCGCATTCCCGCCCAGCCCGTGCCCGCGTCCGGCCGCACGGAGTGCAGCGAGGTCGCATCCACCGCCCCCGAGCGAGGAGCCCCGGCCGCGCTGTGGGCAGCGGCGGCGATGCTGCACATACTGCCGACCTCCACCGTGGTCCGCCTCGCCCATGGCCTCCGACACCGGGCCGGAGGCCACCGCACGGTCGATACCGGACAGGCGTCGGCCGCCCTCACGGCTGTTCGCCGGGCCTGCGCCTGGTACCCCGGACGCGCGGCCTGCCTGGAGACCAGCCTGGCCGCCGCCCTGCTCTGCTGGGCCCACCGGCTCCCCGTCACCTGGAACCTCGGCGTGCGCTTCGACCCCCATGAATGCCACGCCTGGATCGCCGTCGACGGACAGCCCGTCGGCGAACCGGCCGAGCGCGACCGCGCCCTGCACCCCGTGCTGACCGTCTGACAGCGGCTGCGGCTGCGGCTGCGGCCCGTTAATGGGTTGATCCGCCACCTCGCGCTACCCCCCACTTGGAGGACATGCGATTCTCCAAGCCGCGCCCCGCCGACGCGGCCGCCGAACCCGCCGCCGAGATCGCGGCCACCGACATCCTCGTCCCCGACCCGGCCGTCGCCGATCCGCACACCCGCACCCTGGCCGGCGCGTCCCTGCGTTCCATCGCCGCCCGCGCCCCCGCCGACCTCGCCCTGACCTTCCGCCTCGCCTGGCGGGTCGATCGGCGGGCTCTGGTGGGTGTGACCTGCGCGGAACTGGCCTCCGCGGCCGCCACCGGTCTGGGGCTGCTGGCCACCGCCGACGCGCTGACCCCGCTGCTGTCCGCCGACGGCCACTGGCACGCCGCCATCGGGCGCGCGGCTCCGGCACTGATCACCCTGCTGGCGGCAGGATGCGTACGCTCCGTGCTCCAGGCCGTCATCACCGCGCTGACCGCCCGGCTGGGGCCCCGGGTCGACAACCACGCCGCCCAGGTACTGCTGGAGACCATCACCCGCAGCGAGTTGATCGCCTACGAGGATCCGGCCTGGGAGAACGCCAAGACCGCCGCCGAGGACGGTGCCCGGCGCGGACACCAGCTCGTCCAGGCCGCCCTGGACACCGCGGCCGCCACGCTGCGGCTGACCGCGGCGGCCCTGGTGCTGGCCACGCTCAGCTGGGTCCTGGTTCCGCTGCTGCTGCTCGCCGTGGTGCCCAACGGCGCCGCCGGTCTCATCGCCGCCCGGGTCGCGCATCGCAGTGCCCGTAAGACCGCCGCCGCCCGCCGCTGGCGTGCCGGGCTGATGACCGAGCTGACCTACCGGGACGCCGCCGCCGAGGTCCGGGTGCACAGCATGTCGGCGTTCCTGATGGCCCGTTACCGCGCCGCCACCGACAAACTGGAGCAGGAGGCCGCCCGGGTCGGCCGGGCCACCGCCCGCGTCCACCTCACCGGCCAGGCCGCCGCCGGCATCGGCACCACCGCCGTCTACGCCACCCTGGTCTACCTCACCGCCCGCGGCTCCCTGGCCCCCGGCACCGCCGCGGGCGTCGCCGTGGTCATCCGCACCGCCGGCGCCGCCCTGGCCGACACCGTCACCGCCGCCGGGACCCTGTTCGAACACGGCCTGTACGTCGCCGACTGGGCCACCTTCACCACCAGGGAACCCGCCCCCAGCGCCGTCCGGGGCTTTCTGCCGCTTCCCGAGGACTGGACCTCCGTCCACCTCGACAGCGTCACCTTCACCTACCCGCAGGCCGCCTCGCCCGCCCTGGACCACGTCACCTTGACGTTGAACCGGGGCGAGGTCATCGCCCTGGTCGGAGAGAACGGATCCGGCAAGACCACCCTGTCCAAAATCATCGCCGGTCTGCTGCTGCCCGCGTCGGGAACCGTGACCTGGCACGGCCCGTCCGGCCCGGTCTCCGTCGCCGACCTCGACCCCGAAGGGCTGTGGCGCCACGTCACCGTCGTCGCTCAGAACACCTACGACTGGCCGCTGACCGTGCGCGACTCCATCACCCTGGGCCGGCACCACGGCGGCGACGAGGCGATCCACGCGGCCGCCGCCCAATCGGGCGCCGACGCGGTCATCGCCGGCCTGCCGCACGGCCTGGACACCTCACTGGCCCGCTCCTTCTGGGGCGGCCACGATCTGTCCGCCGGCCAGTGGCAGCGCTTGGCACTGGCCCGCGCCTTCCTGCGCGACACGGCTCTGCTGCTGATGGACGAGCCGACCTCGGCCCTGGACGCGCGCGGTGAGCACCTGCTGTTCAGCCGTCTGCGGGCCCTGGCCGCCGGCCGTACCGTTGTTCTGATCACCCATCGTCTGGCCAACATCTGTGACGTCGACCGCGTCATCGTTCTTGAGCACGGACGCGTCCGCGAACACGGCGGATTCGGCGAACTCCTCACCACACCGGGCAGTCTCCTGGGTGAGCTCCACGCCCTGCAGAACAGCCGCGGCGACAGCCCTCCCCCGCAGGCCGGGCCGGTCGAGGCAGATCCGGAACCGGTGAGGTAGCCACGCCGTTTGCCGCGCCGGACTCTGCGGCACCCCGTGCGAAGGGCCTTACGTCACGGACCGATGTAAGGGCTTACTGCGCACACCCCTCCCCACCTCGGACTTTTTCCCGGCTTCTTGACGCCACCCCGCGAGGGGGATAAACAACTCCCTGACCGAGAGAGCGCTCTCACGACGCATCACCCCAGCCCCACCCTGCACACGGTCCCCCACCCGGTCAGGAGCAGCCCCATGTCACGCAGCACTTCGCTGCCGCCCCACGCGCCCCGGAAACGGTTACATCCGTTGCCGCCGGCGCGGTACGAGGCCCCCGCCGGCCGGACGTCGGACCGTGGCGCGGGCTCAGCGTTCGCTCAGGTCACCACCGCCACCGCGTCGTATCCCGAAATCGCCGTGATTCCGGCATGGGCCGCCGTCGACGACGCGTACGGCTCTCTGCACCGCCTGCATTCGCCCTGACGCGTCGAGGGTCGGCGCCACCACCGGCCACGCCGCTCCTGGAGAGCGCTCTCGAAAGCGCTCTCCATCCCCCGGCACCCCCGGCACAGCACCGCCACCCCACCGCCGCGAACGGGCGCGCACCCCCCACACCGGCCCCACCGGGCCTCATCGGGACAGGAGATCACGCATGTCCACCGGACAGGCACCAGACCACGAACAGCACCACCAACCGCACGCCGGCGCCGGCACCGCCCCCCACCCCCGCCGCTCCAAGGGCCGCCTCGCCCTCGCCGCCCTGGCCGTCGCCGCGCTGAGCGTCGCGGGCCTCACCGCGGCGACCGGCACGGGCGGCGCGGCCACCCCCGCGGGTACGACCGGCGGACTCGCCCCGGCCGCCGTCGCCGCCCCCGCCGCCGTGGCCGCTCCGCCGGCCGGCTTCACCACCACGTGGAGCGACGACTTCACGGGCGCCGCCAACACCGGCGTCAACGGCGCCGATTGGAAGTACGACACCGGTCCGGGGAGCAGTTTCGGTACCGGTGAGATCGAGACGATGACGAACAGCACGGCCAATGTGTACCAGGACGGCAACGGCCACCTGGTGCTCAAGGCCCTGCATTCGGGCACCGACCCGCGGTCCGGCTGGACCTCGGGCCGTATCGAGACCCAGTCCTCGTCCTTCGGCGCGCCGGCGGGCGGTGTGGTGCGGATGGAGTCGTCGATCCAGCAGCCCAACGTCACCACCGCCAACGGCGCCGGCTACTGGCCCGCGTTCTGGATGCTCGGCTCCACCCTCCGCGACGGCGTCACCTGGCCCAAATCCGGCGAAGTCGACATCCTCGAGGACATCAACGGCCGCAGCTCCGTCTTCGGCACCCTGCACTGCGGCACCAACCCCGGCGGCGTCTGCAACGAATCCACCGGCATCGGCAGCGGAGAACACGCCTGCGGCGGCTGCCAGACCGGCTACCACGACTACGCCGTCGAAATCGACCGCTCCACCAGCCCCGAACAGATCCGCTGGTACCTCGACGGCAACAACTACTTCACCGTCAAGGCCAACCAGGTCGACGCCACCACCTGGGCCAACGCCGTCGACCACCCCTTCTTCATCATCTACGACCTCGCCATGGGCGGCGGCTTCCCCGACGCCTTCGGCGGCGGCCCCAACGCCAACACCGTCTCCGGCGCACAAATGAACATCGACTGGGTCGCCGTCTACAACAAGGGACCCGGCAGCGGTGGTGGTACGACCACGCCCCCGCCGCCGGTCGGCAACAACATCGCCCTGGGCAAGCCGACCACCGCGTCCTCCACGGAGAACGCCGCCAACCCGGCCTCCGCCGCCACCGACGGCAACACCGCCACCCGCTGGTCCAGCGCGTTCAGCGACCCGCAGTGGCTCCAGGTCGACCTCGGCCAGTCGTACAACGTCACCCATGTGCAGCTCAACTGGGAGTCGGCGTACGCCAAGGCGTTCCAGATCCAGGTGTCCAACGACGCCAACAACTGGACACCGTGCTACAGCACCACGACCGGCACCGGCGGCGTCCAGGAACTCGGGGTGAACTGCACCGGCCGCTACATCAGGTTCTACGGGACGCAGCGCGGGACCGCGTACGGCTACTCGCTCTACGAGTTCTCGGTGAACGGCACCCCGAGCGGCACCGGCGGCGCCACCCTGCTCTCGCAGGGCAAGCCGACCACCGCGTCCTCCACGGAGAACGCCGCCAACCCGGCCTCCGCCGCCACCGACGGCGACAACGGCACCCGCTGGTCGAGCGCCTTCAGCGACCCGCAGTGGCTCCAGGTGGACCTGGGCGCGAGCCACACCGTCAGCCAGGTGAAGCTGAATTGGGAAGCCGCGTACGCCAAGGCGTTCCAGATCCAGACGTCCAGCGACGGCGCCAACTGGACGTCGGTCTACAGCACCACCGCCGGCACCGGCGGCAACCAGACGCTCAACGTCTCGGGCTCCGGCCGGTACGTACGTGTCTACGGCACCCAGCGGGCGACCGCGTACGGCTACTCGCTCTACGAGTTCCAGGTGCTCGGCAGCTGATCGCCCCCGGGTGACAGCGCCAACGGACGGCGGGCGGGCCGGACTTCATGTCCGACCCGCCCGTCGTCGCGTGGCGGGCGGCCCGTGCTCACCCGGTCAGGACGATCTTCCCCGTCAGATGTCCCGCCGCGCTCTCCTCCTGCGCCCGCGCCGCCTCGGCCGGCGTGCGGGCCCGGCACCGGACCGGCCGGTGCGCGCGGTCGGCGCGTAGGCCCAGCAGCCGACATGTCCTACGCGGCCACCGTCACCGCGTCCCTGACCAGGCGCGGCGGCCGCGCCCGGGTGCGGGCGGCGGAGAAGACGACCAGCCGCAGCACGAGGAACCGCCCGATCCCGGCCAGCGCGGAGGCGGCGAGGTAGACGCCCTGCCGGGTCAGCGCCCCGCCGCCCGGGTGCAGTGCGTCGAAGGCGAGCAGCGCGCCGGTGGTGAAGAGGTACGACACCAGGACGGTGACCCCGCTCGCGCAGTGGTCGCTCCAGCCGGCCCGGCCGCGGCCGAAGGTGAACCGGCCGTGCAGCTCGGTGGCGAGGACCGTGGACGCCACGGTGACCACGGCGTTGGCCAGTGCGAGCGGCACCCGGTCGCCGATCGCGAGCAGGACCGCGCTCGCCAGCAGGGTGACCCCGCCGCCGCAGACCACGAAGCGGATGAACGATCGGAAGACCGCCGCCGGTCCGGTGCCTGCCGTCGTGGCGGCCATGGGGTCAACTCCTCGGTCGGGCACGGCCGTCGGATGTGCCGCCGTGTCGTGACCGACTCTTCCGTACGGCCGTCGCCCGCCCCATCCGGCTTCTCCCCCATTACGGGTGGGGGCTACCCCCACCCCGGTCTCAGGGGCAGCCCGGGGGCAGGGGGCGGCACGACACGACGGTACGCAAGAACGGATGTATGACGGACGCATAGAGATACGCCATATGAGAAGGCTATGAGGACATTCAGCCATTGTTTGGAAGGCAGTGGCGGATGTCACCCTTGCAATGACAAACGGTTCGCCCGCTTTGCGAAAATCAACCTGGTTTGGGACTTGCCTCCGTGCCGCCGCCGTGCCACAGTCGAATGCAACGGCCCCGCGAGACCCGGGCTCGGCCGTTCCACAGACGCCGCGGAACACACCCCCCCTTGCTTCGCGGCGGTTCAGAAGAGGCCCTGCCGCTGTCATCCCCCCCGACGCGGCAGGGCCTCTTCCCATGTCCGGACCACCGCCCCGGGACCACCGCCCCGGGACCGCCGGTCCGGGACCGCCACCCCGGACCGCGACCCGCGACCCCCGATCCCCGGCCCCCGGCCCCCGGCGCCGGCTCAGCGCTCGGTGACCCTCAGCTCGAACCATGTCGTCTTCCCCCGCGGCTGGAGGTCGACCCCCCAGCGGTCGGAGAGCTCGTCCACGAGGAACAGCCCGCGCCCCCCGATGTCCAGCGGGCGCACCGGCAGCAGACAGGGCAGCGCCCGCGAGGGATCGCGCACCTCGACCCGCATCCAGCCCCGCCGCCGCCGCATCCGCAGCCCGAAGGTACGGGCGCCGGTGTGCCGTACGGCATTGCCCACCAGCTCCGAGACCAGCAGTTCGACGGTGTCCGACAGATGCGCGACACCCCAGACCATGACCACGGACAGCGACATCCGGCGTGCCGTGGAGGCGGATTCGGGCCGCGAGGTCAGATGGACCTCGCCCGCCGACGGGTCGCCCAGGAGGTCGAGGGCCTTGGCCGCCCCGTCCTCGGTGAGAAGCAGCGTGCGACTCGCCGCACCGTCCGTCCATTGCGGCCGTTCTGTTCCGCCCCGTCCCACCATGGTCCTCATGATGGCCGTAACGGCTCCGTTTCGCCGCGTAACCCCGGGAATTCATCCGGCGAAACAGACCGGTTCGTCCCCCAGTCCTGGCATATGCCCTCGGCATAAAACCCCCTCGGACGGCCGGGTGGACCTGCGCTGTTGCACTGAACAACCATCCCAGCGGAGAGTGGCAGCCCCAGAATCCTTAAGGCTCTCTTAAGGTTGTCTTAAGGTAGGCTGCCCACCCTCCGTGACGGTTCAGCGGAAGACGGCCTTGCCCGGCCCGTCCTCCACGAAGCTGCGCATCCCCGTCTCCCGGTCCTCGGTCGCGAACAGCCCGGCGAACAGCCCGCGTTCGATCGCCAGCCCGGTGTCCAGGTCGGTGTCGAGACCCGTGTCGACGGCCTCCTTGGCGGCCCGCAGCGCGTACGCGGGACCGCGGGCCAGCCGCTCGGCCCAGGCGCGCGCCTGCGCGTACACCTCCTCGGCCGGGACCACCCGGTCGACCAGGCCGAGGGACAGCGCCTCGGGCGCGGCCACCATACGGCCGGTGAAGATCAGGTCCTTGGCCCGGGAGGGGCCGACCAGCCGGGCCAGCCGCTGGGTGCCGCCCGCGCCGGGGATCAGGCCGAGCAGGATCTCGGGCTGGCCCAGCTTGGCGTTCTCCGCCGCGATCCGGATGTCCGCGCACAGCGCCAGCTCGCAACCGCCGCCCAGCGCGTATCCGTTGACCGCGGCGACCACCGGCTTGGGGATCCGGGCCACCGCGGTGAAGGCGTCCTGCAGGCCGCGGGAGCGGTCCACCATGTCCTCGTACGACATGGCCCGCATCTCCTTGATGTCCGCGCCCGCCGCGAACACCTTCTCACCGCCCCACACCACCACCGCCCGTACCTCCCGGCGCCCGGTCGCCTCCTCGGCGACGGCTTTGAGCAGGTCCTGCGTGGCGCTGTCCAGGGCGTTCATCGGCGGCCGGTCGAGCCGGATCGTGCCGACTCCGTTGTCGACTTCGAGGGTCACAGTCATGCACGCGAGCGTACGACGCACACGGCCCGCCCCTGCGCACAGGGGCGGGCCGTGGTGAGCGGGTGGCGGAAACCGCCGTGGATCAGGCGGTCCACTCGGTCCAGGGGAGGTTCCAGCCGTTGAGGCCGTTGTACCACTGGACGGTCTTGTCCTTGGAGTTCACGACCTGGACGACGTCGCCGATGATCGAGCTGTTGTAGAACCAGGCGGCCGGCGTGGTCGCGTCGCCCGCGCCGCGCACGTCGTGCAGACCGACGCAGCCGTGGCTGGTGTTGCTGTTGCCGAACACCGAGGTCGCGGCCCAGTAGTTGCCGTGGATGAAGGTGCCGGAGTTGGTGAGCCGCATCGCGTGCGGCACGTCCTTGATGTCGTACTCCCCGCCGAAGCCGACGGTGTCACCGTTCATCCGGGTGGTGAGGTACTTCTCGGAGATCACCATCTTGCCGTTGTACGTGGTGTGTTCCGGCGCGCCCGAGGAGATCGGGATCGTGCGCAGCACCTTGTTGTCCCGGTAGACGGTCATCGTGTGCTTGGCCGCGTCCACGATGCTCACCTGGCGGCGGGCGATCGTGAAGTGCACCTGCTTGTGCTGCTTGCCGTAGACGCCGGGGGCGCCCTCGACACCGTTCAGGTTCAGGTCGAGCGTGACCTTGGTGCCGGCCGCCCAGTAGTCCGCGGGGCGGATGTAGAGCTGCTGGTCGCCGTACCAGTGCGCGGCGACCGGGACCGACGGGGAGGCGGTGACGGTGACGCCCTGCTCGACGGCCTTCTTGTTGGTGATCGGCCGGTTGAAGTTGAGGTAGACCTCCATGCCGACGCCGACGGTCGAGCCGTCCTCCGGGGTGAAGAACCCGACGAAGGTGTCCTTCGGGGTGACCGTGGTGAAGGTGGAGTGCTTGTCCGACTCGCGGCCCGCCGCGTCCTTGGCGACGGCGTCCACCGTGTACTCGGTGGAGGTCGACAGGTGGTCGCTCGGCGTCCAGCCCAGACCGTCCGAGGAGATGTCGCCCGGTACGGTCGAACCCTTGTCGTCCTTGACGGTCACGGATTCGAGCTTGCCGCCCGAAGCGGACACCTTGAGCGTGCCAGTGGTGGCCACGTCACCGGCGCCGTCCTTGGGCGCGATGTTCACGACCGCGGTCGAGGCGACCGTGTCGGACGTACTGGTCGATCCGCCGCCGGGCTTGCCGTCGTCGCCCGAGCCCGCGTTGCTTCCTCCGCCGGGACCGCACGCGGTGGCCAGCAGCAATATCGCACCGAGCGCCAGCGCCGCCGCGTTCCTCCTGGCACCCGGCGCCACACCTATCGGCTTCAACTTCTTGACTCCCCTACCACCTGAAACACCAGAACTCCCCCTGTCAGCGCAAGATAACCACACCAATCACATGGTCTTGCTCAAGGGATTGTCACTGTTCCGTCCCAGATCGCCGTTCACCGGGCATCGGCGGAGGGTCCACGTCCGGTTCTACCCGGCGTCACTGGCCTCCCACTGGTCCCAGGGGAGGTTCCAGCCGCTCAGGCCGTTGTCCGCGGCGACCGTGACGTCGTCGGAGCGGACGACGGTGACCGCGTCGCCGATCAGCGAGTTCGCGAAGAACCAGCCCGCCGGGGTGTCGTCGCCGCCGCCCTTGATGTCCTCCAGACCGACGCAGCCGTGGCTGACGTTCACCGTGCCGAAGACCTGCGGCGGCGACCAGTAGTTGCCGTGCACAAAGGTCCCGGAGGTGGTGAGCCGCATCGCGTGCGGCACGTCCTTGATGTCGTACTCCCCGCCGAAGCCGACCGTGCGCCCGTTCATCCGCGTGACGGGGAACTTCTCGGTGATGACCATCACACCGTTGTACGTGGTGTGCTCGGGGCTCCCGGCGGAGACCGGCAGGGTGCGCAGGACCGTTCCGTCCCGCCGGACGGTCATGGTGTGCGCGGCCGCGTCGACCGTACTGCTCTGGTCGCGGCCGATGGTGAAGGTCACATCCTTGGACTGGACGCCGCGCAGCCCGGGGGCGCCCACGACACCGCGCAGCCGCAGATGGAGGGTGACCCGGGTGCCGGGACGCCAGTACGCGGCCGGGCGCAGATCGAGCCGCCGGTCGCCGAACCAGTGGCCCGCGACCTCCACCGGGGGCTGGGCGGTGACGGTGATCGCGCGGGAGACGGCGGCGCGGTCGGTCAGGGCGTGGTCGAAGTTCAGCGAGACGATCATCGCGGTGCCGACCGTCGAGCCGTTCTCCGGGCTGTAGTAGCCGATGAAGGGTGTCGGCGGCGGACCGCTCGCCGTGGCGGTCGGCTGCGCCTTCCCGTCGGCGCCGCCGATCATCGTGCAGCCGACGACCAGGGCGGCCAGCGCCGCCGTCAGTACCGCTCCCGCACTCGCGCGCCGCGCGCGCCTCACCGCTGTCGTCACGCACCGTCAACGACGCCGTGCCCGCCGGGGAAACGCGCGGGCGCCCGCGCACCCGGCGGCGTACGGCCGCCCGGGGGAACCGGCGGGACGCCCTCGACCTGGTGAATCCCCGGCCGCGGAGGGGAATGCTGTCTGTGGGGGACACGGTCCGCCGCCGGGCACGGGACGCCGGGCGGCCGGGGCCGCGCCGAGCCGTGGGAGGAAGTCGTGTCCGAGACACGCGAGTCCGGTGTCACCGGCCGGGCCGGGCCCTTCCCCCGGCCCCGGTCCGCGCGCGGGAACCCGGCGACCGCGGCCGTCCTGCCCGGCTCCCCGCTGCCGCTCGGCGCCACCTTCGGCACCGGGCCCGACGGCCGGCCCGGCACCAACTTCGCGCTGTGGGCGGGCGGCGCCGACTCCGTCGAGCTGTGTCTCTTCGACGAGGAGGGCGCCGAGACCCGGGCGCCGCTGACCGAACCGACCGACGAGGTGTGGCACGGCTTCGTGCCCGGTGTGCTCCCCGGCCGGCGGTACGGCTACCGGGTCGGCGGCCGCTGGGACCCGTGGAGCGGCGCCCGCTGGAATCCGGCGAAGCTGCTGCTCGACCCGTACGCGCGGGCGGTGGACGGCGACTTCGCGCTCGCCCCCGAGGTGTACGGGCACATACGCCACTGGCCCGATCCGGCCGCCGCCGACACCGTGCGTGACGACCGCGACTCGGCGCCGTACGTCCCCAAGGGCGTGGTCGTGCACGACGAGGACGACTGGGCGGACGACCACCGCCCTCGTACCCCCTGGCCGGACACGGTGATCTACGAGCTGCACATACGCGGATTCACCCGGCTGCACCCCGGGATACCGCCCGAACTGCGCGGCACCTACGCCGGTCTCGCGCACCCCGCCGCCCTGGCGCATCTGACCCGGCTCGGTGTGACGGCCGTGGAGCTGCTGCCGGTCCACCAGTTCGCGCACGAGGAGCATCTGGAGCGGCGGGGCCTGCGCAACTACTGGGGCTACAACTCGATCGGCTGGTTCGCGCCGCACGCCGCCTACAGCGCGAGCGGTACCCGCGGCCAGCAGGTCGGGGAGTTCAAGCGGATGGTACGGGCGCTGCACGCGGCCGGTATCGAGGTGATCCTCGACGTGGTCTACAACCACACCGCCGAGGGCGGCCGGTGCGGCCCCACGCTGTCGCTGCGCGGCATCGACAACCGCGGCTACTACCGGCTCGCCGACGACCCACGCGGCTACACCGACCACACCGGCTGCGGCAACACCCTCGACGCCGGCCGGCCCCAGGTGCTGCGGCTGATCGCCGACTCGCTGCGCTACTGGGTGACCGAGATGGGCGTGGACGGCTTCCGCTTCGACCTCGCGGCGGCGCTGGCCCGCTCGGCGCGGGGTGTGGACATGCTCTCCCCGTTCCTGGCCGTGATCGCCCAGGACCCGGTGCTGCGACGGGTCAAGCTGATCGCCGAGCCGTGGGACGTGGGCCCCGACGGCTACCGGGTCGGCGCCTTCCCACCGCTGTGGACGGAGTGGAACGACAAGTTCCGCGACACCGTACGGGACTTCTGGCGCGGCGCCGTCCCCGATCTGCGCGACCTCGGCTACCGGCTGACCGGGTCGAGCGATCTGTACGGCTGGGGCGGCCGGCGGCCGTACGCCTCGGTCAACTACGTGACCGCGCACGACGGTTTCACCCTACGGGACCTGGTCAGCCACAACACCAAGCACAACGCGGCGAACGGCGAGGACGGGCGCGACGGCACCGACGACAACCGGTCGTGGAACTGCGGGGCCGAGGGCGACTGCGCCGACCCGCGGGTGCTGGCGCTGCGGCTGCGGCAGATCCGTAATCTGCTGGCCACGCTGCTGCTCTCCACCGGGGTGCCGATGCTGGTCGCGGGCGACGAGATGGGCCGCACCCAGGGCGGCAACAACAACGCGTACTGCCAGGACAACGAGATCGGCTGGGTCGACTGGTCGCTCCTGGACGAGCCGCACTGGGCCGCGGTCCGTGACCTGGTGACGCGGCTGATCGCGCTGCGGCGGGCCCATCCGGTGCTGCGCCGCGCCGGCTTCTTCTCCGGGCGCGGCCTCGGCGCGCGGGGGCTGCGCGACGTGGCGTGGTTCGGCCCGGACGGGCGGGAGATGGCGGACGGCGACTGGTACGGGACCGCGCTCACGCTCGGCGTGTTCCTGTCGGGGAGCGACATCCGGCAGCGGGACGCGCGGGGCGGGCCGGTGACGGACGACAGCTTTCTGCTGATCCTGCACGCGGACCACCGCCCGGCGGAGTTCAGGCTGCCGGGGGCGCCGTGGGCGGGGGCGTACGAAGTGGTGCTGGACACGGCGGAGGAGGGGAGCCCGCGCGGGGGTTCCGGCGGGGGCGGCGGGGGCGGCGGGGGCGACTCTTCCGGGGCCGCCGGGACGTCCGGGTCCCCCGGGGCCGCCACGGCCGGCGGGACATCCCGGCCTCCCGGGGCTTCCGGGACCTCTGGGGCTTCCGGTTCTCCCGGGCCGGGTGCTGCCGCCGGGGCCGGGGAGACGGTCACGGTGGCGGCGCGCTCGGTCCGGCTCTACCGCGTGTGCGCAGCTCAGCGGGCATCCGGGAATCGTCTGGACGCGCCCGACTGGTCCAGTCCAATATGACGGGGTGAGCTCTTCCGCACCCACCCCCGGCCCCGGTACGGCCCCCGCCGACCACGCCGGGGGCTCCGCCGCGCCCGCGCCGACCGCCCGGCTGTGGTCCGCCAACTTCCGGCTCTACTTCACCGCCCGCTCGGTGGCGATGCTCGGCGACACCATGCTGCCGGTCGCCCTGTCCGCCGGGCTGCTCTCGTACGGCTACTCGGCCGGTGACATCGGTCTCGTGATGGCCGCCTCCACCGCCTGTTTCGCCGGATTCGTCATCTTCGGCGGCGTCTTCGCGGACCGCTTCAACGCGCGGGCGCTGATGATCGGCGCCGACCTGGTCCGGGTCTGCTCGCAGTCCGCCGTCGCCTTCCTCTTCCTCACCCACACCGTACGGCTGTGGGAGATCGCGATCGTCGCGGTGATCAACGGCACGGCGGCGGCGATGTTCCAGCCGGGCGTGGCCAGTACGGTCGTGCGCGTCGCGACCGATGTCCAGGGCGCGAACGGGGTGACCAGGACCGCGGAGTCCGTCGCCGGTCTCGCGGGGCCCGCGCTGGCCGGTGTGCTGGTCGGCTTCACCTCGGCGGGCACGGTCTTCGCCGTCCACGCCGGCACCTATCTGATCAGCGCGCTCTGTCTGATCGCGCTGCGGCTCACCCCGCTGCCGGCCCGTACGGCCGCCTCGGCCTTCCGGTCCGATCTCGCCGAGGGGTGGCGGGAGTTCAGGGCCCGCACCTGGATGTGGTCGGTGATCGTGGTGTGGATGGTCTACATGGTGTGCGTGGTCGGCCCGTACACCCCGCTGTCCGCGGGCCAGATCATCCCCGGGCACGGCGCCGGGGCGTACGGCCTGGTCAACTCCGCGCTGGGCGGCGGCACGGCGGTGGGCGCGCTCGTCGCGATGCGGATACGGGCGGAACGGCCGCTGCGCGCGGGGTCGCTCGCGCTGTTCGGCACGGCGCTGATGCCGGTCTCGGTCGGCCTTGACCTGCCCGTCTGGATGATGGCCACCGGCGTCTTCGTGGCCGGGGCCGGGTGGGCGTACTGGGGGGTCAACTGGGCGACCAGCGTGCAGACACAGGTGCCCGGGGACATCCTGAACCGCATCCACGCCTACGAGGTGGCGGGTTCGGTGGCCATGGTGCCGGTCGGCCAGGCGCTGGCCGGGCCGGCGGCGTCGGCCTTCGGGGCGCAGCGGGTGCTCCAGGCCGGGGGCCTGGTGGCCGTCGCGGTGGCCGCGGCGCTGCTGGCGATACCGGCGGTCCGCGATCTGCGCCGGGCGCCCGCCGCGTAGAGCGCCCGCGCCCCCGCGTCGCCACCCCACCGCACCCGAAGAGACCCAGCCGTATCACCCGCACCAACACGCCAGGAGCGAAAACCAGATGAGAGCTGTCAGTGCCTGGATCTAAGGTCAGGGGGGTGGTGGCTGCCCCGAAACCCGAATCCGCACCCTCCGACCGCTCCCGCTCGGCGATCCGCTCCCTCCTGCGCCTGTGGCCGTATGTCAGACCCGTACGTGTCCGGCTGGGCGTCTCCGCGGTGGTCGCCGTCGTCGCGTCGTGCATGTCCCTGCTGATCCCGCTGGTGCTGAAGTGGATGGTCGACGGGCCCGTGCAGGACCACGACCCGGGCGGGGTGTGGCTCGGTGGCGGGCTGGTGCTGCTGCTGGGGCTGTTCGAAGCGCTGCTCTTCGGGATCAGACGGTGGCTGGTGGCCAGACCGCTGGCCGGGGTCGAGGCGGCGATGCGCGGGGATCTGTACCGCCATCTCCAGCGGATGCCGGTGGAGTTCCACGACCGGTGGGCGTCGGGTCAGCTGCTGTCGCGGGGGACGACGGATCTCCAGATCCTGCGGATGTTCCTGGCCTTCCCGCTGGTGTTCCTGGTGGTGAACGGCGCCACGGTCCTGATCGGGTTCGCGATCCTGTTCACGCAGGCGTGGTTGCTTGGTCTGGTGCTGCTGGGGCCGGTGGTACCGCTGATGATCCTGTGCTCGTACTTCGAGGTCCGCTACGCGCTCGCCGCCCGCAAGGCGCAGGACCAGGCCGGGGATCTGGCCACGCTCGTCGAGGAGTCGGTGCTCGGCATCCGGATCGTCAAGGCGTTCGGGCGGCACCGCAGCCAGGCCCAGGCGTTCCGGTCGCAGACGAAGGACCTGTGGCACACCGAGATGCACAAGGCCCGGCTGCTGTCGAACCTCTGGGCGCTGATCATGACGCTGCCCGAGATCGCGATCGGCGCCGCGCTGGTGATCGGGGTGATCCAGGTGTCGGACGACCGGCTGTCGGCGGGCACGCTGGTGGCCTTCCTGTCGACGGCGCTGGCGCTGCGCTGGCCGGTGGAGTCGATCGGCTTCCTGCTGGCGATGAGCAACGAGGCGGCGACCGCCGCAGACCGCTACTTCGAGGCGATGGACGCGCCCGAGGCGGACGACACCGTCGCCGGGACCGCCGCCGGGACCGCCGCCGGGCGCCCCGAACCGGAGGCGGCGGGCGAAGAGCCGGACGGTCCGCGGGCCGGCGGTGTGCGGCTTGAGGGGGTGCGCTTCCACTTCCCCGACGCGCCCGGGGACGGCGCCGATCTGCTCCGGGGCATCGATCTGCACATCCGGCCCGGCGAGACGATGGCGCTGGTCGGCGCCACCGGCAGCGGCAAGACCTCGCTGAGCGCGCTGCTGCCCAGGCTGCACGAGGCCACCGCCGGCCGGATCACCCTGGACGGCGTGGACACCGCCCGGCTGCCGCTGGCGAAGCTGCGCGAACTGGTCTCGGTGGCGTTCGAGGAGCCCACGCTCTTCTCGGCGACCGTACGGGAGAACGTCGAGATGGGCGCGGGCCCGGCCGGCGCGACCGAGGAGGACGTACGGCGGGCGCTGGCCGTCGCGCAGTGCGGCTTCGTCGACGGGCTGCCGCGCGGCATGGACACCCAGGTCGGCGAGCAGGGCCTGAGCCTGTCCGGCGGCCAGCGGCAGCGGCTCGCGCTGGCCCGCGCGGTGGTCGGCCGCCCGCGGTTCCTCGTCCTGGACGACCCGCTGTCGGCGCTCGACGTGCACACCGAGGCGCTGGTCGAGGCCGCGCTGCGGGACGTGCTGCGGGAGACGACCGCGCTGGTGGTGGCCCACCGGCCGTCGACCGTACTGCTCGCGGACCGGGTGGCGCTGCTGTCGGACGGCCGGATCACGGCGGTCGGCACGCACACGGAACTGCTGGGCACCAACGCCGAGTACCGCCATCTGATGTCCGGCGCCGACGAGGGCGCAGACGGACCCCTGACCGACGCCGTCACAGACACCGGGAACGGGAACGGCGGCGGTGACGCCGTACCGGCCGCGCTGGAGAGGAGCGACGCCTGATGACCTCCGTGGCCGAACAGACCCCCGAGGAGACGTCCCCCGACCCCGGCCCCGGACCCGCCCGGCCCCCCGCGCCGGTCGACCCCTTCGACCAGGACGTCCTCCCTGCCCCGAAGAACGCCCAGTTCACCCTGTTGCGCGAGCTGCTGCGCCCCGACCGGGCCCGGGTGTGGGTCGCGGCCGTCCTGCTGCTCGTCCAGCAGGCGGCGGTCCAGGCCGGTCCGCTGCTGGTCGCGTACGCGATCGACCGGGCGATCCCGGCGGTACGGGACGGCCGGCACGGCCCGCTGATCGCGGTCGCCTGCGGGTACGCGGCCTGCGGGCTCGCCTCCGGGGTGCTCCAGCGCGGCTTCGTCAGGACCGCCGCCCGGATCAGCCAGGACGTCCTGGTCGATCTGCGCGGCCGGATCTTCCGGCACGCCCAGTCGCTGAGCCTGGACTTCCACGAGCGCTACACCTCCGGGCGGCTGATCTCACGGGCCACCTCCGATGTGGAGTCGATCCGCGAACTGCTCAACGACGGCCTGGACGAGCTGATCGAGGTCGTGCTGTCGGCGGTCTACATCTCCACCCTGCTGGTGATCCTGGACTGGCAGCTCGGGCTGGTCACGCTCGTGTCGTACGTCCCGCTGTACATGGCGGTCCGGCGCTTCCGGCGCCGCTCGATGGTGGCCTACCGCAAGCGCTCGACGGCCATCGCGGCGGTGATCGTCAAATTCGCCGAGACGATGAACGGCATCCGCCCGGTCAAGGCCTTCCGCCGTGAGGAGCCGAACGACGCGGCGTTCCTTGAGCTGAACAGCCGTCATGAGCGGGCGAACGGCGACGCGATCCTGGAGATGGCGAGCTATGTCGTCAGATCGCGGCTGATCGCCAACGTCACGATCGCCGGGATCGTGCTGTGGGGCGCGTACCGGGTCGCGGACGGCGGAATGGCGCTAGGGGTGCTCGCCGCCTTCGTGCTCTATCTGCGCAGGCTCTACGACCCGATCGACCGGCTGGGGATGTTCCTCAACTCCTACCAGTCGGCGGCGGCCTCGCTGGAGAAGATCGCCGGGCTGCTGGCGCAGGCGCCGACCGTACCGGAGCCCGAGCGGCCGCTGCCGCTGCCGGACCGGGCCGATGACAGGCCGGGGCGCGAGGTCGTCTTCGACGCGGCGCAGTTCTCGTACCGCACGGGCGGCGAGGTGCTGCCGGTGTTCGATCTGCGGGTGCCGGCCGGGCAGACCGTCGCGGTGGTCGGCGCGACCGGCGCGGGCAAGTCCACGCTGGCCAAGCTGCTGGCCCGGTTCTACGACCCGACCGCCGGCCGGGTGCTGCTCGACGGCGTGGAACTGCGTGACCTGTCCCCCACCGATCTGCGGCGCGGGGTGGTGATGGTGACCCAGGAGGCGTTCCTGTTCTCGGGCACCGTCGCGGAGAACATCGCGATCGGCCGGCCGGACGCGACCCGCGCGGAGGTCGAGGCGGCCGCGAAGGCCATCGGCGCGCACGACTTCATCGCCGCGCTGCCGGACGGGTACGACACGGACGTCCGCAAGCGCGGCGGCCGTATCTCCGCCGGTCAGCGCCAACTGGTGGCGTTCGCCCGGGCGTTGCTCGCGGACCCGGCGGTGCTGATCCTCGACGAGGCGACGTCCTCCCTCGATGTCCCCGGGGAACGGGCGGTGCAGCACGCGATGGCCACGGTCCTCACCGGACGCACGGCGGTGATCATCGCGCACCGGCTGTCCACGGTGGAGATCGCCGACCGGGTGCTGGTGATGCGCGACGGCCGCATCGTGGAGGACGGCACTCCGGCCGAACTCATCGCGGACGAGGGGCACTTCGCCGGCCTCCACCAGGCCTGGCGGGACAGCCTGGTCTAGGGGTGGCGCACGGGGGTCGGTTCGGCCATCCGTCGCCGCCCCGGAGTTGACATTCTGCCGGGTCCCAGGCTGAAAAGAGCCCTCCCGGTACCCCGCTTTGCCCTGATTCCGCCGGGAAAAAACTTCTTCTGCACGCAACACCGTGCTCACACACGCCCGCTATGCGAACCCCCCGCACCGCCCACCGGACGAGTTTCAGCCAATTTTGGGGCACGGCAATGACATGGACAGGTAAAGGGTGCCACTCTGTGCCCCGTTCCACAGCAACACCAGCAGCACAACCGATTCACAGCTGCACCCGGGCAGCCCACCATCCCCATCTGCCCGGACTGTCCCGGCCGCCACCCGCGGCCGCCGCAGAAGGAGTGTCGAGTGCGACAAACCCCCCGCACAGCAGTAGCGGCAGGAGCGCTGATCGCCGGAGCCGCGATGCTCGCCGTGACCCTGCCCGCCGTCACGGCATCGGCCAGTGCACCGAGCCAGGGCGGCACCACCGCCCAAGCCGCACAGGCGAGTTCACATGTCCAGCCGCGCTCGGGCGCCCTGCCCGCCGCGCTCTCCCCCGCCCAGCAGGCGACCCTCGTGTCGCGCGCGCGGTCGCAGGAAGCGACCACCGCGTCCTCGCTGCACCTCGGCGCGAAGGAGAAGCTGGTCGTCAAGGATGTCGTCAAGGACGAGGACGGCACCACCCACACCCGCTACGAGCGGACCTACGACGGACTTCCGGTCCTCGGCGGCGATCTGATCGTGCATCAGAGCGCGGCCGGCGCGACGACGGGCGTCGACCGGGCGACCAACGCCTCGGTGGCGGTGGCCAGTACGACCGCCGCCAAGACCGCCGACTCCGCCAAGTCCTACGCGCTGACCCGCGCCAAGGCGGACGGCGCCGCCTCGCCGACCGCGGCGGGCGCGCCCCGCAAGGTGATCTGGGCGGCGAACGGTGTGCCCACGCTGGCCTGGGAGTCGGTGATCGGCGGTCTCCAGGACGACGGCACGCCCAACCAGTTGCACGTCATCACGGACGCCGGCACCGGCGCGCGGCTCTTCGAGTACCAGGGCATCGAGACCGGCATCGGCAACAGCGAGTACAGCGGGCAGGTGACGATCACCACCACCAAGTCCGGCTCCACGTACAACCTGACCGACGGCACCCGCGGCGGCCACAACACGTACAACCTCAGCCACGCCACGTCCGGCAAGGGCACCCTCTTCACGGACGCCGACGACACCTGGGGCGACGGCAACGGCGCCACCGCGCAGACCGCCGGTGTGGACGCCGCCTACGGGGCCCAGGAGACCTGGGACTTCTACAAGAACACCTTCGGCCGCAACGGCATCCGCGGGGACGGTGTCGGCGCGTACTCCCGTACGCACTACGGCAACAACTACGTCAACGCCTTCTGGGACGACTCCTGCTTCTGCATGACGTACGGCGACGGCAGCGGCAACACCCACCCGCTGACCGCGCTCGACGTGGCCGGCCACGAGATGAGCCACGGCGTCACCTCCAACACCGCGGGCCTGAACTACAGCGGTGAGTCCGGCGGTCTGAACGAGGCGACCTCCGACATCTTCGGCACCGGCGTGGAGTTCTACGCCAACAACGCCGCCGACCCGGGCGACTACCTCATCGGCGAGAAGATCAACATCAACGGCAACGGCACGCCGCTGCGTTACCAGGACAAGCCGAGCAAGGACGGCGGCTCGAAGGACTACTGGTCCTCCAGCCTGGGCGGCCTGGACGTGCACTACTCCTCCGGCCCGGCCAACCACCTGTTCTACCTGCTCTCCGAGGGCAGCGGCGCCAAGGTCATCGGCGGGGTGAGCTACGACAGCCCGACGTACGACGGTCTGTCGGTGCCGGGCATCGGCCGGGACAACGCGCTCAAGCTCTGGTACAAGGCGCTCACCGAGCGCTTCACCTCCACCACCAACTACGCGTCGGCGCGCACCCAGTCGCTCCAGGCCGCGGCCGACCTGTGGGGCGCGGGCAGCGCCACGTACAACACGGTCGCCAACACCTGGGCCGCGATAGGCGTCGGCAGCCGGGTCTCGACCTCCGGGGTCACCGTCACCCAGCCGGCCAACCAGTCGACGCAGGTGAACACCGCGGCCAGCCTCCAGATCCAGGCCGGCACCAGCAACGGCGGCGCCCTGACCTACAGCGCGACGGGCCTGCCCGCCGGGCTGTCGATCAACGCCTCCAGCGGTCTGATCTCCGGCACCCCGACGGCGACGGGCAGCTCCAGCGTCACGGTGACCGCCAAGGACTCCACCAACGCGACCGGCTCGGCCTCCTTCACCTGGACGGTCACCAGCGCCGGCGGCGGCAACCCGGCGCAGCTGCTGGCCAACCCCGGCTTCGAGAGCGGCAACACCGGCTGGACCACCAGCAGCGGCGTCATCGACAACAGCACCGGCGCCCCGGCCCACAGCGGCTCGTACAAGGCCTGGCTCGACGGCTACGGGACCACCCACACCGACACGCTCGCCCAGTCGGTGACCATCCCGGCCTCGGCCTCCAGCGCGACGCTGACCTTCTACCTGTACATCAGCACGTCGGAGACCAGCACCTCCACGGCCTACGACAAGCTCACCCTCCAGGCGGGCAGCACCACGCTGGCCACCTACTCCAACCTCAACCACACCACCGGCTACGTCCAGAAGTCCCTGGACCTGTCCTCCTACGCCGGACAGACCGTGAACCTCAAGTTCACCGGCACCGAGGACGTCACCCTCGGCACCTCCTTCCTCATCGACGACGCCGCGCTGAACATCACCTGATCAGCTCACCCGATCAGCGGTACGGGCCCGGGCGGGCGGCGGAAGTCGCCCGCCCGGGTACCCGCCCCCGGCGCTGTTTGCGCCGGAGGCGGGGGTCTCTGGTAGAGTGGGTCGTGTTGCAGTTGTGGTACCCAGAACTTTCAGTGCGCCTGGATGATTGCGATTCTCCGGGCGTACTTTTGTTTTTTGCCGGAATTTCCGGTGTGGGGTGATCATCTACAGCGACCCGGATACGTACAGTGCGGATCTGGAACCTGCCCCACCAGTAGGAGATTGATATGGCAACCGGAACCGTGAAGTGGTTCAACTCGGAAAAGGGCTTCGGCTTCATCGAGCAGGACGGCGGCGGCTCCGACGTCTTCGCCCACTACTCGAACATCCAGTCCCAGGGCTACCGTGAGCTCCTTGAGGGCCAGAAGGTCGAGTTCGACGTCACGCAGGGCCAGAAGGGCCCCCAGGCCGAGAACATCCGCGCCGTCTGATTGGCGTCACCGGGTGCTCACGCCCGGTAATGCGAGGCCCGCACCGCACGGTGCGGGCCTTCCGCATGCAGCCGCCACAGTGGCGGCCCGAGGTAAGGAAACCCTCTTTGTCCGCCGTCACGCTCTTCTCCCAGCTGCCGCTGCCCGCACAGCTGGTCGCCGCCCTCGACGCCAACGGGGTGACCGAGCCGTTCCCGATCCAGGCCGCCACCCTCCCCGACTCGCTGGCCGGACGTGATGTCCTCGGCCGCGGCCGTACCGGCTCGGGCAAGACCCTGGCCTTCGGGCTGCCGCTGCTGACCAGGACCGCGGCGGCCGGGCGGCGCGCGGAGGCCCGCCGGCCGCAGGCACTGGTGCTGGTGCCGACCCGGGAGCTGGCGAACCAGGTCACCGAGGCGCTGGACCCGTACGCGAAGGCGATGCGGCTGCGGATCACCTCGGTCGTCGGCGGCGCGTCGATCACCAAGCAGATGAGCGCGCTCAAGGCGGGTGCCGAGGTGCTGGTCGCCACCCCCGGGCGGCTCTTCGACCTCATCGAACGGCGGGCGTGCGCGCTCGACCAGGTGGCCGTGACCGTGCTGGACGAGGCCGACCAGATGGCCGACATGGGCTTCCTTCCGCAGGTCACCCGGCTGCTTGAGCAGGTACGGCCGGGCGGGCAGCGGATGCTGTTCTCCGCGACGCTCGACCGCAATGTCGACAAGCTGGTCAAACGGTTCCTCGACAACCCGGTCACCCACTCGGTGGACCCCTCGTCCGCGACCGTCACCACGATGGAACACCACGTGCTGCACGTCGACGAGGCCACCAAGCGCGCGGTCACCGCGGAGATCGCCGCCCGCAAGGGCGGCGTCATCATGTTCGTCGACACCAAGCGCGGCGCCGACCGGCTCACCAAGCACCTGCTCGGCCAGGGCGTACGGGCGGTGGCGCTGCACGGCGGCAAGTCCCAGCCGCAGCGGGTACGGGCGCTCGACCAGTTCCGCACCGGGACGGCGGACGCGCTGATCGCCACGAACGTCGCCGCGCGCGGCATCCACATCGAGGGCCTCGACCTGGTGGTCAACGTGGACCCGCCCGGCGAGGCGAAGGACTATCTGCACCGCGGCGGGCGCACCGCGCGGGCCGGCGAGTCGGGGACGGTCGTCACGCTGGTGCTGCCCGAGCAGCGGCGGGAGAACGCGAAGCTGATGGCGCAGGCCGGGATCCGGCCCCACACGGCCCGTGTCCGTCCGGGTGATCCCGAGCTGATCAGGATCACGGGGGCGCAGAAGCCGTCGGGGACGCCGATCGTGCTGCCGGCCGCGGAGGTTCCCGCGCCGGCCGCCAGGCCGACGGGCGGTACGTCGTCGCGGCGGCGCCGCGGGTCCGGCGCGGGTGCCGGCGCCGGCGGCGGAGGTCAGCGCGAAGGCGCTGCGCGCGGGCGTCGTACGGGGCCCGGTGTGACCACCGGCCGCGGCGGCGCGGTGGGCCGCCGCGCCCGCGGCGAAGACGGCACCCCCGGCCGCGGCCGCCGCGCCGCCTGACGGCGCCGGTAGTTTTTTCCCACCCACCCACCCGTGCGGGTCAGTCGCCGACGGCGGCGCACCCCCACGGGAAGACCCGCAGGCGACAACGAATCCGCACGGGCGAGCGCAGCGAGATGGGGGTACCCCCAGGCGAAGCTCTGGGGGAGGGCGGGAAACACCCCGCGCCGCCAGGCGCGGGCACCCCGCACGGACGTGCGGACACCGACGGTGGCGCGCCACCACCCACCCAGTGCGGACGCACAAGCCGCACGGACGTGCGGACACCGACGGCAGCGCGCCACCACCCACCCAGTGCGGACGCACAAGCCGCACGGGCGTGCGGACGCCGACGGTGGCGTGCCACCGAACGCCCCACCCTCGGCGGGTGGCCTCCTACTGGAGGCCACCGCCCGGCACGGCGACCAACCCCAGCTCCGCCGCCGAGGCGAGCAGAGGATGCGCCGGCAACACCCGCACCGTGTACCCGAACGCCCCCGTCCGATCCAGCGTCAGCGGCCCTTCGTAGGCGTACCGCCCCGACACGTCCGCCCGCCCGGTGACCTTGAGCGACAGCGCGGTCGGCGCCCCGAGCCGGTCCGCCGCGTCGACCCGCCCGGACAGCAGCTGCACGTCGACGTCCGCGGGGTCGAGCCCGCCCAGTGACACCTGGGCCCGCAGCGTGAGGGTGGACCCCAGCTCCGGAGTGCCGTCGACCGCGCTGGTCTCGACATGGTCGACGGAGACCTGCGGCCACCGCTGCCGTACCCGCCGCTTCCACTCGGCCAGTGCGACGGCGGTCGGCCCCTGTATGGCGCGGTGGGAGCGCGCGGCGGGCGCGTACAGCTCGTTGACGTAGTCCCGGACCATACGGCCGGCCAGCACCTTGGGGCCGAGGGTGGTCAGCGTGTGGCGGACCATCTCGATCCAGCGGCCGGGCAGCCCCTGCGTGCCGTGGTCGTAGAAGCGCGGCGCGACCTGGTGCTCCAGCAGGTCGTAGAGCGCGGCGGCCTCCAGCGCGTCACGGCGGTCCTCGTCGGCGATGCCGTCGGCGGTCGGGATCGCCCAGCCGTTGTCGCCGTCGTACCACTCGTCCCACCAGCCGTCGAGCACCGACAGGTTGAGGCAGCCGTTGAGCGCGGCCTTCATCCCCGAGGTGCCGCACGCCTCCAGCGGGCGCAGCGGGTTGTTGAGCCAGACGTCGCAGCCGGGGTAGAGCAGCCGGGCCATCCGCATGTCGTAGTCGGGCAGGAAGACGATCCGGTGGCGGACCCGCGGGTCGTCGGTGAACCGGACCAGCTCCTGGACCAGCCGTTTGCCGCCGTCGTCGGCGGGGTGTGCCTTGCCCGCGACGACGATCTGGACCGGCCGCTCGGGGTGCAGCAGCAGCTCGGTGAGCCGGTTTTGGTCGCGCAGCATGAGGGTGAGGCGTTTGTACGACGGGACGCGGCGGGCGAAGCCGATGGTGAGGACGTCGGGGTCGAGTACGTGGTCGGTCCAGCCGAGTTCGGCCTCGCCTGCGCCGCGCTGCCGCCAGGATTCGCGCAGCCGGCGGCGTACGTCGTCCACGAGCTGTTCGCGCAGGGTGCGGCGCAGCTCCCAGACGGCGGCGTCGGGGATGGCGGCGACGGCCTCCCAGCGGTCGGTGCCGCCGACCATCAGGGCGTCCTCGGCGCGCTGGGCGCCGAACTGGCGGGCGCCGAGCCTGAGCACTTCGGGGGCCACCCAGGTGGGGGCGTGCACCCCGTTGGTGATGGACGTGATGGGGACGTCCTCGGGGTCGAAGCCCGGCCACAGTCCGGCGAACATGGTGCGGCTGACGGCGCCGTGCAGGGTGGAGACGCCGTTGGCGCGCTGGGCCAGCCGCAGGCCCATGACGGCCATGTTGAACAGGTTGGGGTCGCCGCCGGGGTAGGTCTCCCGGCCCAGTTCCAGGACGCGGCCGATGTCGATGCCGGGCAGGTCCCCGCCGTCGCCGAGGTGGCGGGCGACCAGATCGCGCTCGAAGCGGTCGATGCCGGCCGGGACGGGGGTGTGGGTGGTGAACACCGTGCCCGCGCGGACCGCTTCCAGGGCCGCGTCGAAGTCGAGCCCGTCGCCGGAGAGTTCCCTTATCCGCTCCAGGCCGAGGAAGCCGGCGTGGCCCTCGTTGGTGTGGAAGACCTCGGGGTCGGGGTGGCCGGTGATCCGGCAGTAGGCGCGGACGGCCCGCACGCCGCCGATGCCGAGCAGCATCTCCTGGAGCAGCCGGTGCTCGCTGCCGCCGCCGTAGAGCCGGTCGGTGACGTCGCGCTCCGCGGGCTGGTTGCCCTCGACGTCGGAGTCGAGGAGCAGCAGGGGGACCCGGCCGACCTGGGCGGTCCAGATCCGGGCGGTCAGGGTGCGGCCGCCGGTGAGCCGGAGGGTGACGACGGCCGGGCCGCCGTCGGCCTCGCGGAGCACGGTGACGGGCAGCGAGTTGGGGTCGAGGACCGGGTACTGCTCCTGCTGCCAGCCCTCGCGGGACAGCGCCTGGCGGAAGTAGCCGTGCCGGTAGAGCAGGCCGACGCCGATCAGCGGGACGCCGAGGTCGCTGGCGGCCTTGAGGTGGTCCCCGGCGAGGATGCCGAGGCCGCCGCTGTACTGCGGCAGGGCCGCGGTGACGCCGAACTCGGGTGAGAAGTAGGCGATGGCGGCGGGCAGGTCGCTCTGTTCCTGGTACCAGCGGGGGTTGGCGGTGTAGTCGGCGAGGTCCTCGGCCGCGGTGGCCAGCCGTCGCAGGAAGCGGCGGTCGGCGGCGAGGGCGGTGAGCCGCTCCCGGGAGACGGCGCCGAGCAGCCGGACCGGGTCGCCCTGGGCGGCCCGCCAGCCCTCGGGGTCGACGCATCGGAACAGCTCCCTGGTCTCCTGATGCCACGACCAGCGGAGGTTCTGGGCCAGTTCCCCCAGCGGGCGCAGAGGTTCCGGCAGGACGGTGCGCACGGTGAATCGACGGATTGCCTTCACGTCCTCGACCGTAGCCCGGCGGGCGGGGGCCCCGTGGGCGCTGCCCGCGATCCTGTGGATAAACGCCCGAAAGGAGGCTCACGGAGGTGAAGGCCGCCGGAGCGCGGGCGCGGGCGCCCGGCGGACGGCGGAGCGCCTGGTTCCGGGGCTGATGACGGGGCGTGAGGGGCGCGGGTGGTGATGCGCCACGGGGGGCTCGGCCGATACGGCGCGCGAAGGGTCCTGCTGTGGCTCGGCGGCCCCGGTCAGCGTACGCGGGGGCGTATTGGGGGGCGTGAACACGGCGCGCCGTACGTATACGGCTTATTCGGCCGAACGGCCCAGCGCGCGGGACGGATTCGCGCACTCACCGTGTGCGCCCGAAACGCCGTCAGGGAGTGCGTTCACCGCGCGAGGGGTGGGCAGGCTCCCGAATGCATGGCGTCGCGCACCACCGGCCGCCCCCGCACCACCGCGCGCGAGACGGCGGACGGGCCGGGCGGGGTCGGCCTCGTTCACCGGCCTCCACCCGGGTGAACGCGTTTCCGAGCGGCCAGGCACGCAGGCCGGCACCGCCAAGAACAGTTAAAAAGAGCGAGAGCCGTCATCCCGTATTCCCGACGATGTCAAGAGATGTCCCGAACTGTCAGGTGAGGCAATGATCGGTCGTATTCCCGTAGTCGATGTCCGCCCGATCGTGGACTGCGGCCGCCGGCCTGCCAAGGCCGTGGTCGGCGAGACGTTCGAGGTGACGGCCACCGTCTTCCGTGAGGGGCACGACGCGGTGGCGGCCAACGTGGTGCTGCGCGACCCGTCCGGCCGGTCCGGGCCGTGGACGCCGATGCGCGAGCTGGAGCCCGGCACCGACCGCTGGAGCGCGCGGATCACTCCGACGGCCGAAGGGCGCTGGACGTACACCGTCGAGGCGTGGTCGGACCCGGTGGCGACCTGGCGGCACACCGCGGGCATCAAGATCCCGGCGGGCATCGACACCGAACTGGTGCTCACCGAGGGGGCACAGCTGTACGAGCGGGCGGCCGCCGGGGTGCCCAAGAGCGACGGCCGGGCGGTCGTCCTGGCCGCGATGGACGCGCTGCGCGACGCCAGGCGCCCGCCCTCCGCCCGGCACGCGGCGGCGCTTGCCCCCCAGGTGGTCGGGGTGCTCGACCGCTATCCGCTGCGCGAACTGGTCACGGCGGTACGGCCGCTGCCGCTGCACGTCGAGCGGCCGCGGGCGCTGTTCGGCTCCTGGTACGAGTTCTTCCCCCGTTCGGAGGGCGCGGTCGTCAAGGAGGGGGTCCCGCCACGCTCGGGCACCTTCCGTACGGCCGCCGAGCGGCTGCCCGCCATCGCCGCGATGGGCTTCGACGTGGTGTACCTGCCGCCGGTCCACCCGATCGGCGACGCCTTCCGCAAGGGCCGGGACAACAGCCTGTCGGCCGGCCCCGACGACGTGGGCTCGCCGTGGGCGATCGGCTCGTCCGAGGGCGGCCACGACGCGATCCACCCCGACCTGGGCACCTTCGCGGACTTCGACCACTTCGTGGAGCGGGCCCGCGACCTGCGCCTGGAGATCGCGCTGGACTTCGCCCTCCAGTGCTCGCCCGACCACCCGTGGGTGTCCAAGCACCCGGAGTGGTTCGCCCACCGCGCGGACGGCACCGTCGCCTACGCCGAGAACCCGCCGAAGAAGTACCAGGACATCTACCCGGTGGCCTTCGACCAGGACTTCGCCGGGATCGTCCACGAGACGCTGCGGGTGCTGCGGCTGTGGATGGGCCACGGGGTGCGGATCTTCCGGGTGGACAACCCGCACACCAAGCCGGTGGTGTTCTGGGAGAAGATCATCGCCGACATCAACCGCACCGACCCGGACGTCATCTTCCTGGCCGAGGCGTTCACCCGCCCGCCCATGATGAACCTGCTCGGGCAGATCGGCTTCCAGCAGTCGTACACCTACTTCACCTGGCGCAACGGCAAGCAGGAACTGACCGACTACATGCGGGAGCTGAGCCGGGAGACGGCGGGCTGGACGCGGCCGAACTTCTTCGTCAACACCCCGGACATCCTGCACGCCTACCTCCAGAACGGCGGGCGCCCGGCCTTCGAGACCCGGGCCGTGCTCGCCGCGACCCTCTCCCCGAGCTGGGGTGTCTACGCCGGGTTCGAGCTGTGCGAGGCGACCCCCGCCCACCCGGGCAGCGAGGAGTACCTGCACTCCGAGAAGTACGAGCTGCGGCCGCGCGACTGGGCGGCCGCCGAGGCCGAGGGGCGCTCGCTCGCCCCGCTGATCACCACGCTCAACCGGCTGCGCCGCCGTCATCCGGCGCTGCAGCAGCTGCGGGACCTCACGTTCCACCCCGTGGACAACGAAGCGCTGCTGGCCTATTCGAAGCGTCGCGGCGACGACGTCGTACTGGTGGTCGTCAACCTGGACCCGTTCCACACCCAGGAGGCCACCGTGTCGTTGAACATGCCGGAACTCGGCCTCTCCTGGCACGAGTCGTTTCCGGTGCGCGACGAGCTCACCGGAGAGACCTACCACTGGGGCAGGGACAACTATGTGCGCCTCGAACCGGGCCGCGCGCCCGCGCACGTCCTGTCGCTGCGACCGTCTCCATCGATCGGAGGGTCACTCAGTTGATCGTCAACGAACCCGTCCCTGACACCTTCGAGGACACACCGGCCAAGGACCGCGATCCCGACTGGTTCAAACGGGCGGTGTTCTACGAAGTCCTCGTCCGCTCCTTCCAGGACAGCAACGGCGACGGCGTCGGAGATCTGAAGGGCATCACCGCCAAACTCGACTATCTGCAATGGCTGGGCGTCGACTGCCTGTGGCTGCCGCCGTTCTTCGCCTCCCCCCTGCGGGACGGCGGGTACGACGTGGCGGACTACACGGCGGTCCTGCCGGAATTCGGCGACCTGGCCGATTTCGTGGAGTTCGTGGACGCCGCGCACCAGCGCGGCATGCGCGTGATCATCGACTTCGTCATGAACCACACCAGCGACCAGCACCCCTGGTTCCAGGCGTCCCGCAGCGACCCCACCGGGCCGTACGGGGACTTCTACACCTGGGCGGACGACGACAAGCAGTTCGCCGACGCCCGGGTCATCTTCGTCGACACCGAAACCTCGAACTGGACCTTCGACCCGGTCCGCAAGCAGTACTACTGGCACCGGTTCTTCTCCCACCAGCCGGATCTCAACTACGAGAACCCGCGGGTGCAGGAGGAGATCCTGGCCGCGCTGCGCTTCTGGCTCGACCTGGGCATCGACGGCTTCCGGCTCGACGCGGTGCCGTACCTCTACCAGGAGGAGGGCACCAACTGCGAGAACCTGCCGCGCACCCACGACTTCCTCAAGCGGGTGCGCACGGAGATCGACACGCAGTACCCGGACACCGTCCTGCTCGCCGAGGCCAACCAGTGGCCCGAGGACGTCGTCGACTACTTCGGCGACTTCGGCAAGGGCGGCGACGAATGCCACATGGCGTTCCACTTCCCGGTGATGCCGCGGATCTTCATGGCGGTCCGGCGGGAATCCCGCTACCCCGTCTCGGAAATCCTGGCCAAGACCCCGGCCATCCCGGCCACCTGTCAGTGGGGCATCTTCCTGCGGAACCATGACGAGCTGACCCTCGAAATGGTCACCGACGAGGAACGCGACTACATGTACGCGGAGTACGCCAAGGACCCACGGATGCGGGCCAACATCGGCATCCGCCGCCGCCTCGCGCCCCTGCTCGACAACGACCGCAACCAGATCGAGCTGTTCACCGCGCTGCTGCTGTCCCTGCCCGGCTCGCCGATCCTCTACTACGGCGACGAGATCGGCATGGGCGACAACATCTGGCTCGGCGACCGGGACGCCGTGCGCACCCCCATGCAGTGGACCCCGGACCGCAACGCCGGCTTCTCCTCCAGCGACCCCGGCCGGCTCTATCTGCCGACGATCATGGACCCGGTCTACGGGTACCAGGTCACCAATGTCGAGGCGCAGATGAGCTCACCCAGCTCGCTGCTGCACTGGACCCGGCGGATGATCGAGATCCGCAAGCAGAACCGGGCGTTCGGAGTCGGCTCCTACACCGAGCTGTCGTCCAGCAACCCGGCCGTGCTGGCCTTCCTGCGGGAGGACGGCGACGACCTGGTGCTGTGCGTGAACAACTTCTCCCGGTTCGCCCAGCCCACCGAGCTGGACCTGCGGCAGTTCACCGGCCGTCACCCGGTCGAGCTGATCGGCGGGGTGCGCTTCCCCGCGATCGGCCGGCTGCCGTACCTGCTCACCCTCGCGGGACACGGCTTCTACTGGTTCCGGCTGCGCCGCGATCCGGCCTGACGGCGGGGGGCCGGCCGGACCGGCCCCCCTTGCGCCCGGGGGGCGCGCGGCCGGCCTCACGAGGTGCGGGCCCGCTGCTCCTTTGGCACTATCCAGAAGGACCCCAGCAGCCCGTACGGCGGTTTCCTGTCACCCGCCCGGGGCAGGCTCCCCGTGTCGCCGGACAGCCCGTACCCGTCATCCGGGAGGCTGGCGCCCCCGCCGTTCGTCGTAACGGCAGGGTGCGCGACTCCCCGGGGAAAGGACGTCATGTCGGACAGCTCCTGGACCCGTGTGCCTTCCGCCGGTGGCCGTGACCTGGTGCCGGGGCTGCTGCGCTCGCTCGACCCGCTGCTGCGCGGCTGGCTGCCCCGGCAGCGCTGGTTCGCCGGCAAGGGTCTGCCCATCGGGCGGTTCCGGCTGGCCGCGGCCACCGAGCTGGTCCCTCCCGGCGGGCGGCTCGGCCCGCTGGGGCTGCTGCACGTGCTGGTCGACGTGGAGCAGCCCGGCCGCCCTCCGGACTGCTATCAACTGCTGCTGGGCGCCCACCCCCTGCTGCCGTCCGCGCTGGTGCGCGCCGCGCTCGGCCCGGCGGTCGGCGGCCCCTACGACGGCCTGACCCTCTACGACGCCCCGCACGACCCCCGGCTGGCCGCGCTGCTGCTGGAACGGCTCAAGCTGCCGGGGCGGACCGGGGGGCTGCGCTTCACCACCGAGCCGGACGTGACCTTCCCGCCCGGACTGACCCCCCGGGTGTCCACCGCCGAGCAGTCCAACACCTCGGTGGTGTACGGCGACGCGTACATCCTCAAGCTCTTCCGCCGGGTCTCGCCCGGCACCAACCCGGATCTGGAGCTGTCGCTCGCGCTGGCCAGGGCGGGGTCACGGCGGGTCGCCGAGCCGGTGGCGTGGTTCGAGTCCCCGGCCGCCGACGGCGACCCGGACGGCGAGCCGACCACGCTCGGGGTGCTCCAGCGCTTCCTTCCCGGCTCCTGCGACGGGTGGGCGCTGGCGCTGGCCTCGGTGGCCGAGGACGGCGACTTCCGGGCCGAGGCGACCGCGCTCGGCCGGGCGACCGCGGAGGTGCACGGTTCGCTGGCCGCCGCGCTGCCGGTCCGTCAGCTCGACGGACGGGCGCTGGAACGTATCTCCACCGCCATGACACGGCGGCTGGAGGAGACGGCGGCCGAGGTGCCCGCGGTACGGCCCTACACGGGCGCGCTGCGGGCCGCCTTCGACGACCTGACGAAACTGGGCGCGAGCGCCGGGGTGGGCGGCGGGGTGACCGCCCAGCGCATCCACGGCGATCTGCACCTCGGGCAGACGCTGCGCGGACCCGACGGCGCGTGGGTGCTGATCGACTTCGAGGGCGAGCCGGCCCGCCCGCTGGCCGAGCGGCGCCGCCCGGCGCCCCCGGTCCAGGACGTGGCGGGCATGCTCAGGTCCTTCGACTACGCCGCCCACCACAGCGCCAACGGCCCCTGGGCGGCCCGTCACCGCGACGCCTACTGCGCCGGCTACGCGGACGTCTGCGGGGTCGACCCGCGCGAACAGCCCGTGCTGATACGGGCCTTCGAGACCGACAAGGCGGTGTACGAGGCCAGGTACGAGGCCCGCCACCGCCCGGCCTGGCTGCCCATCCCCCTCTCCGCCCTGGCCCGCCTGGCGACCTCGGCGGGCTGACCCCCGCACCGACCCGCCCCCGGCGGCCTCCGTTCCGCCGCCCCCGACCCCGCCGACCCGCCCCGACCCCCGCCGAGGAGACCCGCCGTGACCCCCCCGAAGTTCCCGCACCCCGACACCCCGCCCGAACGCCGCGGCACCGAGGGCTCCACCGAGGCCGCCGCCCGCGGCTACGGCGCGACCACCCCGCACCCGGCCGCCTCCGGCACGGCCCCCAGGTCCGCGGCGGTCACCCCCTCCCCCTCCCCCTCCCCTGCCCAGGAGCCGGTCCGGGCGCCGAAAACCCCGCGCCCGCCGGCCGCCGCGCCCACGGGCGGCCCGGGCAGGAGCGCTCCGGTCCAGGGCGGCCTCGACGAGGGCGAGCGGTGGCGGCTGCTGAACGGCGCCCACCACGACCCGCACGCCCTGCTCGGCGCGCACCCCGAGGCGGGCGGGGTGCGGTTCCGGGCGCTGCGGCCGTTCGCCCTGGGCGTGGCCGTGGTCGCCGACGGGCTGCGGGCCGAGCTGGCCTCCGAGGGTGACGGGCTGTTCTCGGCGGTGCTGCCGCTGAGCGCGGTCCCGGCGGCGTACGAACTCGCGGTCAGGTACGAGGACGGCGAGCACCTGGTGGAGGACCCGTACCGCTTTCTGCCCGCGCTCGGGGAGCTGGACCTGCATCTGATCGGGGAGGGGCGGCACGAGCAGCTGTGGAAGGCGCTCGGCTCGGAGCCGATGACGCACGGCGGGGTGGCCGGCACCCGGTTCGCGGTGTGGGCGCCGAACGCGCGCGGGGTGCGGCTCGCGGCCGACTTCGCCTTCTGGGACGGCACCGCGTTCCCGATGCGGTCGCTGGGCGCCTCCGGGGTGTGGGAGCTGTTCGTGCCGGGGGTCGGGGCGGGCACGGCGTACAAGTACGAGATCACCCGCCCGGACGGCTCGCGGGGCATGAAGGCCGACCCGATGGCCCGGGCCACCGAACTGCCGCCCGCGACCGCCTCGGTGGTCACCGCGTCCGACTACACCTGGGCCGACCGGGAGTGGATGGACCACCGCGCGGACACCCCCGTGCACCGGGCGCCGCTGTCGGTGTACGAGGTCCATCTGCCCTCCTGGAGACCGGGCCTGAACTACCGTCAACTGGCCGAACAGCTCCCTTCGTACGTACAGGAACTCGGCTTCACGCACGTGGAGTTGATGCCGGTCGCCGAGCATCCCTTCGGCGGCTCGTGGGGCTACCAGGTGACCTCGTACTACGCCCCGACCTCGCGGCTGGGCTCGCCGGACGACTTCCGTTTCCTGGTGGACGCGCTGCACCGGGCCGGGATCGGCGTGATCATGGACTGGGTGCCCGCGCACTTCCCCAAGGACGACTGGGCGCTCGCCAGATTCGACGGCGAGCCGCTGTACGAGCCCGCCGACCCGCGCCGGGCCGAGCACCCGGACTGGGGGACCCTGGAGTTCGACTTCGGCCGTACCGAGGTGCGCAACTTCCTGGTCGCCAACGCGGTGTACTGGTGCGAGGAGTTCCACATCGACGGGCTGCGGGTCGACGCGGTCGCCTCGATGCTCTACCTGGACTACTCGCGCGAGGGCGGCGACTGGCTGCCCAACGCGTACGGAGGGCGGGAGAACCTGGACGCGGTGGCGTTCCTCCAGGAGATGAACGCCACGGTGTACCGGCGCTGTCCCGGCGCGGTCACCATCGCCGAGGAGTCCACCGCGTGGGACGGGGTGACCCGGGCCACCCACCATGTCGGCCCGACCGGCTTCGGCGGCCTCGGCTTCGGTCTGAAGTGGAACATGGGCTGGATGCACGACTCGCTGGCGTACATGGAGCACGAGCCGGTGCACCGCAAGTACCACCACGACGAGATGACGTTCTCGATGGTCTACGCGTACAGCGAGAACTACGTACTGCCGATCTCGCACGACGAGGTGGTGCACGGCAAGCGCGCGCTGGTCTCCAAGATGCCGGGCGACTGGTGGCGGCAGCGCGCCGACCACCGGGCGTATCTGGCCTTCATGTGGGCCCACCCGGGCAAGCAACTGCTCTTCATGGGCCAGGAGTTCGCCCAGGGCGCGGAGTGGTCGCACGACAGCGGCCCGGACTGGTGGCTGCTGGACGAGACCTACTCGGCGGCCGGCGACCACCGCGGGGTGCGCGACCTGGTACGCGATCTGAACGCGGTCTACGCGGCCACGCCCGCGCTGTGGCAGCGCGACACCGACCCCGGCGGCTTCGAGTGGGTGGACGGCGGCGCGGCGGAGGACAACACGTTCTCCTTCCTGCGCTTCGACACCGAGGGCCGCCCGCTGCTGTCGGTCAGCAACTTCTCCCCCGTCGTGCGGCAGGAGTACCGGCTCGGGGTGCCCGAGGGCCTGTGGACGCCGGTGCTCAACACCGACGAGGAGCGTTACGGCGGCAGCGGGGTGCCGGTCGAGGGGCCGGTGAAGAGCGAGCCCACGGCGTGGAACGGCCGCCGGCACAGCATCGCGCTGACGCTGCCGCCGCTGGCGACGGTGTGGCTGCGGCCGTCCTGATCCCGCGCGGCGCCCCCTCGCGCGCGGAACCCGGGACGCGCCGAACCCGCCCGGGACACGGGCGGGTTCGGGGCACGGCGGTCAGTGGCCGGCGGTCAGCGCCCGGCGGACTTCAGCACCCGGCGCAGCCGCTTGCGCAGGCCCTTGGGCAGCCTGCGCCCCACCGCGTTGGCCGGCGTGCGCAGCCGGTCGTCGGTGCTGAGCCGCAGCAGCAGCGCGCGGGCCGCCGGCATCTGCCGCGGCGGCGAGACCTGGAGTTCGAGCTGCTGGTTCTGCCCGGTCCAGCCGGTGCCGACCACGCGCGGCGGTGTGCCGACGACGGCCTGCCGCGAGCCCTGGCGGGCGTCGCGCAGCTGGGCCTTGGTCGCCTTCTTGGGCAGCGTCAGCCGGGGCCGCCGGCCCAGGCCCAGCAGCTGGGTGTCGAGCCACACCTCGTGCCGTCCGGGGGTCATCGGAGCGCCGCCGGCCAGCTTCAGCGGGTCGATCACCGCGTCGGCGGACAGCACGACATGGCACAGGTCGCCTTCGAGCGGTTCGAGCCGGGGCACCATGTCGTTCTCGGCGTACCACCACGTCGAGCGCGTGGTGTCCTTGACCACGACCTCGCCGTGCACCTGCGAGAAGGGGTCCTTGACCTCCCACTCGTCCACGCCCGGCACGCCGTCGAGCAGCACGGGGTCGAGCAGCAGCCGGTCGCCGCTGCGCAGCAGGGTCACCGGCTGCCCGTCGGCGCGGACCAGCCAGGCCCGGACCGGAATGGTCAGCCTGCCGCCGCGCCAGCCGGTGGTGCCGACCTCGTAGCGCAGGGCGATGCCCCGGGTGCGGCGGGCCAGTTCGACCAGGGAGTCGAGCCTGCCGGTCTCCAGCAGATGGCCGCGCAGGGAGGCGATGGCCGGGAAACCGGCCGAGACACCGGGCGGGAACTCCTCGCGCACCAGGTCGCGGACGATGGTGAAGTAGCGCTCCAGCTCCTCGCCGGTGCGCTGGAGCACCCGCGGCTCGGTGACCGGGCGCAGTATCTCGGTGCGGTAGTTGCGGCGCAGCATACGGTCCTGCACCGGGCCGGGCTCGGAGTGTTCCTTGATCGCGCGGACGACGTTGCGCAGATGCCCGTAGTAGTCCTCGGGACGCGGCGGGGTGCTGCTGTTGTTGTTGCCGTCGGTGCGCTTGTGCCAGTGGTACGACGGGTGCTCGCCGAGTATCGACACCGTCTTGGCCAGGGGGTAGGCGTGGGCCAGGAAGAGCTGGTCCTCCAGCCGGACCCGGCCCTCGGGGAAGAGGATGTCGTTGTCGAGCAGGAACTGCCGGCGGAACATCTTGTGCGGGGTGAGGGTCTCGAAGAGATCGGTGTCCTCGACGGAACAGCGCTCGCGGTGGTGACGGAATATGTCCGCCGGGCCGCGCATTTCGCCGTAGGTCTTGCCGAAGACGATGTCCGAGTCATTGCGCACGGCCAGGTCGTAAAGGCGTTCCAGGGCGTCGGGGGCGATTTCGTCGTCCTGGTCCACGAAATGCACATATTCGCTGCGGGCGAGCCTGACGCCGACATTGCGCGGTTTGCCCGGCCAGCCGGAATTCTCCTGGGTGTGCACCTGGACATGCGGGTGGAGCTCGGCGAGGCGGCGCAGACGTTCCAGGGAGTCGTCCGTGGAACCGTCGTCGACGTATATCACCTCGTAGTCGTCGGTCCCCAGGCTCTGTCCCGTCAGTGACGGAGCACAGTCGTCGATGTACTCACCGGCGTTGTATATGGGTACGACGATGCTGGCTTTCAACACTTTTGGTCCTTCCGTGCACTCATCGCAGCGCTCTCCGGAAGACGGGCGGAAATGCCAAAAGGTTGCACAGGCCGAAAAAGAACCTCAGGTGTGCGCACGGTCGAACCGGTGGGTCACGTCTCTGCTGGGCGTGCGGGGCCACGGCACGGCCGAAGTGCTGCCCGGCCGTGCCCGCGCCCCGCGGGTACCCGCCCAGCGTACCCGGACCCTAGAACACCGATTCGGCTTCTTCGATCCGGTCCTCGGGGACGGTCTTGAGATGGGTGATCGCGTCGGCGAGCGGGACCATGGCGATGCGGTTGCCGTGCAGGGCGGCCATGTGGCCGAAGCAGCCGCTGTGCGCGCCCTCCACCGCGTGCCAGCCGAAGCGCGTGGCCAGCACCCTGTCGTACGCGGTCGGCACGCCGCCGCGCTGGACATGGCCGAGGATCACCGGGCGGGCCTCCTTGCCCAGCCGCAGTTCCAGTTCGCGGGCCAGCGTCGTGCCGATACCGGTGAAGCGCTCGTGGCCGTACTTGTCGATCTCGCCGACGCCGTACTCCATCGTGTCCTTGGCCGGGTGGGCGCCCTCCGCGACGCAGATCACGGCGAACCGCTTGCCGCGGGCGAAGCGCTCCTCGACCATCGCCACCAGGTCGTCGGGGTCGAAGGGCCGCTCGGGCACGCAGATGCCGTGGGCGCCGCCGGCCATGCCGGCCTCCAGGGCGATCCACCCGGCGTGCCGGCCCATGACCTCGACCACCATCACCCGCTGGTGCGACTCCGCGGTGGTCTTGAGCCGGTCGATGGCCTCGGTGGCGACGGTGACGGCGGTGTCGAAGCCGAAGGTGCGGTCGGTGCCGTTGATGTCGTTGTCGATGGTCTTGGGCACGCCGACGACCGGCATCCCGGCGTCGGACAGCATCCGGGCGGCGGTCAGTGTGCCCTCGCCGCCGATCGGGATGAGCACGTCGATCCCGTACTGCGTGCACAGGTCGTCCGCGTTGTCCGCGGCCTCGCGCAGCCGGGCGCGCTCCAGCCTCGCCGAACCCAGTATCGTCCCGCCCCGGGCCAGGATGCCGCTGACGGAGTTGAGGTCCAGGGGCCGGAAGCGGCCCTCCAGCAGTCCGACGAAGCCGTCCTCGAAGCCGATGACCTCGTCGCCGTGGCCGGTCAGCGCGCGGTGCACGACCGACCGGATGACGGCGTTGAGGCCGGGGCAGTCGCCGCCGGCGGTGAGGACTCCGATACGCATGAGAGGCGTCTCCAGTCAGGGTGTCAGATGGTCAACGGAGAGCGGATCACGGGGACTTCGGGATCAGGGTGCACTCCGTGATCCTTCCCGCGAGATAGTCGTCCACATTCCGAACGGTCGCCGCGACGATCTCCTCGACCGCGTCCACCGTGTAGTACGCCTGGTGCGAGGTGATCAGCACATTGGTGAAGGTCAGCAGCCGGGCGAGAACGTCATCGGTCATCACCTCAAGTGACTTGTCGTAGAAGAAGATTCCGGCCTCCTCCTCGTACACGTCCAGACCCACTCCGCCGAGCCGGCCCTCGCGCAGGGTCTCCACCAGCGCCTCGGCGTCGATCAGGCCGCCGCGGCTGGTGTTGATCAGCAGCGCGTCGTCCTTGATCTCGGCCAGCCGCCGGGCGCCGAGCAGATGGTGGGTCGAGGGCATCAGCGGTACGTGCAGGCTGATCAGGTCCGACTCCCGCAGCAGCCGGTCCAGTTCGACGTACTCCATGCCCATCTCGGCGCACTCGGGGTTGGCGGTGATGTCCCAGCCGAGCAGCCGCATCCCGTAGCCGCGGGCGATCGCGGTGAAGGCGGTGCCGATGGCGCCGGTGCCGATCACCCCGGCCGTACGGCCGTGGAAGTCCCGGCCGAGCAGGCCGTCGAGCCGGAAGTCGAAGTCCCGGGTGCGGCTCGCGGCCCGCACCATCTTGCGGTTGAGCGCGCCGGCCAGCGTCCAGGCGAACTCGGCGACCGCGTACGGGGAGTAGCGGGCGACCCGGGCGACGGTCATGCCGAGGCGTTCGGCGTGGGCGAGGTCGATGTTGTTGTAGCCGGTGGACCGCTGGGTGATCAGCCGGGTCCCGCCGCGTACCAGGGTCTCCAGGGCGGGCGCGTCCAACTGGGAGTTCACACTGGTGCAGACGGCCTCGTAACCCTGGGCGAGCGGGAGGGTGTCAGGGGTCAGAAAGGTCTCCACACAGTGGATCCCGTGGCGGGGCGCGAAGGCCCGCTCCAGCAGGGGCCGCTCGTCGCGCTGCACTCCGGTCGCGAGGATCTCCACCGCGTCGCCCTCCTTGTCCGCTCGTGTTCACCCTACGTGCACCGCGCGGCGATCCCCGGCACCCCGCGAGGGGGAACCATCGGCGCGGGTGCTGAGCTGCGGCTGAGCGTGCCGCCCCGGCGGTGCGTGTCCGCCAGGTGACCTCGGTGGGCACGCGTTTCGCGGGCGCGTTAGCGTTTTGTCTGCGTACGCCCGTACGCGGAACCGGGAAACCGGGGCGCCGGGAAGCCAGGAGATCGGAGCACAGGGGTGACGCGCAGCGTCTATGTCACGGGGATCGGCCGCGGTGACGGCCGCCAGGTCGTGGAGCTGGGGGTGATGGAGCTGCTGACCCGGCAGGTGGACCGGGTCGGTGTCTACCGCCCGCTGGTGCACGACACCCCTGACCGGATCTTCGAGCTGCTGCGCGGCCGCTACCGCCTCACCCAGGACCTGTCCACCGTCTTCGGCATGGGCTACGAGGAGGCCGCCGCGCTCCAGGCCGAGCAGGGCCAGGAGGCGCTGACCGCCCGGCTGGTGGAGGGCTATCTGCGGGTCGCCGAGTCCTACGACACGGTGCTCATCCTCGGTTCCGACTTCGCGGGCACCAACCTGCCCGCCGAGCTGGGGGTGAACGCGCGGCTGGCCAACGAGTGCGGGGCCTCCGTGCTCGCGGTGATAGGAGGTCGCCACCAGAGCGCCGAGTCGATCGTCGCCGAGGTCCGCAACGCCCACCACGCGTACACCAACCTCGGCTGCGACGTGATCGCGATGATCGCCAACCGGGTGGACCCCGGGGTGGTCGAGGACACCGCCGAGCAGCTCGGCCGGACGCTGCCCGTACCGGTGTACGTGCTGCCCGACGAGCCCGCGCTGTCGGCGCCGACGGTCGCGCAGATCGTGGAGACGATGGGCGCGCAGGTGCTGCTCGGCGACGACGCGGGGCTGGCCAGGGACGCGTTGGACTTCGTCTTCGGCGGTGCGATGCTGCCGACCTTCCTGCCGCGGCTGACCCCGGGCTGTGTCGTGGTGACCCCGGGCGACCGGGCCGATCTGATCATCGGATCGCTGGCCGCGCACTCCGCGGGCTCCCCGCCCATCGCGGGCGTGCTGCTCACCCTGGACGAGCGGCCCGGCCCGGACATCCTGGCGCTGGCCAACCGGCTGGCCCCCGGCACCCCCGTGCTCGCGGTGCCCACCGGCTCCTTCCCGACCGCCGCCGAGCTGTCCGGACTCGACGGCAAGCTGGGCGCGGGCACCCCGCGCAAGGCGGAGACCGCGCTGGGCCTGTTCGAGACCCATGTGAACACCGCCGAGCTGACCGAACGCCTCTCGGTGGCGAGGTCGGCCCGGGTCACCCCGATGATGTTCGAGCACGCCCTGCTGGAGCGGGCCCGGGCGCACCGGCGGCGGATCGTCCTGCCGGAGGGAGCGGAGGACCGGATACTGCGCGCCACGGAGGTGCTGCTGCGCCGTGGCGTCTGCGAGCTGACCCTGCTCGGCGAGGAGGACGCCGTGCGCAAGCGGGCCGGCGACCTCGGCATCGCGCTCGACGACCCCAATCTGGCGATCATCGACCCTCAGACGTCACCGCTGCGGGACCGTTTCGCCGCCCAGTACGCCAAGCTCCGCGCGCACAAGGGCGTCTCCTACGAGCTGGCGTACGACGTGGTCGCGGACGTGTCGTACTTCGGCACGCTCATGGTCCAGGAGGGCCTGGCCGACGGCATGGTCTCGGGCGCGGTGCACTCCACGGCCGCGACGATCCGCCCGGCCTTCGAGATCATCAAGACCCGGCCGGACGCGGCCGTCGTCTCCTCGGTGTTCTTCATGTGCCTGGCCGACAAGGTCCTGGTCTACGGCGACTGCGCGGTCAACCCGGACCCGGACGCCGAACAGCTCGCCGACATCGCGATCCAGGCGGCGGGCACGGCGTTGCGCTTCGACGTGCAGCCGAGGATCGCCATGCTGTCGTACTCCACGGGCACCTCGGGTACGGGCGCGGACGTGGACAAGGTCCGCCGGGCCACGGATCTGGTGCGCGAGCGCCGTCCCGACCTGCTGGTCGAGGGGCCGATCCAGTACGACGCGGCGGTGGCGCCCTCGGTGGCCGCCACGAAGATGCCGGGGTCGGCGGTGGCCGGGCAGGCGACAGTGCTGGTCTTCCCCGACCTGAACACGGGCAACAACACGTACAAGGCCGTGCAGCGCTCGGCGGGCGCGGTGGCGGTCGGCCCGGTCCTCCAGGGGCTGCGCAAGCCGGTGAACGATCTGTCGCGCGGCGCGCTGGTGCAGGACATCGTGAACACGGTCGCGATCACGGCGATCCAGGCGCAGGACATCGTCGACGAATCCCCCCGCCCCCAGGGAGCCCCCTCGTGACCCCGCCCCCCGACCAGGCCGACGGGGACTCCGCCCCCACGAACAACGAACCCGCCACCACCGACCCCCGCCCGGCAACCGGGGAGGACAGCCGCGCCGGACACCCGGGCGAGACCACACCCCCACCGCCGGCAGGCGGACCGTCCGCCCGCGCGGACAACGGACGCCAGACCACCGGGCCCCACCCGGCAAGCGGGGGAGACGGCCGCGCGGGACACCCGAGCGAGACCACACCCCCACCGCCGGCAGGCGGACCGTCCGCCCGCGCGGACAACGGACGCCAGACCACCGGGCCCCACCCGGCAAGCGGGGGAGACGGCCGCGCGGGACACCCGAGCGAGACCACGCCCCCACCGCCGGCAGGCGGGCCGTCAGCCCGCGCGGACAACGATCAGGCGGCCACCGGCCCGCAGGCCGCACCCGCGCACCCGCCGCGCGAGCGGGCGGGCGGACCGTCCGCCCCCGCGGACAACGGACGCCAGACCACCGGGCCCCGCCCGGCAAGCGGGGGAGAGGGCCGCGCAGGACACCCACCACCGGCAGGCGGGCCGTCCGCCCGCGCGGATAACGATCAGGCGGCCACCGGCCCGCAGGCCGCACCCGCGCACCCGCCGCGCGAGCGGGCGGGCGGACCGTCCGCCCCCACGAACGACAGACGCCAGACCACCGGCCCCCGCCCGGCAACCGGGGGAGACGGCCGCGCGGGCCGGGGCACGCGCGTGCTCGTGCTGAACTCCGGCTCCTCCTCCGTGAAGTACCAGCTGATCGACATGGCCGACCACACCCGGCTCGCGTCCGGTCTGGTGGAGCGGATCGGCGAGGAGGGCGGCGTCGCGGACCACGCGGAGGCGCTGCGCAGGGCCGCCGACGACCTCGCCGGGCAGGGCCTCGGCCTGGACTCCCCCGAGCTGGCCGCCGTGGGCCACCGCGTCGTGCACGGCGGCACCCGCTTCACCGAGCCGACGCTGATCACCGACGAGGTGGTCACCGAGATCGAGAAGCTCGTCCCGCTGGCCCCGCTGCACAACCCGGCGAACATCACCGGCATCAAGGTGGCCCGCCGGCTGCGCCCCGACCTCCCGCAGGTCGCCGTCTTCGACACCGCCTTCCACGCCACGATCCCCGAGGCCGCGGCCCGCTACGCGGTCGACACCGCCACCGCCGACCGCTACGGCGTCCGCCGCTACGGCTTCCACGGCACCTCGCACGCCTTCGTCTCGCGCGCGACCGCCGCCCTGCTGGGCAAGGAGCCGTCCGAGGTCAACGTCATCGTGCTGCACCTGGGCAACGGCGCCTCGGCCGCCGCGGTCCGCGGCGGCCGCAGCGTGGACACCTCCATGGGCATGACCCCGCTGGAGGGCCTGGTGATGGGCACCAGGTCCGGCGACATCGACCCGGCGGTCGTCTTCCACCTGGAGCGCGTCGGCGGCATGACCACCGACGAGATCGACACCCTGCTCAACAAGCGGTCCGGCCTGCTCGGGCTGTGCGGCGCCAACGACATGCGCGAGATCGGCCGCCGGATGGGCGAGGGCGACAGGGCCGCGCGGCTCGCCTTCGACGTGTACACCCACCGGCTGCGCCGGTACATCGGCGCCTTCACGGCCGTCCTCGGCCGGGTGGACGCGATCGCCTTCACCGCGGGCGTCGGCGAGAACTCCGCCGCCGTGCGCGCGGCAGCGCTGGCCGACCTGGAGGGCCTGGGGATCGTGCTGGACCCGGTGCACAACTCCGTACGCGGCAGCGGCGCCCGGCTGATCTCCGCGGAGTCCTCGCGCGTGGCCGTCGCCGTGGTCCCCACCGACGAGGAGCTGGAGATCGCCCGCGACACCTACGCGCTGGCCCGCGGCTGACCTTCCCCCTGACCACAAAGCCCCTGGATTATTCCGGAGCGGAACAAACCGATAGGATAGCGCCCATGCGCCGAGCCAAGATCGTCTGCACCCTGGGTCCCGCCGTCGACTCCTACGAACAGCTCAAGACGCTGGTCGAGGCAGGCATGAACGTGGCCCGACTGAATTTCAGCCACGGCAGCCACGCCGAGCACCAGGACCGCTACCAGCGCGTGCGCAAGGTGGCCGAGGAGACCGGCAGGGCGGTCGGCGTGCTCGCCGACCTCCAGGGTCCCAAGATCCGGCTCGGCAAGTTCGCCGACGGACCCGTGGAGCTGGTCGCGGGCGACGAGTTCACCATCACCACCGAGGACGTGGCCGGTGACCGCTCGATCTGCGGCACCACGTACAAGGGCCTGCCCGGCGACGTCTCGCAGGGCGACCCGATCCTGATCAACGACGGCAACGTGGCGCTGCGCGTCATCGAGGTCGAGGGCCCGCGGGTGCGCTCGCTGGTGGTCGAGGGCGGGGTCATCTCCGACCACAAGGGCATCAACCTGCCGGGCGCCGCGGTGAACGTGCCCGCGCTGTCCGAGAAGGACATCGAGGACCTCAGGTTCGCCCTCCACCTCGGCGTCGACATGGTCGCGCTGTCCTTCGTGCGCGACGCCAAGGACGTGCGCGACGTCCACCGGGTGATGGACGAGGAGGGCCGCCGGGTCCCCGTCATCGCCAAGGTGGAGAAGCCGCAGGCGGTCGACAACATGGAGAGCGTCGTCGCGGCCTTCGACGCGGTGATGGTGGCCCGCGGCGACCTCGCCGTGGAGTACCCGCTCGAACAGGTGCCGTTGGTCCAGAAGCGGCTGGTCGAGATGTGCCGCCGCAACGCCAAGCCGGTGATCGTGGCGACCCAGATGATGGAGTCGATGATCACCAACTCCCGGCCCACCCGCGCCGAGGCGTCCGACGTCGCCAACGCGATCCTCGACGGCGCCGACGCGGTGATGCTCTCCGCGGAGTCCTCCGTCGGCAAGTACCCGATCGAGACGGTCAAGACGATGTCGCGGATCGTGGAGGCGGCCGAGGAGGAGCTGCTGTGCCGCGGTCTCCAGCCGCTGCCCCCGGGCAAGAAGCCGCGCACCCAGGGCGGCGCGGTGGCCCGCGCGGCGGCCGAGCTGGGCGACTTCCTGGACGCGCGGACGCTGGTGGCCTTCACCAAGTCCGGTGACACCGCCCGCCGGCTGGCCCGCTACCGGGTGCCCGCGCCCGTGCTTGCCTTCACCACCGACGCCGCGACCCGCAACCAGCTCGCGCTGACCTGGGGTGTGGAGGCGTTCGTGGTCGAGCACGTCGACAACACCGACGCGATGGTGGAGCTGGTGGACCGGGAGATGCTCAAGCTCTCCGAGTACGCCAAGGGCGACACCGTGATCATCACGGCCGGCTCCCCGCCCGGCGTCCCCGGCACCACCAACCTGGTCCGCGTCCACCACCTCGGCGACTGACCTCCCCTACGCACGCCGTGCGGCCCGCACCCGGTCGTCAGCGGGTACGGGCCGCGCGGCTGTCGTCGTACGGGGCCGGGGCGGACCGGCGGTCGCGGTTACGGACCGGCCGTCGCGGTTACGACGTGCCGGGGCGCAGGCTCATGCCCGGGATGGTCAGCGTGCCGCCGAACTGGCCGGCCTGGAGGACCGTCACGTCGGTGAAGAAGAGCACCGGTAGGGTCAGCGGCGGCGGCGCCTTCGGGGTGAACGTGACCGGGATCAGGCCGAGCAGGTCGCCGCTGAGCGACTCGGTGTACATCGTCACCGTGCCGTGGCGGATCGTGGACGTGGAGCCCTTGCGGGCCCGTACGTGGGTGTGGCCGTCGCCGGGGCCGTCCACGATCTGGTGCAGATCGGCGATGTCCACGCCGGTCGCGGTGAACTTGAGCACGTCCTTGACCCCGCCGCTCCACGTCCGCACCTTCACGATGCCGTCGTAGTCGAGGCCGTACAGGGTGAGCATGCTGCTCTTGAGGGTCCAGGGCGCGTCGGGCAGCAGCGGGATGCCCGGCTCGGTCTTGGCGTCGGCGAGCGCCTGCGCGTCGTAGGTCGGGCACGGGTACGGCTGCTTGCCGTCGGAGTCGGCCGGGGCGGTGGCCGAGGGCGACGCGACGCCGGCGTCCTGGAGGGCCTTGGTGACCTTGTCGACGGTGTCCTGGTCGACGCCGGCGGTCTCCTTGGCCTTCGGGCCGCGCGAGGGCGTGGCCGAGGTGCTGCCGCCCGAGGATCCGCCGGACGAACCGCCCGCCGACGAACCGCCGGACGTACCGCCGTCCTGCGACGTACCGCCGGACGTACCGCCGTCCTGCGACGTACCGCCGGACGTACCGCCGGAGGAGCCCCCGCCGGACGAGGACTTCGGCGGCGCCTCGGTGGCGGTCCCGGTGGGCTCCGGCGCCTGGGTGGTCGGCGCGGGCTCCGGCGGCTGCGTGGTGGGCGCGGTGGTCGGGCCGCCGGGCTTCTTGCCGCCGCCGAGCAGGCCGTTGAGCAGATCGCCCAGGCCCAGCGGGTCCAGCGGGTTGACCTTCTTCGCGCCGGCCGACGTCGCCGCGGCCGGCGCGTCGGCCGCGGGTGCGGTCACCGGCGTCGTGGCCTGCGGCGTCCCGCCCGCCGACTTGGCGCTCTTCGCTGTCCCGGCCTTCGACTTCACGGCCTTGGTCGCCACGGTCTTGGCCGTCGCGCTCTTCGGCAGGAGCCCGCCCAGCGGGTCGTCGGCGGGCTTCGACCCGGTCGCGGTCGGGTCGGCCACGGGGTCCGGTTGCCCGTCCGACGTGGCGGACGGGCTCGGGGTCGTCGTCGGCCGGTCGGTCGCCCGGTCGGTGGGCGTGGACGTCGGCGTACCGGCGCTCCCGCCGTGCTGGCCGCCGGCCGTCGCGGACGGCGACGGGGTGTCGGACCGCGTCACGCAGGGCCCGGGCTTGAACGGGTTGTCGGGCAGTTCGTCGGCCTGCGCGAGATGCGGGGTGAAGCCCATCCCCATCAGCACCGCCGTGGGCATGGCGGCCAGCGCCACCGCTTTCCCGGCGGGAACGTGCAACTTGGTCAGCAGCGATTTGCGGGGGGCCGCGTGGCGCGGCCCTGCGGCCGCCCGCTTGCGGGAGCCCTCGCTCCCGTCCGGCTGAGCCTCGTCACCCAGCACGGTGCCTCCCGTTCTCCTCGGTGGACTCGTCGTTGGAGCGCGCGCCGGCGTGCACCGGCTCGGGTGAAGCGTGGGACTCCCCCGCCTGGGCGGGTACGAAGGGCTCGGCGGGCTGGACCGTCCCGGGTCCGCCCCGCTCGCCGCCCGAGTGGGGGTCGCCGTCGGGCAGTTCCGCCTTGTCGCCGGGTTCGTCGGTCACCGGGACGCCCGGCACCCAGGCCAGGGCCAGCGCGCCACCGATCAGCGCGAGCAGATAGCCCGCCAGGAAGCCGCCGAAGTTGGAGATCACCAGCGACACCAGCGCGAGCAGGATCGTGGCGACCCCGGCGAAGAACCGTACGGCGGTCTGGAACCACATGGTCAGACCCAGTACGAAGAGCAGGACGCCGATGATCAGTGAGCCGGAGCCCGCGGTCGTCGCCATCCGGATGGTCAGCTGACCGAGCGTCATATGCGCGTAGGGGAAGTACATGATGGGCGCGCCCCCCAGCAGGGTCAGCAGACCCGCCCAGAAGGGGCGCTGCCAACGCCAGTGGCGGAACGTCAGACGCCAAAAGCGGATCCGGGCACTCAGTTCTGTCGACTCGGCGCTCATAGCAAACAGCTCCCTGGAACTGGCATCACTGCACGGTTGATCGGTGGCCCGGGCGAGCCGCGGCCGACGCGGCTCGCCCGTGGCCCCTGGGGCGGGGCCGACCCGCCTAGTAGCACTCCTTGTCCGGGCCCGAGCCCGGGTGCAGGCGCAGGCTCAGACCGGCCAGGGTGAAGGTGCCGGCGCTGGTGGCCCAGGCCCGCTGACGGACGTCCGTCAGGTCGGCGATCCTCGCCTCCTGCGCGAACTCTCCGCCCGCCTTCTCCTTGGTCGTGCTGTCGGTGAGCCTGTTGCTGCCCGCGGCCACACCGATGTTGATGTCGGTGAAGGTCGCGTTGGCGTCCAACTGGTCCAGGTCGATGTACAGGTTGTGCGCCGTGACCGGCGTCTTCCCGTTGCCGGCCCTGAGCACCATCGTCACATCGCCGATGGGGGTCGGGACGACCACCGACTGGCACAGTCCGGTGATGGTGGCGTCGCTGAACGCCGACACCGCCACCGGCACCGGCCCGCTGCCACTGGGCACTTCGATGCTGCCGTACTGGACGAATCCCTCACCGTGCAGCGTCTTTGCCGCGACCTTGAACTGCTGGCCCGACACGCTGAAGGACGCGGCGAGCGCACCCTGCGACATCGCCACGCCTATCGCGGCCGTGGCCGCGATGCTCGGCACCATGACGACGGCGAACCGCCGCCATCTGGTACCGCCACGAACGAGCGACTCCATATTTCCTCCTTCTCGGACGTACATCTCCGGCCGGGAACTTCACGTCCGGGCCTGGGATGGGAGAAGTGCTACGTCCTCGGGAAGGAGAGCGCCGGCGATCGGCGAGCCGTCCCTCCCACGGGAGTTACGGACGGCGGTGTCCGAGTCTTCGGCGATCACCCCCGAGCGACAACCACTGGCCGTACTCGCGCACGACCGGTGGGACAGGCTCCATCCGGTTCCATCCGATGGACGGAGACCCCCCTGTCCCGGGGCCGCGGCGGTCACCGCGCCCCCACTCGGCGGGGACCCGCGGACACGTGCGCCGACTGGCGGCCGGGCGGTGCCAACGGACCGAGCTTGGCCGATCGTGGTGCATTCCCGGCCGACACACAAGAGGGTTCATTACCAGCGAGTAATGGATGGATGGCGGGGCCAAGATCGCCACGCGGAGTAATGTCACCGCGCGTCACCGAAGCCCCATGAGGCGAATCCGGCAAATGCCGTCATCACCCACAAAAAGGGGTCTGATTCTTACCGGAAGTAACAGCGGCCGCTCATTGTCACAGTTTGATAAAGAGCGGCCGCCGTCCCGTCGAATTCACGCCCTGAAGCGGCGACGGCGAAGATCGGCCACCCGCCCGGACCGGGCGCGGCGGCCGTCCGGACTCAGAACAGAACTCTGGCCAAGGCTGTACGCGCGGTAATCACCCGGGGGTCGTCGAAGCCGATGACCTCGAAAAGTTCGAGCAGCCGCAGCCGCGCGTGGTCCCGGTCGTCACCCACTGTGCGCCGTACGGTGTCCACCAAACGAGCGAACGCGTCCTCGACATGTCCGCCGACCAGGTCCAGATCGGCCGCGGCCAGCTGCGCCGGTACGTCACCGGGCGCGTTCGCCGCCGCCTCACGTACGGCCTTGGGGTCGGCGCCCTCCACCCGGCGCAGCAACTCGGCCTGGGCCAGGCCCAGTTTGGCCTCGGCGTTGGCGGGCTCGTCGGCCAGCACATTGCGGTACGCCTGGATGGCGCCGCCCAGATCGCCGGCGTCCAGCGCGTCGTGCGCGGCGGACAGCGCCAGCTCCTGCGGGGTGGCGGGGCGCGGCGGGGCGGGCTCGGGCCGCGCCTCGGCGGCGACGGCCCCCGGGTCGACCTCGGGACCGACGATGCCGAACCGCTGCTCGGCGACCGCGATCAGCTGGTCGAGCACCTCGGCCACCTGGTCCTCGGGCGCGGAGCCCTGGAAGAGCGGCATGGCCTGCCCGGCGAGCACCGCGAAGACCGCGGGCACTCCCTGGACGCCGAACTGCTGAAAGAGCATCTGATTGGCGTAGACCTCGGCGGTGGCGAGGACGAAGCGCCCCCGGTACTGGGCGACAAGGCGCTCCAGCACCGCGTTGAGCTGCTTGCTCTGCTCGGCCTGGTCGGCCCAGAAGCTGATGACGACGGGCACCTCGGCGGAGCGCTGGAGTACATCGCTCTCGAAGGTCGCCTCGGTCACCTCGATGACGAGCGGGGAGGCGACGGCGTCGGCGCCGGCGTCCTGCCGCTGCGCCCTGGCCTGTTCGGCCTTCGCCTTGGCCTCAGTGGCCGCCTTCACCGCGGCGAGGTCGACCACGCCGCTCATGGACATGTTCCGTGGCTGCATGCGCCAATCCTCCCCCCTCGTGGAGCAAAGCGTGTACAGACCCCGAATCCCCGCCGGTTCGCGGGGGCCGGAGCGCCGACCGTGTGCTGCCTGTCCTGCCGCCGTCGCGCGGTTCACGCGTCCGGCCGGTACGAATCCCCATCCGCACCCGTGGTTGCCACTCGTTACGCTACGGCTCGTAGCGTAACTGGGCGGGGGCCGGGCGGGCAGCGGGGGCCGGTGTGAGAACGATCACTCGTCACGCTACCTACCGGCCGGTATGGTCCGCCCTATGTGCCCCTCCCCCCGTCAGAGACGCACCGGCCGCCCCCGAAGCGCCGAGGCGGACCGCGCGATCCTCGCCGCCACCCGGGAGGCGCTGGCGGAGCTGGGCTGGGGACGGCTGACGCTCGGTGACGTCTCGGCCCGGGCCGGGGTCGCCAAGACCACCCTCTACCGGCGCTGGGCGGGCAAGAACGAGCTGGTGGTGGACGCGGTCGCGGCGCTCTTCGAGGAGCAGTTGGAGCTGCCCGACCTCGGCAGCCTCCAGGCCGACATCCAGGGCGTGGTGCTGCGCTTCGCCGGGCTGATCCAGCGGCCGGAGACCAGGACCGCGCTGATGGCGGTGATCGCCGAGGCCACCCACGACGACGCGCTGCGGCTGCGCATCCGCGCGGCGATCGTGGACCGGCAGAAGCATCTGGTGCTGACCGGCCGCGAACGCGCCCAGCGGCGCGGCGAGATGCCGTTGGACGACGGCGACGGCGACCTCTTCCGTGACGATCTGGTCTTCGACGTGATCGCGGGCACGGTGGTGCACCGGGTGATGGTCAGCTCCGAGCCGGTCGACGAGGAGTGGGCGCGGCGGCTGGCCCGGCTCCTCGTCGTCGGCCTCACGGGAGCGTGTCCGGCCGGGCGCGGCGAGCCGCCCGCCGGAGCACACCCCGCGGCGCCCGTACGGCCCACGACGCCCGTACGGCCCGCCTAGCCCGCCTCGACCTCCACACCCGCCACGAAGTGGTCGAACTCCCCCGCCCTGACGCCCTTGACGAACGCGTCCCACTTGGCGGGAGTGGTCACGGCCACCACTTCCGGCTGCTCTGTCTCGCGGATGTAGATCATCCCGTCGTCACCGACGGTCGCTTCGAGGGACACGAGGTTCCTTCCTCGGAGAGCCGGTTGGGTGCGTACAGAGGGTACGAGGCTTCCCCGCCGCGAGCGCCACCTTGATCGACTTGTTCGTCCGGGAAGGGCCGTCGGGCTCAGAACCTGGCTGGTTCGATGTACGTCCCCCACTCCTCGCGCAGCACCCCGCAGATCTCACCGAGCGTGGCCTCGGCCCTGGCCGCGTCGAGCATCGGGCCGATCATGTTGCCGCCGTCCCGGGCCGCGGCCAGCATCGCGTCGAGCGCGGCCCGTACCGCCGACTCGTCCCTGGCGGCCCGGCGGCCGGCCAGCTCGCGCACCTGCTCGCGCTCGACCTCGTGGCTGACCCGCATGATCTCCAGGTCGCCGGTGACCGAGCCGGTGTGGCAGTTGACGCCGACCACCCGCTTGTCGCCCTTCTCCAGCGAACGCTGGTAGCGGAACGCCGACTCGGCGGTCTCGGCGGTGAAGTAGCCGTCCTCGATGCCGCGCAGGATGCCCGAGGTGATGGGGCCGATCGTGTGCTCCCCACTGGGTACGGCCCGCTCGCCGAGCTTCCTGATCTTGTCGAAGATCTTCTCCGCGTCGGCCTCGATCCGGTCGGTGAGCGCCTCCACGTACCAGGAGCCGCCCAGCGGGTCGGCCACATTGGCGACGCCGGTCTCCTCCATCAGCACCTGCTGGGTGCGCAGCGCGATCTCGGCGGCCTGCTCGCTGGGCAGCGCCAGGGTCTCGTCGAGGGCGTTGGTGTGCAGCGAGTTGGTGCCGCCGAGCACCGCGGACAGCGCCTCTATGGCGGTGCGCACGACGTTGTTGTACGGCTGCTGGGCGGTGAGCGAGACGCCGGCGGTCTGGGTGTGGAAGCGCAGCCACTGGGCCTTCTCGGACGTGGCGCCGTACTCGTCGCGCAGCCAGCGGGCCCAGATCCGGCGGGCGGCGCGGAACTTGGCGATCTCCTCGAAGAAGTCCAGGTGCGCGTCGAAGAAGAAGGAAAGACCGGGCGCGAAGGTGTTGACGTCCAGGCCGCGGGAGAGCCCGAGTTCCACGTAGCCGAAGCCGTCGGCGAGGGTGAAGGCCAGCTCCTGCGCGGCCGTCGCGCCCGCCTCGCGGATGTGGTAGCCGGACACCGACAGCGGCTTGTACGCCGGGATCCGCTCGGCGCAGTGCTCCATCAGGTCGCCGATCAGCCGCAGATGCGGGTCGGGCGCGAAGAGCCACTCCTTCTGCGCGATGTACTCCTTGAAGATGTCGGTCTGGAGCGTGCCGTTGAGCACGGCCGGGTCGACGCCCTGGCGCTCGGCGGCGACCAGGTACATGCAGAAGACCGGGACGGCGGGTCCCGAGATCGTCATCGAGGTGGTGACGTCGCCGAGCGGGATGCCCTGGAAGAGGACCTCCATGTCGGCGGCGGAGTCGATGGCGACCCCGCAGTGGCCGACCTCGCCGAGCGAGCGGGGGTCGTCGGAGTCGCGGCCCATCAGGGTGGGCATGTCGAAGGCGACGGAGAGTCCGCCGCCGCCCGCCGCGAGGATCATCTTGTAGCGCTCGTTGGTCTGCTCGGCGTTGCCGAAGCCCGCGAACTGCCGGATGGTCCAGGTGCGGCCCCGGTAGCCGGTCGCGTGCAGCCCCCGGGTGAAGGGGTACTCCCCCGGCCAGCCGATCCGCTCGAACCCGGGCACGTCCGCGCCGGACGGCGGGCCGTAGACGGGGTCCACGGGGTCGCCCGAGAGGGTGGTGAAGTCGGCCTCCCGCTTACGGGCTGAGTCGTACCGTGCCTGCCAGCGCTGGCGGCCTGTCTCGATGCCTTGGGCGTCCATGCCTTCAAATTTACTAGGACGTCCAAGTAAATGTCGATGAGGCACGGCTCACCTCGTCGGCGAACCGGTCATACGGTCGTACGGGCGGCCGGGTGCACGGCCGATCAGAGGGCCGGGCACGCATCCCGGACACACGGGTGCCCCGCCCGGCGCCGCGCGGCTCCGCGGGCGTTTCGGGCGGGGCGGCGGCTACGCCTTGACGGGCTCGGGGTCGCCCGCGTGAACGACGAGCGGCGCCAGCTCGCGGGTGACGCGGCGCTCGACGAAGAAGGCGGCGGTCGGCACAGTGCCGGCCAACAGGACCCACGCCATCCGGCCGATCGGCCACTTCGCCTTGGAGCACAGGTCGAAGGCCATGACGAGGTAGACGACGTAGAGCCAGCCGTGGGCGAAGCCGACGACGCTGGTGAAGGGGCCCGCGCCGTTGATGTCGAGCACGTACTTGGCGATGACGCCGAGGGTGAGCGCGATCAGCAGCACGCCCGTCACGTAGGCCATCACCCGGTAGCGGGTCAGCACGCTGGATTTCATGCACCCGAGCGTAGCCGCCCACCCGCGCCCCCTTTCCCCCGGGGCGTGGACCCTACTCGGCCCCTTGCATCTGTCGGCCTTCCTGCTCGCTGCCTCCGCGGACAGCCTCCGCCGAGCCCCACGGACAGGAGCAGCCCCCGGCCGGCCACTGCGGCAGCTCGGGCGTCAGTCCTCCGCACCCTCTTTCGGCCTTCCTGCTCACTGCCTCCGCGGACAGCCTCCCCCGTGCCCACCCTCAGGCAACAGGACCCATCGGCCGGCCACTGCGGCAGCTCGGGCGTCAGTCCTCCGCACCCTCTTTCGGCCTTCCTGCTCGCTGCCTCCGCGGACAGCCTCCGCCGAGCCCAACGGACAGGAGCAGCCCCCGGCCGGCCACTGCGGCAGTTCGGGCGTCAGTCCTCCGCACCCTCTTTCGGCCTTCCTGCTCGCTGCCTCCGCGGACAGCCTCCCCCGTGCCCACCCTCAGGCAACAGAACCCATCGGCCGGCCACTGCGGCAGCTCGGGCGTCAGTCCTCCGCGAAATCCCCCGCAGCTATCCGCAGCGGACGCAGCAGCGCGAAGATCTCGCCGCACTCCTCGTCGTCGTACGCGCTCAGGCCGAAGTCCATCGCGACCAGGTCGCGGGTGGCGGCCTCGACGATCTCGCGGCCCTTGTCGGTGATCGAGGCCAGCGTGCCGCGGCCGTCGTTGGGGTTGGGGCGCTTGGCGACCAGGCCGGAGCCGACCAGCCGGTCGACCGTGTTGGTCACCGACGTCGGGTGGACCATCAGCCGCTCACCGATCTTGGACATCGGCAGCTCACCGGCCTTGGAGAAGGTGAGCAGCACCAGTGCCTCGTACCGCGCGAAGGTCAGCCCGTACGGCCTGACAACCGCGTCGACCTGGCCGAGCAGGATCTGCTGGGCGCGCATGATCGAGGTGATCGCGGCCATCGAGGGCACCCCGCCCCAGTGCTGCGTCCACAGCTCGTCGGCGCGGGCGATGGGGTCGAAGGGCAGGCTCAGGGGCTTTGACACGTCCCCGAGCCTACCCGCCGGTCACATACCGGGACCAGGCGTCCATCATCTGGTCGTGACGATCGGTCCGTCAGGCCAGCGCGCTGAGCGCGTGCCACTGGTCGAGCGACAGATTCCACTCGCCGTACCCATTGCCCTTGTCGACGGTGGCCCGGGTGGAGCCCGTGGTGATCACCAGGTCGCCGCGGGTCGCCCTGTCGAAGAACCACGTGGCGTCCGCCATGCTCATTCCGACGCACCCGTGGCTGGCGTTCTGGACGCCCATCAGCGCGTCGTTCCAGGGCGCGGCGTGCACAAAAGTGCCCGAAGAGGTGATCCGCACCGCTTCCTTGACGTCCTCGTCGTAGAAGTCGGAGGAGTCCTCGGAAGTGGCGATGCCGACCGAGGCCGAGGTCATCCGGACCACGGACTGCTTGGTCATCACCACCATCTTGCCGTTCCAGGTCGGATAGTCGGACCGGCCCCCGGAGATCTTGAAGTTCTTGACCGTCTTCCCGTTCTCGGTGACCCGCATGGTGTGGGCCTTGAGGTCGACGTAGGAGATCCGGGCGGTGCCGATGGAGAAGGTGTCGTTGATGTCGCGGCGCAGATAGCGGTGGTCGCCGGTGTCGATGCCGCTGAGCTTCGCGGTCAGTGTGACCTTGGTCCCGGGCTGCCAGTACGTGTCCGGCCGCCAGTCCACCCGCTGGACGCCGGTCAGCGGATCGGTCAGCCAGCCCCAACTTCCGTGCACGGCCGGGGTGGTGGTGACGGTGAGCGCCTTCTCCACGGCCGCCTTGTCGACCACGGGCCGGTCGAAGGCGAGCGAGACCGGCAGCCCGACGCCGACCACGTCGTGGTTGAGCGGGGTCGGTGTGACGCCGTTGACCTTGGCGGCGGCGGCCGTGGTGAACGTACTGGTGGTCCCGGTCGCCCGGCCCGCCGGGTCGGCGGCGGTGACCTTGACGGTGTACGAGGTGCCGGGCGTCATCGTGCGGTCGGAGGTCCAGGTGTGCTTGGCCGGGTCGAGGGCGCCGGTGACCTCGACCGGCTGGACGCCGTCGTTGGCCTTGCCGTCCGGGGTGACGGTGACCGTGCCGAGCGTGCCGCCCGAGACGGTGACCTTCACCGGGGTGCCCGGCAGGACGTTCGCGGTGTCCGCGGCGGGCGTGACGGTGACCCGCGCGGGGGCGGCGGTGGTGGACGCCGGGCCGGCGCCGTCCTTGCCGCCGGAGGAACCGCCGCCGGCGTCGCTGTCGTGGCCGCCGCAAGCGGTGGCGCCGAGTGCCACGGCCAGCAGCACGGCGGGCACGGTGAGGGCCCGCGGTCGGGTGAAACGTATGCGGTACACGGGATCACGGTCCTTGTCAGCAGTGCGGGGTGAGCGTGGTGGAGTCGGGGAAGGAGTCGATGCCGGTGCCGGTGCCGCCGACGTCCGGCCTGTACGCCCCGGCGGGCGGCACCTCGCCTCCGGTGACAGCGCTCCCCTTACCGACCGGACCGGTGGGAACGGGACTGTCCACGGCGTCGGGTGCCAGCCGGCTGAGCGACCTGGCAATGCACTTGGCAGGCTCGTCGCCCGCACCGGAGAACCCGGCCTTGCCCATGTCGCCGTCGCCGGTCGCGCGGAGGTCGAACACGGCGAGATACGCGCCGCGCCACGCGATCCACACGGAGACCGACCCGGGGTCGCGGTCACGGCCGGGGCCGGCCGACGCGATGCTGTCCGGTCCCGCCACCACCGGGCCGCACTTGGCCTTCGCCTGGGCCGCCACCCGGGAGGCGGCCTCCTGGGTGGCGGCCTCGCCGGTCAGGGCGTACAGCCGGTAGTGGGCGACGAGCCCATAGGCGCTCTCGGCGTAGGTGCGTTCCACCGACGCCCGTACCGTCTGGGGTCCTGGGGCTATCGGGCAGGTCCGCGGGTACTTGCCCTCCGCCGCGACCGGGACCTCCTCCCATCTCCACTTCGGGTAGAGCGGGAGGGCCTCGGGCGGGAGGAGTTCGGCGTCCAGGACGGTGGTCAGCGCGGCGGGGGACGGGGAGGCGGGGGTGGACGCGGCGGGCACGGTGGGGTCGGCGCCGGTACGGAGCCCGGGGAGGAACTGCCAGCAGCCGACGGCCAGCGCGAGGGCGGCCACGAGGGAGACGGCACCGGTCCTGCGCCGGGCGCGCCGCCGCTCGCCGTGTCGGCGGGCCGCCGCCGCTCCGGCCAGGACGACCAGCGGCTCGGTGTCACGGGCGAGTTCACGCAGCCGGTCGTCGATCGGGTCGGGTCCGACCGGGTTCGTCGGGCCGGACTGGTCAGCCATGAAGGGGCACCTCCTCGGTGCGTAGGTGCCTGGAACGGGCGGGGTGTTCGGGGTCGTCCGCGCCGGGTTCCTCCTTGAGGCGGGCGGCGAGCGCCTTGCGGCCACGGCTGAGCCGGGTGCGGACGGCGGCGCTCGACACACCGGTCACGCGGGCGATCTCGTCCACCGGGAGGTCGAGCAGGTGGTGCATCACGACGGCCGTGCGCTGGTCGGTGCCGAGCGAGCGCAGGGCCTCGACGAGCGCGACCCGGTCCGGGGCCAGTGCGGGCGCGTCGGGGAGGGGACCGTGCCGGAACTGGGCGCGCACGCGGTTGCGTGCCTTGCGCCAGGTGCTCACGGCGAGGCGCAGCGCGACCGTACGCACCCAGGGTGTGGGGTCGCCCTCGTCGGTGAGCTTCGCCCAGCGCTGCCACGCGCGGGCGTACGCCTCCTGCACGGCGTCCTCGGCTTCGGCCAGGTCGCCGGTGACGGCGTAGACGACGGCGACCATGCGTTTGGCTGTCGCCGTGTAGAACTGGTCGAAGTCCGCGGTCCGGGCGGGGCCCGGGGCGCGCTGTTGGGTCATGTGGTTCGTCCCTCCCGCTTGCTTACACGCGCGGGCGACCCTCATCGTGACAGCTCCCGGCCGACTTTCTTCCTGACATCGGTGGCCGGTCCTCCCCTGCCCCCAGCCGCCGGCCGGGCTTTGGCCTCAAGCGCCGGCCGGGCTGGTTCTGCCCTCAGACGCCGGGCGGGTGTCCTCTGCCCTCAAGCGCCGGGCGGGCTCGATGGGTTGACGTCGGGCGGGCTCGGAATCGGTTGACGTACAACCGGGCCCGACGTGGTCGGCTCGCACCGCGACCAGGCAGACACCAGAATCTCCGCCGCGCCCGTCATCACGGCGGCCACTGACACTCATCGACACGGTTCGCTCGGCCGCAAGAGGTACGGCGCCACCTCTTCCTTGACTTCGGAATGTGTTCCGAAGCAGGCTGGACCCATGTCCACTCTCACCGTTTCGTTCTCCGACCTGTCGAAGAACTCCAAGCGGGTTGCCGACACCGTCGAACGCGCCCAGCGCGTTCACGTCACGCGTCGCGACGGCGAAGATCTGTACCTCACCACTGAGCGCCATGATCGTCAACGCGAGGAGACCGCCGATGTCACCGCCCGGCTGTTCTCAGCCCTGATCAGCAGCGACGAAGGCGCCCGCGCGATTCTGCTCGCCCTGCCCGCGGTCTTCCCGTGGACCCGGCACCTGTCGACAGAGGAAGTGCGCGAGTTCGTCGTCGACCTCGTGAACGCAACCCACGACGCCGCAGAACTGGATGTGCACACCAATCTGCACCGAGTCATCGTCGAATGGCGCGCCACCGCCAGGATCCTCGCCGATCCCGACCTGACGGCGCAGCTGACCTCCCCGCTCCCGGACGAGGACCACGGCGAGGTACCTGCTCCATGAGCCCCAAACGCGGCGACGACGTCCCGCCGCCGCCGATCGGCAACGAATGGCGCCTCCGATTCGCCACGAACGACGCAGCCAAAGGCTGGGGCGACCTGTGCACCGAAGCCCCGGGTAACACCCGGCGCTGCTACGAGGCGCTGCGCGCCGACCCGGTCTCCACGAACGACCCCGACCGTCAGCACAGGCTCCGCGGACGCCTGGCCTCCGCCACCCTTGGCGGCACGGAATACCCCCAGTGGGAGTACGAGGTCACCGCCGGCGGCCGCGTCCGCTACCTCGTCGACCTCCCTCGCCGTACCGTGCACCTCGTCTACGCCTCCACACGGCACCCCAAGGACACCGACAGCTGACCCACGTCGCACCGTACAGGCGCCAACAGCTCCCGACCCGGTGGGCAGGTTCGGCGCCCAGGACAGAGCGTGCGCCGCCGACATGGGACATGCCCGTCGGGGACGGTGCGAAGCGCACTCACATCGGGTTTGGCATGCAGCCAGGACTTGGCCGACGGCGGGCCCGATCCCGCCGTGGACGGCCTCGCCGAACGTATGGCGCGATGGACCAGTTGGGCGGCGATCGCCTCCGACTCCTCGCGCAACTGCCCGGCCTGCCTCAGGCGCCGGGCGGACTCAGAATCGGCCAACGCGCCACCCGCGCTCACGCCCCCGCCCTCAAGCGCCGGGCGGGCTTGAGGGGTTGACGTCGGGCGGGCTCGGAATCGGTTGACGTACAACCGGGCCCGACGTGGTCGGCTCACACCGCGAACACCGCGACCTGCACACCCATTCGCGTTCAGTGGCGCTGAGGTGACAGCACGTTGAGGACGTGGTCCTTGGCGAAACTCTTTTCCCACGGCGTGTCCAGGACCACACAGCCGCCGAGTTGCTCGATGTCGGCCTTCACCACATCCGAACAACCCATGGGAGCCCTGCTCGTGAACTCGAATCTCCACGGCATCCAGCCCGAGACCGTGGAATCCGTGGGCCTGTCGGAGAAATTCGGCGGCGCCGCCGGGAAAGCGGGGCACGGAACGAAAGTGTAAGTGACGATTTTACGCGAGGGGAGGAATCCGGATTTCTCCCCTCGCCGCCCCTCGACGTACAGCTCTCCCTCGGTGGTGATATAGAACATCGGGGTCGCTCCTGGAGCCCGGTTGATGATCCACCCGCCGGGATGAGAGATGAACGAGTCCAGATACCCCCGGCCCGTGGGCGACTTGTCGCGCCCCCGGCCCACCACTTCCTTTCCGGTTTTCGGCGAAATCCCCTTCCGTGGCGCCAGTGTGGCAAAATCCCGGCAGTAGACGAGGAAATCGCTCCAGACCCGCGAGGCGACCTCAAAGGTCGCCTCGACTTGGTTGCGGATATCGGATTCCGCGGAGTGAGCAGCCGCCTGAGCCTTGTTCAGATCGTCCATGAGCCCCATGGCGGCAGTTTACCCAGCCGACCGGGTCCACAAGAGGGTGTTCTCCGAGGCCCGATGGGGGCGTCCCGCAGGTCAGGACGCCTAAGCTGCCGGAAGGGGGTCGACGGGGACGCGGGTGCGGTGGACGGAGCGGACGACCGCGGCGACCGCGACCGTACCGAGCACACCCCCGCCGCAGATGACCGTGTACGGCGGGGCCCACTCCGCCACCGCGCCGCCGATCGTCAGGCCGATGCCCTGGAGCAGCATGATCCCCGCTCCCAGCAGGGACATCGCCCGCCCCCGCATCTCCTCGGGCACCTCCTCGACGAACCAGCGGTCCATCCCCAGGGCGTAGGCCGCGCACAGGCCGGTGAGCACCAGCAGCACGATCGCCCAGGGCAGCGGCGGATGCAGGACGAACGCCGCCATCGGCAGCAGTGAGACCCCGGCCAGCGGCAGCGCGATCCGGTCGCGGGTCACCGGGCCGAGCAGCGTACCGGCCAGCACCTCGCCGACCACCGTCCCCACCGGCATCGCGGCCAGGAAGATGCCGAACCCGGCGGAGCCGGCCCCCGCCGCGTCCGCGAAGGGCGCGCCCACCCCCTCCGCCATCGCGAAGAACGTCGGCGGCACCCACCACATCAGCAGCAGCGCCCGGATCCGCGGGTGCGCGAGCAACTGCCCCGCGGAGGCCAGCGAGTGGCCCATCACCGTGCCCTCGGCCCCGGCGCCGCGGGCGGGCCGCTCACGCGTCCCGGTCCGCAGCAGCAGGGCGGAGCTGAGGAACGTGACGACGGTCACGCACAGCGCCGCCCGCGGCGACATCCACACCAGCACCAGGCCGCCGACGCCGAAGCCCACGATCTGTGAGCTCTGCGAGACGATCCGGATCAGTGAACGCCCCAGCACATAGCGGTCGCCCTGGAGGATGTCGGCCAGGCTGGCCCCCCGGGTCCCGGTGAAAAGCGGCGAGACCATCGAGACGGACACGCGTAGCGCGAGCAGAACGGCGATCGGTGTTCCCGGCACCGCCATCACGGCCACGCACGCGGCGGAGAAGAGGTCGCAGCAGACCAGCACCCGGCGTGGGGGGTAGCGGTCGGCGATGCCGGACAGCAGGGCGCCGCTGACGGCGTACGGCAGGACGGTCAGGGCGAAGACCAGTGCGGTCAGCACCGGGGAGTGGGTTTCCCGGAACACCAGGACGGCCAGAGCTACTTGGGCGAGAACCGTGCCGAGCATGGACAGGACGTGGGCGGCGAACATGGGCCGGAACTCCCGGACCGCGAACACCGCGCCGTATCCCGCGTGGGTACTTCCGTCGCTCCCGGGGGTGGTGGGAGCGTTGTCTGTTCCGGCCGGCGAAGGAGGGTGACCACCACGTGGAGGGTGCTCGCTGTCCGTTGTCATGGCATCACACTGGTGGCACAGGCCCCACCCGTCGTAGTCTTTCGGGCGAAGCCGAATCTTGGGGGGCGTGATGTCGTTTCGCATGCGGTTTGCGGCTGAGGACCTGCTCCGGTGCCGCTTCGCGATCTCTCCGCTGCGGGAGATCCAGGGCGCCATCCGTACCCTGTCCCGTCCTGACCGGCACGGATACCACCTGCCGTGGCTGCGTCAGGTGCGTACCGCCGCGGCCGGGCTCGATCTCGCGTCCCTGTGGCTGCTCTCTCCGGAGAACGGAAACGGCCCGGACTTCCTGCACCCGCTGCCCGACGCCCCCCTGGCGGCCCTTGAGGACGAGCTGGCCGCGATCCGGGCCACCCCGCCGGAGGTGGCCCGCGGTCAGATCGCGGCGGCCCTGGCGCAGACGCCGGGCGCGGACGCCACCCGCAGGGGCACCGGCATGCTGGCCGACCCGGAGGGCGCCGTACGGCAGTTGGCGGGCCTGTACGAGCATGTGTGGTCGGCGCTGCTGGCCCCGCACTGGCCGCGGCTGCGGGCCGTCCTGGAGGCCGATGTGGCCTACCACGCACGGCGGTTGGCGGACGGCGGCATGCAGCGGTTGTTCACCGGGCTGCATCCGAAGCTGAGTTGGTCCGACGGCGCGCTGACGGCGACCGGGCACGCCAATCAGCTGCCCGAACCCGCAGGCCAGGGGCTGATCCTGGTGCCGAGTGTGTTCTTCTGGCCGGAGGCGGGCAGCGCCTTCGACCCGCCGTGGCAGCCCACCGTGGTCTATCCGGCGCGCGGGATAGGCGGGTTGTGGGCGGAGAGCGGACCGGCCGCCTCCACCGCGCTGATCCGGCTGCTGGGCGCCAACCGCGCGGCCATCCTCACCGCCCTGGACTCCCCCACCACCACGACGGCGCTCTCCCACCGGCACGCGATGGCGATGTCGTCGGTCTCCGCGCATCTGTCGGTGCTGCGCGACGCGGGACTGCTCCGCTCCCGCCGCTACGGCCACCAGGTGCTGTACGAGCGCACCCCGCTGGGCATCGCGGTGGCGACCGGCGGCCTGCTGTGACCGGACAGCAGCCGCCGTACGGACGATCGGATACGGACACGGTACGTCACCGCGCGGTCGCCCGGAGACATGAGGTGAAACGTCCGGTCATCGGCCGTAAAACGTCCGAAAAGCGCTGTCCGGCGGCGGAATCCCGTTACTCGGCGAGAAAGCGCTCGACGGTCTCCACCTTCGAGGTGAGTCCGTCCGTGACGCCCGGCCGGATGTCGGCCTTGAGCACCAGCGAGACCCGCGGGGCCCGCTCCTCGACCGCGGCGACGGCCCGCCGTACGACGTCCATCACCTCGTCCCACTCGCCCTCGACGGAGGTGAACATCGCGTCCGTACGGTTGGGCAGGCCGGACTCGCGCACGACGCGCACCGCGTCCGCGACGTACTCCCCGACCTCCTCGCCGACGCCGAGCGGGGTCACGGAGAAGGCGACGATCACGCGGGGGTCACCGCCTCGGTCTGCGCCCGGCGGGCGGCGTCGACGCTCTCCTGGCACTCGCGGTGCAGCATCCGCTCGGCGAAGAAGCCGCCGGTGGGCAGGACCGAGAGCACGAAGTACAGCGCGGACCGGCCCAGCGTCCAGCGGACCCGGTACCAGGCGAGCGCCCACAGCACCACGTAGATGATGAAGAGCACACCGTGGATCATGCCCATGGTGGGGACCGCGTTGAAGTCCGTGGTGCGCTTGAGCACCGAGCAGACCCCCAGCAGCAGGAACGACACCGCCTCGGGGGCGGACACCAGGCGCAGCCTGCGCAGGGCGGAAGCGGTCTTCAGGTCCACGGGAACCTCACTGTCGGCGGTCGGGCGGTGCGGGTCTTGTGAACGCGATCACAAGACTCCCGACCATTATCACCGGACCTGGGCCCGCGTCCCGCCCCGGGGGGGTCGGCTCCCACGCTCCGGGGGGTCGGCAACCGCGCGCCGGGGCGATAACGTCCCCTCTCACGGACCACGTTGTCCCGCACCCGCCGCCGGTGACCGCCCGCCGGCCCGGACGCGGACAGCGCCGCCCCACCCGCCACCGACCCACACAGACGGGGACCGACACCGATGAGCATCGACTGGGACCGCAGACACTGCTCCCGCAGGGGCCACATCACCTACGCGCCCACCGAGCTCCGTCTGCGCGCGAAGCTGCACGCGCAGACGCCGGTCGGCACGGTCTGGCGCTGTCTGCGCTGCGGTGACTTCGTCCTCGGCGAGCCGCACGGCAGCGGCCCGGCCGACCAGGCCCCGCTGGTGCCGCGCGGCAAGGCGCTGCGTGACCTGTTCATCCTGCGCTTCCTGGCGGTCGAGCGGGTGCTGCGCGGGCTGCTGATCGTGCTGGCCGCCTGGGCGGTGTGGAAGTTCAGCAACTCGCAGGACGCGGTCCACCAGCTCTTCGAGAAGGACCTGACCGCCTTCAAGCCGGTCGCCGACCACTTCCACTACGACCTCGACCACTCGCCGGTCGTCGACACGATCCGCAAGACCTTCGACTACAAGCAGTCCACCCTGCGCCTGGTGGCCGGCGGACTGGTGGTCTACGCGCTGATCGAGATCGTCGAGGGCTTCGGCCTGTGGTGGGGCAAGCGCTGGGCGGAGTATCTGACGGTGGTCGCGACCGCCGCCTTCCTGCCGATCGAGGTCTACGAACTCACGGAGAAGACCAGCTCGTTCAAGATCGCCACGCTGGCCCTCAATGTCCTGGCCGTGCTCTACATCCTGCTCGCCAAGCGGCTGTTCGGGCTGCGCGGCGGGGTGGAGGCGTTCGAGGCCGAGCGGCGCGGCGAGTCGCTGCTCGAAGTCGAGGAGGCGGCCGGTGAGGTGCCCGACCCGCTGCCGGTACGCCGGCGCCCGACGGCGGACAGCGTCTGATGGCGAACTTCCGGCTGCACGGCAGCCGCGTCCTGGCCGTCGACCTCGACGGCGACGCCGTCAAGGCGAAGAACGGCGCGATGGTCGCCTACGACGGTGAGATGACCTTCAAGAAGATGACCGGCGGCGGCGAGGGTCTGCGCGGCCTGGTCACCCGCCGGATCACCGGCGAGTCGATGGCCGTCATGGAGGTCAAGGGCCGCGGCACCTGCTACTTCGCCGACCGCGCCACCGAGATCAACCTGGTCCGGCTGGCCGGCGAGAAGCTGTATGTCGAGGCGAGCAATCTGCTGGTCACCGAGCCCGGCCTGCGTACCGGCACCACCTTCACCGGGCTGCGCGGCGCCTCGCAGGGCAACGGGCTGTTCACCACGACCGTCGAGGGGGTCGGGCAGGCCGCGATCATGTCCGCCGGACCGGCGATCGTCCTGCGGGTGACCGCCGCGACCCCGCTGATCGTCGATCCGGGCGCGTATGTGGCGCACACCGGCAGTCTGCGCCAGCAGCTCCAGTCCGCGCTGGGCTGGCGGACGCTGATCGGCGAGGGCTCGGGCGAGAGCTTCCAGATCCGCTTCGAGGGGGAGGGCCTGGTCTACGTGCAGCCCAGCGAGCGCGACACGATCGGGGGACAGCTCTAGATGCCGTTCACCAGGATCAACTCCAAGATGGTCGAGGCGCCGGTCGTGCCCGGCCAGCGGCTGTTCAGTCAGCGCGGCGCGATGCTCGCCTACCGCGGCGAGGTGTCGTTCACCCCCAGCATCACCGGCGGGCAGGGCGGGGTGATGTCGATGATCGGCCGCCGGGTGGCCAACGAGGCGACCCCGCTGATGACCGTCGAGGGCAACGGCTCGGTGATGTTCGGCCACGGCGGCCACCACATCCACACCGTGGACCTCACCGGCGAGACGCTCTACGTCGAGGCCGACCGGCTGCTGGCCTTCGACGGCTCGCTGCGGCAGGGCACGATGTTCATGGGCTCGCAGGGCGGGGTGATGGGCGTGATACGCGGTCAGGTCACCGGGCAGGGCCTGTTCACCACCACCCTCCAGGGCAAGGGCTCGGTCGCGGTGATGGCCCACGGCGGCGTCGTCGAGCTGCCGATCACCCCGCAGCGTCCGGTCCATGTCGACCCGCAGGCGTATGTCGCCCACCGCGGCGACGTACGCAACAAGCTGACCACCGCGCTCGGCTGGCGCGAGATGGTCGGCCGCGGCTCGGGCGAGGCCTTCCAGCTGGAGCTGTCGGGACAGGGCATGGTCTATGTGCAGGCGTCGGAGGAGAAGCTGTGACGTATCCGCCCCCACCGCCCCTGCCCCCGGTGCCGCCGTCCGTACCGCCGGGGCAGCCGTCCGCGCACGGCGGGCCGGTGATCCACGACGCCCACACCCTGCCGTCCAACGACAACGTCAACGCCTACGCGTTCAGCGTGGACCTCGACGGGCAGTGGTTCCTGCAGAAGGGGAAGATGATCGCCTACTACGGGCAGGTCGACTTCCTCGCGATCGGCCACGGCCCGCTGGACCGGCTGGTCGCGGCGAACTTCCACTCCCCGCTGCACGCGGCCGACTGGGTGGTCGCCCAGGGCCGCGGCAAGATGCTGCTCGCCGACCGGTCGTACGACATCAACTCGTACGACCTGGAGAACGGCAATCTCACCATCCGCTCGGGCAACCTGCTGGCCTTCCAGCCCGGGCTGGCCCTCAAGCAGTCGATCGTCCCGGGGTTCCTCACGCTGATCGGCACGGGCACCTTCGTGGCCGCGTCCAACGGCGCCGTGCACTTCGTGGAGCCGCCCATCCGGGTGGACCCGCAGGCACTGGTCGGCTGGGCGGACTGCCCGTCGCCGTGCCACCACTACGACCACGGCTACATGCGCGGGGTACTCGGCGGCATCCGGGCGCTCACGGGCATCGGCGGGGCCTCGGGCGAGGAGCACCAGTTCGAGTTCGTGGGGGCGGGACAGGTGCTGCTCCAGTCCACCGAGACGCTGATGGGAGAACTGGCCACCGGGGGAGTGCCGGGGCAGGCGGGTCCCGGGGTACCGGGGGCGGGTACGTAGACGGGCGTGGCCTCGGAGGCGACGGAAGGGCACCCCGTGTGACCGCGCGGCTACCCTGGCGATCATCCACGGTTCAACCGCCGGTAGGATTGACCGTATGGAGACCGAGACCGCGGACGCAGTCACCACCTGGCTCAGCGAAGACGAGCAGCGGGCCTGGCGTATCCACCTCGATGTCAGCCGACTGCTGATGTACCAACTGGAGCGCGACCTCCAGCCCTTCGGGCTGACCAACAACGACTACGAGATCCTGGTCAACCTCTCCGAGGCGGAGGACCGCCGGATGCGGATGAGCGACCTGGCGAAGTCCACGCTCCAGTCCAAGAGCCGGCTGTCCCACCAGGTCACCCGGATGGAGACGGCGGGAATGGTCCGCCGGGAGAACTGCGAGTCCGACCGCCGCGGGCTGTACGCCGTGCTGACCGAGCTGGGCTGGGAGACGATGCGCAAGGTCGCGCCCCGCCATGTCGCGTCGGTGCGCGCGCACTTCATCGACCTGATCCCGTCGGAGTCCCTGGTCGCCTACCGCGAGGCCCTGGCCCCGGTAGCCACCCACCTCCGCGCCGCCCGCACCCGCTGACCCGCCCCGCCGGGCGACGTCAACCAACCAAGCCCGCCCGGCGTTTGAGGGCAGGATCAGCCCGGCCGGCGCTTGAGGCCAAGCCCGGCCGGCGATTGAGGGCAGGGGGCGCCGGGCACGGCCCGACGTTCAGCGATGCAGGAGATACGCGTTCATCCCCCGGTGCAACGCCTTGTTCACCGCCCCCTGCAACCCCAACTCCCACTCCCCCAGCGTCTCCACCACCTCACCCCCGGTCCCGAGCTTCCACCGCACCAACCCGTGCCCCCGCACCTCGGGATCCAACGCGTCCGGCACCCCCCTCATGTCGTACACCCCGACGCCCATCGCATGGGCGTCGCACAGCATCCGCCACTGCAACGCGTTGCTCGGCCGCACCTCCCGCCGGTGATCGGCGGACGCGCCGGTCTGGTACCAGACGCGCCCGCCGTCCGGCCCTGTGAGCATCGTGTGCGCGGCGAGCATCTCCCCGTCGTGCCACGCGGTGTACAGCCGCATACGGCCGGGCAGTTCGGCGTTGAGCGCCGCGTACTGCCGCTGGTAGTAGTCGAGTCCGCGGCCGAGGTCGAAGCCGTCGCGCCGCTCGGTGATCCGCAGCAGCTCGTGGAAGGCGGGCAGCGCCTCCGGGCCCTCCACCCCGGTCCTTACCCCGGACTTCGCGGCCTTCTTGATGTTGCGGCGCCACTCCTGGTTCAGGCCGGTCCACAGGTCGTCCAGACCGCGGCCGGCCATCGGTATCTCGAACACCAGCCGCGGCTGCGCGTCACCGCCCTGCCCGTCCTCGCCGCAGCGCCGCCAGCCCGCCTCCCGCAGCCGGTCCGCGACCGACGCGCCGAGCGGTTCCACCAGATCGGGCAGTACGTCGCCGATCCGCCGCCCCGGCCCGACCGCGCCCTTGAGCGTGGGTGCCGTCCACCGCCGATACGCCAGCGGCGGCCCCATCCGTACCGCGAAGGCGCCCGTGGCGCGCAGATGGTCGAGGAGCGGGTCGAGCCAGCGGGCGAGCCGAGGGTCGGACCAGTCCAGGCACGGGCCCTCCGGGAGGTACGCGAACGAGCGTCGTACGCCCGGCAGTTGGCGGTACAGCACCAGCGCGGTGCCCACCAGCCGCTCCCGCGCGTCGGTCCAGCCCAGACTCTCCGCCTGCCAGCCGGTCTTCACCCGGGCCCAGGCGGGGTTCTGCAGAAAGCTCACCGTGCCGGCACCCCGGCCCCCAGCCGCCCCCGCGCCGCGCAGGAAGGCCGCGTGCGTCTCGGCCGGGATCGGGCGCAGCCGCAGGGCGCCGGACATGCCGTCGTCCATGGTCCGTTCGGAACGCTGGTGCGTGGTCATCGTCAAGGCGTCGTCCTCCGCGCTGCGGAGCGGACCGCCGCGGCCCGCTGACCCGTCTCACGCCTGTGCGGGCCCCCAGGTGACAGAGACCTTTCCGACACGCCCGCCGACTACCACCCGCCTCGGCCGCCGGTGCAGACTTGCGCGTCTGCGACGATCGGGCAGGGCGACGTGGGGAGTACGACGGGTGAGTTCAGCAGCGGACCTCAAGGGGCGGCGGGCGCACGCCCGGCAGCCCTCGCTGCGGCGCAGCGGCGGGGTGATGGTGGCCGGTTCGCTGGTCTCGCGGGCCACCGGGTTCATCCGGCTCTCCGTGATCACCGCGGCGGTCGGCACAGCCGCGTACGGCGACGCCTTCGGAGTGGCCAACACCGTGCCGAACATCATCTACGCGCTGATGATCGGCGGCGCCCTCCAGTCCGTCTTCATCCCCGAACTCGTCCGCGCGGCCAAGGAACACTCCGACGGCGGGCGGGCGTACACGGACCGGCTGCTGACCCTGTGCGGGGTCGCGCTGCTGGTGATCACCGCGCTGGCCGTACTCGCGGCGCCGCTGCTGGTGGGCGCGTACGCCCCGGACTTCACGGGGGCGCAGCGCGATCTGACGGTGGCGCTGGCCCGTTACTGCCTGCCGCAGATCCTCTTCTACGGGCTCTTCACACTGCTCGGCCAAGTGCTGGGCGCCCGGGACCGGTTCGGCGCGATGATGTGGACGCCGGTGCTCAACAACGTTGTGGTGATCGGGGTGTTCGGGCTCTATCTGGGGCTCGCGCACGGCGGTGTCGACCGGCGGGACGCGATGCTGCTGGGGCTCGGCAGCACCGCCGGGATCGCCGTACAGGCGCTGGCCCTGCTGCCCTCACTGCGGGCCGCGGGCTTCCGCTGGCAGCCGCGGTTCGACTGGCGCGGGTGGGGGCTGGCCGCGCCGATGCGGGCGGCGGTGTGGACGCTGATGCTGGTGCTGGTCAACCAGCTCGCGTACTGGGTGGTCACCCGGCTGTCCACGTCCGCCGGGCAGCACGCGCTCGCCGCCGGGCACCACGCGGGCGTCGGCTACGCGGCCTACAGCAACGCGTACAGCCTGTGGGTGGTGCCACAGGGCATCGTCACCGTCTCGCTGGTCACCGCGCTGCTGCCGCGGATGAGCCGGGCGGCGGCGGACGGCGACCACGCGTCGATCGGGGCGGACCTCTCGCGCGGTCTGAAGGTGTCGGGGACGGCGATCGTGCCCGCGGTGCTGGCGTTCCTGGCTCTCGGGCCGCAGATCGCCGGGGTGGTCTTCCAGCACGGCGCGACGACGGAGGCGGACGCACGGGCGATCGCGTGGATGCTGACCGCGTTCGCGCTGGGGCTGCCGGCGTTCGCGGGCCAGTACCTGCTGGCCCGCGGCTTCTACGCGCTCGGCGACACGCGGACGCCGTTCTTTCTGAACGTCGTCATCGCGGCGGTCAACGCGGGCCTGGCGGCGGCCAGTTACGTACTCCTGCCGGCCCGCTGGGCGGTCACGGGGATGGCGGCGGGGTACGCGGTGGCGTGCACGGTCGGGCTGGTCTGCACGACGGCTCTGCTACGGCGGCGGCTCGCGTGGCGGCCGCGGGTCCTGGGCCATCATGTCCGGCTGGCCGTGGCCTTCCTGCCGGGCGCGGCCCTCGCCTGGGTCACAGCCCGCGCCTGCGCGTCCCACCTGGGCCCCACCCTGGCGGGCGACCTGGCCGGCCTGCTCCTGGGCGCCGCCGCCCTCGCCCTCCCGGCCCTGGCCCTGGCCAAACCCCTCCACCTCCCCCTGCGCCCCCGCCCCCACGCCTGAGCACCCCATCAGCCCGCGCGAGCGTCACCCAACCCAAGCCCGCGCGGCGTTTGAGCGCAGAAAGCCCGCCCGGCGATTGAGGGCAGCGCGAGCCCGCCGGAACGCTCGCTTCACCCGAGCCCGCCCGGCGATTGAGGGCAGGATCAGCCCGCGCGGCGTTTGAGCGCAGAGAGCCCGGCCGGCGTTTGAGGCCAAGCCCGCCCGGCGATTGAGGGCTACCCGGCGGTCAGGCCCGCGACGAGCTCGTCCGCTGCCGCGTAAGGGTCAAGGCGGCCCCCCACGACGGCTGCCGCGAGAGCGGACAGCCGTTGATCGCCGGGCAGATCGCCGAGCCGCGCTCGCAACGCGGTCAGCGCGATATTCTCGATCTCCCCCGCCGCCCGCCGCTCACGCCGCAGCATGAGCACCCCGTTCTCCTCCATCCACGCCCGGTGCTTCTCCAGCGCCTCGACGACCTCGTCGATCCCCTCGCCCCGCGACGCCACCGTCTTGACGATCGGCGGCCGCCAGTCCCCCGGCGCCCGGGACTCGCCCAGGCCGAGCATGTGGTTCAGCTCGCGGGCCGTCGAGTCCGCGCCGTCCCGGTCCGCCTTGTTGACGACGTAGACGTCGCCGATTTCGAGGATGCCGGCCTTCGCCGCCTGGATGCCGTCGCCCATGCCGGGCGCGAGCAGCACCACCGAGGTGTCGGCCTGCGCGGCGATCTCCACCTCGGACTGGCCGACCCCGACCGTCTCGACCAGGATGACGTCGCACCCGGCGGCGTCCAGCACCCGGATCGCCTGGGGAGCGGCCCACGCGAGGCCGCCGAGGTGGCCTCGGGTGGCCATCGAGCGGATGTAGACGCCGGGGTCGGAGGCGTGCTCGGACATCCGGACCCGGTCGCCGAGCAGCGCGCCCCCGGAGAACGGCGAGGACGGGTCGACCGCGAGCACCCCCACCCGCCGGCCGGCCTTGCGGTACGCGGTGACCAGCGCCGAGGTGGACGTGGACTTGCCGACGCCGGGCGAGCCGGTGAGCCCGACCACGTATGCCCCGCCGGTCAGCGGCGCGAGCGTGGCCATCACCTCGCGCAGCTGGGGGGACGCCCCCTCCACCAGCGAGATCAGCCGGGCCACGGCACGCGGCCGGCCCTCCCGCGCCTGCGCGACCAGGGCCGGGACGTCCATCGTTGCTCCCTCTTTTTGTGGCTCGCATGTATGTGGCTCGGTTCGCCGCCGGGCTCCCCCGCACGGAATCCGGGGACACCCCCGAACACCGGCACGACCCCGGGTAACCGCCCCCGCGCAACCGTAGCCAATCGCTCGCGCGAGCGGGCACCCCGCTCAGGGTGCCCCGCTCAGGGTGCCCCGCTCAGAACACCAGGTCAGAACACCGGCTCAGGGCACGCGGATGATCAGCGCGTCGCCCTGACCCCCGCCGCCGCACAGCGCCGCCGCCCCCGTACCGCCCCCGCGCCGCTTCAGCTCCAGCGCCAGATGCAGCACGATCCGCGCGCCGGACATCCCGATGGGGTGGCCGAGCGCGATCGCCCCGCCGTTGACGTTGACCTTGTCCGTGGTCACGCCGAGGTCCTTCATGGACTGGACAGCGACGGCCGCGAACGCCTCGTTGATCTCGATGAGGTCCAGGTCGTCGACGGTCAGCCCGGCCTTGCCCAGCGCGTGCCTGATCGCGTTGGACGGCTGCGACTGGAGGGAGTTGTCCGGGCCCGCCACATTGCCGTGGGCGCCGATCTCGGCCAGCCACTCCAGGCCCAGCTCCTCGGCCTTGGCCCGGCTCATCACGACCACCGCGGCGGCGCCGTCGGAGATCTGCGAGGAGGTGCCGGCAGTGATGGTGCCGGCCCCGTCGGCGGCGAAGGCCGGCCGCAGCCTGCCGAGCGATTCGGCCGTGGTGTCCGGGCGGATGCCCTCGTCCTCGCTGAAGACCACCGGGTCGCCCTTGCGCTGCGGGATCTCGACCGGCGTGATCTCTGCGTCGAACAGGCCGTTCTTCCGCGCGGCGGCGGCCCGCTGGTGGGACAGCGCGCCGAAGGCGTCCTGCGGCTCCCGCTCGATGCCGAGCCGGGTGTTGTGGGCCTCGGTGGACTGGCCCATCGCGATGTTCTCGAAGGCGTCGGTCAGCCCGTCGTACGCCATGGCGTCGAGCACCTGGATCGCGCCGTACTTGTAGCCCTCGCGGGACTTGGGCAGCAGGTGCGGCGCGTTGGTCATGGACTCCTGGCCGCCGGCGACGACGATGTCGAACTCGCCGGCCCTGATCAGCTGGTCGGCCAGCGCGATGGCGTCCAGGCCGGACAGACAGACCTTGTTCACGGTCAGCGCGGGCACGCTCATCGGAATGCCCGCCTTGACGGCCGCCTGGCGGGCCGGGATCTGGCCGGCGCCCGCCTGGAGCACCTGCCCCATGATCACGTACTCGACCTGCTCACCGCCGATCCCGGCCCGCTCCAGCGCCGACTTGATGGCGAAGCCGCCGAGGTCGGCGCCGGAGAAGGAGCGCAGGCTGCCCAGGAGGCGGCCCATCGGCGTTCTGGCACCTGCGACGATCACGGATGTGCGTGCGGCCTGGCTGGTCATGGTGCGGCCCCTTCGGCGGAAGAGAGGTTAACGAGGGTTACCGTCAATGTACTGAGGGGACAGGGCCCAGGTCACCGGGCGGAACGTGTGATGGCGCGCACGTTGCGTGACCACATATCGGTGCGGTGGACTGTGTACATGCTGACTCGCATCGACCACATCGGGATCGCCTGCTTCGACCTCGACACGACTGTCGAGTTCTACCGTGCCACCTATGGCTTCGAGGTGTTCCACTCCGAGGTGAACGAGGAGCAGGGCGTGCGCGAGGCCATGCTCAAGATCAACGAGACCTCCGACGGCGGGGCCTCCTACCTCCAGCTGCTCGAACCGACCCGCGAGGACTCCGCGGTCGGCAAGTGGCTGGCCAAGAACGGTGAGGGCGTCCACCACATCGCCTTCGGTACCTCGGACGTGGACACCGACTCCGAGGCGATCCGCGACAAGGGCGTACGGGTGCTGTACGACGAGCCGCGCCGCGGTTCGATGGACTCCCGGATCACCTTCCTGCACCCCAAGGACTGCCACGGCGTGCTGACCGAGATCGTCACCTCTGCGAAGGACCTCACGAAAGACCCCGCGAAGGAGCACGCCGCGGGCCCCGGCCGGGACCCCGACGAGGGCGAGCAGTCGGCCCCGGACCGGCAGGATCACTGACCCACCCCCGTCCTGCCCGGTAGAGTGACCCGGGCCGACCGGGGTGGACGGCTGGATACGGTGCCGCTCCGCGACGTTGATCTGACACCATTCTCCTTGGAGCTCCCTCCGTGGCCGGGCAGCGCGGGCCGTCAAGGGCGGAGCGACGGAGAATCTCACCCGGTTGGCGGGTGAGAACGCCAGGAGACCGATGGGACCGCGGAGTGCGGGGCAACGACAGCTACCGGGCTGACGACCACCTCTCTCGACTCGAAGCCGAGATGGACAGGCTGCGTACCGAGCGGGGCAAGGCCGTCGACCACGCCGACGACCTCGGATACCAGGTCGAGGTGCTGCGCGCCAAACTGCACGAGGCGCGGCGCAACCTGGCGTCCCGGCCTGCGTACGACAACATCGGCCACCAGGCCGACCAGCTGCTCCGCAATGCCCAGATCCAGGCCGACCAGCTGCGCGCCGACGCCGAGCGCGAGCTGCGCGAGGCCCGCGCGCAGACCCAGCGGCTGCTCCAGGAACAGGCCGAGCACCAGGCCAGGTTCGAGGCGGAGTGGCACGCCGAGGCGATCGCCCGCCGCCGCCATCTCGACGAGGAGCTGGCCGAGCGCCGGGCCACCGTCGAGACCCACGTCAACGAGAACGTCGCCTGGGCCGAGCAGTTGCGCGCCCGCAGCGAGTCCCAGGCCCGGCGGCTGCTGGACGAGACCCGCGCGGAGACCGAAGCCGCGCTGGCCGCCGCCCGCGCCGAGGCGACGAGGGTCGCCGAGCAGACCGGCCAGCGGCTGAGCGCGGACGCGGAGGCCGCCAGGATCGAGGCCGAGCAGCTGCTGCGCCGGGCCAGGACGGACGCCGAGCGGCTGCTGGCCGCGGCCTCCGCGCAGGCCCAGGAGGCCACCTCCGAGGCCGAGCAGCTGCGTACGACCACCCGCAGCGAGTCCGACGAGGCCAGGGCCCGGGCCATCGAGCTGTCCCGGCTGGCCGAGGAGCGCATCCGCGAGGCCGACGAGGCGCTGCGCACCGCCAGGGCCGAGGCGGACCGGCTGCGCGAGGAGGCGAGTGCCGCCGCCGCCAAGCGGCTGGCCGCGGCCGAGTCGGAGAACGAGCAGCGGACCCGTACCGCCCGCGCCGAGATCGCCCGCATGGTCGCGGAGGCGACCAAGGAGGTCGAGGCCGCGAAGGCGGAGGCCGAGCAGACCGTCGCGGACGCCCGCGCGGACGCCGAGCGGATCAGGACCGAGACGCAGGAGACCGCCCGCGCCAAGGCGACCGAGGACGCGGCCGCGCAGCTCGCGCAGGCCGCCAGGTCGGCCGAGGAGATCCTGACCAAGGCGTCCGAGGACGCCCGCTCGACCACGAAGGCGGCCGCCGAGGAGGCCGAGCGCATCCGCCGGGAGGCCGACGCGGAGGCCGAGCGGCTGCGGACCGAGGCCGAGGCATCGGCGCAGGAGCTGCGGGGCGCCGCGCAGGACGACACCGCGGAGTACCGGGCCAGGACCGTCGAACTCCAGGAGGAGGCCAGGCGGCTGCGCGGCGAGGCCGAGCAGTTGCGGGCCGACGCGGTCGCCGAGGGCGAGCGGCTGCGCGGCGAGGCGCGGCGCGAGGCCGTCCAGCAGATCGAGGAGGCCGCCCGCCGGGCCGAGGAGCTGCTGGCCAAGGCGAAGGCCGACGGCGACGACGTACGGCAGAGCGCGGCGACCGAGGCCGACCGGCTGCGTACCGAGTCCGTCGAGCGGGCGTCGACGCTCAACACCAAGGCCGAGGAGGCGTTGCAGCAGGCCCGCGCGGAGGCCGAGGAGCTGCGGGCCGAGGCCGAGCAGGCCGCCGCCGCGGTGCGCGAGGAGGCCGACCGGGCCGCCGCCGAGCAGCGCGCGGAGACCGAGGCGGCGGTGACCCGGATGCGAGCCGAGGCCGGGGTCGACCTGGCACGGCTGCGCGAGGAGGCCGAGGCGCGGGTCACCGCGGCCGAGGAGCGGCTGCGCGAGGCCACCGACGAGTCGGACCGCATCCGCGCCGAGGCGGCCGAGGAGGGCGAGCGGCTGCGCCAGGAGGCCGCCGAGCGGGTCCGTGTCCTTCAGGAGCAGGCCAGGGCCGAGGCGGTACGGCTGCGCGACGAGGCCGCGGCCGACGCGGCGCAGACCCGCGCGGAGGCCGAGACGGTGGCCCTGCGGCTCCAGGCGGACGCCGCCGCGGAGGCCGAGGCGCGCAAGACCGAGGCGCAGGAGACCGGCGACCGGCTGCGCGCGGAGGCGGCGGCCGCGGCCGAGCGGACCGGGGCGGAGGCCGCCGAGGCGCTGGCCGCCGCGCGGGAGGAGGCGGCCAGGCGCCGGCGCGAGGCCGAGGAGCTGCTGGGCGCGGCCCGTACCGAGGCCGAGCAGGAGCGGACGCAGTCCCGCCGGGAGAGCGAGGAGTTGCTGGCCGCCGCCCGTAAGCGCGTCGAGGACGCGGCGGCGGAGGCGGACCGGCTGGCGGCGGAGGCCGAGCAGCGGGCGGCCGAGATGGTCGCGGCGGCGGAGAGCACCGCGCAGCAGGTACGGGACGCGGTCGCGCATCTGCACCAGGAGGCCGAGGAGGAGGTCGCCGGGCTGCGCTCGGCCGCCGAGCACGCGGCCGAGCGGATGCGCGGCGAGGCGGAGGGCGAGGCCGGCCGACTGCGCGCGGACGCCAACTCCGAGCGGGAGCGGGCGCACGAGGACTCGGCGCGCATCCGCCGGGAGAGCCAGGAGGAGGCCGAGGCGGCCCGTTCGCTGGCCGACCGTACGGTCAACGAGGCGATCGAGGAGTCCGACCGGCTGCGCTCGGAGGCCCGCGAGACCGCGAACCGGATGCGCACCGACGCGGCCGCCCAGGCCGACCAGTTGGTGGCCAAGGCCCGCGAGGAGGCCGAGCGGCTGAGCACCCTCTCCCTGGAGACGCTTGAGGCGGCCGAGCGGGACGCCGAGCAGGCCAGGGAGCACGCGCAGCGCGTCCTTGACGAGGCCCGCGAGGCGGCCAACAAGCGCCGCAGCGAGGCCGCAGAGCAGGCCGACGAGCTGATCGGCCAGGCGCAGACGGAGGCGCTGAAGACCCAGGCCGCCGCCGAGGAGCAGGCCGACGCGATGGTCGGCGCGGCCCGCGGCGAGGCCGAACGGATCGTCAATGAGGCGACGGCGGAAGGCAATGCACGGGTGGAGCGCGCCCGTACGGACGCGGATACCCTGCTACGGGAGGCCCGCACCGACGCCACGGCCACCCGGGAGCGCACCGCCGAGTTGCGGCAGCGGGTCGAGACCGAGGTCGAGGAGTTGCACGAGCGGGCCCGCAAGGAGGCCGCGGAGGCGATGAAGTCCGTCGGCGAGCGGGTCGACAAGCTGGTGGCCGCCGCGACCGAGCAGTTGGCGGAGGCGGAGGCGAAGGCCGCCGAGATCAAGACCACGGCCACGTCGGAGGCGAGCAAGGTCCGTATCGCCGCCGTCAAGAAGGTCGAGGGCCTCCTGAAGGAGGCCGAGCAGAAGAAGAACGAGGCCGAGCGGGAGGCGGAGCGGGTCAAGGGGGAGGCACGCGCCGAGGCCGACCGCATCGTGGCCGAGGGCAGACGAGACTTGGAGATCCTGGTGCGCCGCAGAGAGGACATCAATGCGGAGATCTCCCGTGTCCAGGACGTGCTGGAGGCGTTGGAATCGTTCGAAGCACCGGTCGTCGGGGGCGGTAGCACGAAGAGTACGGTCGCCGCAGGCGCGAGCGCGGGTTCCACTCGTTCGAGTGGCAAGCGTATCGACGACGCTCCACTCGATTGAGCGGACCATTTTCATACCTCATACGCAATGGCTCGGTGACACGCCGCTCGGGCCCCTAGGATTCCCACTATCACCTCTTCGGTCTGAATCATCGACAGGAACCTCATGAGCGACACTTCCTCCCCATTCGGCTTCGAGCTCGTGCGGCGCGGATACGACCGCGGACAGGTGGACGACCGCATCACCAAGCTCGTCGCCGACCGTGACAGCGCACTGACCCGGATCACCGCGCTGGAGAAGCGCATCGAGGAGCTCCACCTCGAAACCCAGAACGCCCAGGCTCAGGTGAACGACTCGGAGCCGTCGTACGCGGGTCTCGGTGCCCGTGTGGAGAAGATCCTCCGCCTCGCCGAGGAGGAGGCGAAGGACCTGCGTGAGGAGGCCCGCCGCGCCGCCGAACAGCACCGCGAGCTGGCCGAGTCGGCCGCCGCGCAGGTGCGCAGCGACGCCGAGAGCTTCGCCTCCGACCGCAAGGCCAAGGCCGAGGACGAGGGCGCGCGGATCGTCGACAAGGCGAAGGGCGACGCCACCCAGCTGCGCACCGACGCGCAGAAGGACGCGTCCGCCAAGCGCGAGGAGGCCGACGCGCTGTTCGAGGAGACCCGCGCCAAGGCCGCCCAGGCCGCCGCGGACTTCGAGACGAACCTCGCCAAGCGTCGTGAGCAGTCCGAGCGCGACCTGGCGTCGCGTCAGGCCAAGGCGGAGAAGCGCCTGGCGGAGATCGAGCACCGCGCCGAGCAGCTGCGCCTTGAGGCGGAGAAGCTGCGTACGGACGCGGAGCGCCGGGCCCGGCAGACCGTGGAGACCGCGCAGCGCCAGTCCGAGGACATCGTCGCGGACGCGAACGCGAAGGCCGACCGGATCCGCAGCGAGTCCGAGCGCGAGCTGGCGGCGCTCACCAACCGCCGCGACAGCATCAACGCCCAGCTGACCAACGTCCGCGAGATGCTGGCCACGCTGACCGGTGCCGCGGTGGCGGCGGCGACCTCGCCGGCCGACGACGAGCCGATCTCGCGCGGCGTCCCGGCCCAGCAGTCGCGTTGATCTGACGAAGGGCCCTGCGGGGCAGACCGTCGGTGTCTTGTGCGGAACCCCCGCCCCTCCTCGGGCGGGGGTTCCGTCGCACTTGCTAGCCTCGCCCCCATGATTGAGTTGCAGGGGCTCACCAAGCGGTACGGGGACAAGACCGCCGTCGACCATCTGACCTTCACCGTGCGCCCCGGCGTGGTGACGGGCTTCCTCGGGCCGAACGGCGCGGGCAAGTCCACGACGATGCGGATGATGCTGGGTCTGGACACCCCGACCAGCGGCGATGTCCAGATCGACGGCAAGCGCTACGCGCAGCTCAGCGAACCGCTGAAGTACATCGGCGCGCTGCTGGACGCCAAGGCGATCCACGGCGGCCGGACCGCGTACAACCATCTGCTGTGCCTGGCCCAGTCCAACCGCATCCCCCGGAACCGGGTGGACGAGGTGCTGGAGACGGTCGGTCTCAGCGCGGTGGCCAAGAAGCGTTCCAAGGGGTTCTCGCTGGGCATGGGCCAGCGGCTCGGCATCGCCGCCGCGCTGCTGGGCGACCCGGAGATCCTGATGTTCGACGAGCCGGTCAACGGACTGGACCCGGAGGGCATCCACTGGATCCGCAATCTGATGAAGGGCCTGGCCGCGCAGGGCCGTACGGTCTTCGTCTCCAGCCATCTGATGAGCGAGATGGCACTGACCGCCGAGCACCTGATCGTGATCGGCCGGGGACGGCTGATGGCCGACACCTCGATGGCCGACTTCATCCAGAAGAACTCCCGCTCCTACGTCCGGCTGCGCACCCCGCAGCCGGAGCAGCTCAAGGACGTGTTGTCGCAGGCCGGGCACACGGTGGTGGAGACCGAGGACGGCTCGTACGAGGTCACCGACGGCGACGCGGCCGAGCTCGGCGAACTCGCGGCGCGGCATCAGCTGGTGCTGCACGAACTCAGCCCGCAGCGGGCGTCGTTGGAGGAAGCGTTCATGCAGTTGACCGCCGAGTCGGTGGAGTACCACGCGCAAGGGGGGATGCACGGCGCGGGTGTCGCCGCGGCCCCGCTGCCGACCGCCGCGGAGCAGCACCGGTCCGGCGGGCAGCCGCCGGCCTCGCAGTGGGGGGCGAGCTGGCGCGACCCGGGCTCCGGCTCCGACGGCTCGGGTTCCGACAACTCCGGAAAGGGGCGCTGACATGGCTTCGCCCGTGGCGATCCTCCAGTCGGAGTGGACCAAGATCCGTTCCGTACGTTCCACCGTGTGGACCCTGGCGCTGGCCTTCGTGGTCACCGTGGGTCTTGGCGCGGTGATCTGTCTGGTCTTCAACAACACCTGGAGTTCGCTGGACGCGACCGACCGGGCCACCTTCGACCCGACGAACACCAGCTTCTTCGGCATGTCGCTGGGCCAGCTCGCGCTGATCGTCTTCGGTGTGCTGGTGATCTCCAGCGAGTACAGCACCGGCATGATCCGCACCTCGCTGGCCGCGGTGCCGCAGCGCGCCTCGTTCTACGCCTCCAAGGTCACGATCGCGGGTCTGCTCGCCCTGGTGGTCGGCATGCTCACCAGCTTCATCACGTTCTTCCTCGGCCAGGCGCTGCTCGGCTCGCACCGGGCGTCGATCAGCGACCCCGGGGTGCTGCGCGCGGTCTTCGGCGCGGGTCTCTACATGACGCTGATCGTGCTCTTCTGCGTGGGCGCGTCGACGATACTGCGCAGCCCGATGCTGGGCCTGGGCATTCTGATGCCGTTCTTCTTCCTGGTCTCGCCGATCCTGTCGGCGGTGCCGAAGGTGAAGAAGGTCGCGCGCTACTTCCCCGACCAGGCGGGCCAGAAGATCACGCAGGTCGTCCAGTCCTCGGACAACCACACCTCGTACGGCCCGTGGGGCGGTCTGGGCATCATGGCCGTCTGGGTCGTCGCCGCGCTGCTCGGCGGATACGTGGTGCTGAAGAAGCGCGACGCCTGACAGCGGGCTGCCGCCGGGGGAAGGTCCGCTGCCCTCCCCGGCGGTTCGGCCGGAGGGTGGGCCCCTCGCTATCCTCCTCCTCACGGGGGCGAGTGCCCCCGGGTACGCGAGGGGCGGCGCATGATCCAGGCAATCGGCCTGACCAAGCAGTACGGCGCGAAAACGGCCGTGTACAACCTGTCGTTCCAGGTGCGGCCGGGCTCCGTGACCGGATTCCTCGGCCCCAACGGTTCGGGCAAGTCCACGACGATGCGGATGATCCTGGGTCTGGACACCCCGACGGCCGGACAGGTGACGATCGGCGGACTGCCGTACCGCCGGCTCCCCAACGCCCCGCGCCGGGTCGGCGCGCTCCTCGACGCGAAGGCCGTGCACGGCGGGCGCAGCGCGCGGCAGCATCTGCTCTGCCTGGCGCAGCTCTCCGGGATTCCGGCCCGCCGGGTGGACGAGGTGCTGGGCGTGGTCGGCCTGCACGACGTGGCGTCCCGCCGCTCCAAGGGCTTCTCGCTCGGTATGGGCCAGCGGCTCGGCATCGCGGGCGCGCTGCTCGGCGACCCCGAGGTGCTGCTCTTCGACGAGCCGGTCAACGGCCTTGACCCCGAGGGCATCCACTGGGTCCGCAATCTGATGCGCAAGCTCGCCTCCGAGGGCCGTACGGTCTTTGTCTCCAGCCATCTGATGAGCGAGATGGCGCTGACCGCCGACCATCTGATCGTGATCGGCCGCGGCCAGCTGCTCGCCGACATGAGCGTCAAGGACTTCATCGCGACCCACTCCACCGGGTACGCGGTCGTCCGCACCCCGGACGAGGCCGGGCAGCGCGACCGGCTCGGCAAGGCGCTGGCCGCGGCGGGCGCCGCCGTACAGCCCGAGCAGGACGGAGCCCTGCGGGTCAGCGGGCTGGAGCTGCCGCGGATCAGCGACATCGCCTACGAGGCGGAGGTCCGGCTGTGGGAGCTCTCGCCGCACCAGGCGTCGCTGGAGGAGGCGTACATGCGGCTGACCAACGGCGCGGTGGACTACCGCTCCACGCAGGACCCGCGCCAGGGCCTCCAGCAGGGGGCGCCGTACGGGATGCCGCCGCAGGGGCAGCCGGGGTGGGGGTGGCAGCCGCCGCAGCAGCCGGTCCCGCAGCCGCAGCACTTCGGACCACCGCAGGGGTACGGGGCTCCGCCGGCGGGTCCGGTGCCCGCTCAGGCGCCCGCGCCCGTTCAGGCTCCTGTCCAGGCGCCCGTTCCCGTTCAGGCGCCTCCGCCCGCCGCTCCTGTGCAGGCCGCCGCGCCCGCCGTACCGCCCGTACCGCCCGCGCCCGCTCAGGCCCCCGCGCCCGCCCCCTCCCTCACCAAGTCCGACAGCGAGGACGCCCGATGACCGCCCCCGCCCCCTACGCGTACCAGCAGCCGCAGTTCGCCTCGCAGCTCCCGGTCGAGCAGACCCGCCTCAGCCACGCGCTGCGCTCGGAGTGGACCAAGATCCGTTCCGTCCGCTCCACGATGTGGACGCTCGGTGTGATGATCGTGCTGGTCGTCGGCATCAATCTGCTGGTCGTCGTGCCCATCGCGCACTCCGACGACCCCTCCACGCCGGTGCTCGCGGCCGGTCTGTTCGGCCTGATGCTCGGCCAGATGGCGATCCTCACCCTCGGGGTGCTGGTGATCACCTCCGAGTACGGCACCGGCATGATCCGTACCACCTTCACCGCGTGCCCCCAGCGCTCGCGGGTACTGACCGCCAAGGCGATCGTCTTCTTCCTGCTCTCCTTCGTCACCACCACCGTCGCCTGCGCGATCACCGCGATGATCAGCAACGCGGTGGTGGGCGGCCGGCACATCCCCGAGGACTGGGGAGACATGCCCGGCGTGGTCGTCACGAACGGGGTGACCGGGGCAAGCGGCTCGGAGTGGCTGGGCGCGACGGTCGGCGCGGGCCTGTACGTGGCGCTGCTCGGCCTGCTGGCGCTCGCCGTCGGCACGCTGCTGCGGCACTCGGCCGGCGCGATCACCTCGATGATCGGTGTCGTCCTGCTGCCGCTGATGGTGGCGATCTTCCTGCCCATGAGCCTCCAGAGCGTCCGCGACGCCCTGATCAAGTACTCCGCGCCCAACGCGCTGGCCACGCTCTACCGCATCCCGATGATCGGGGAGGCCGACCAGAACGGCGTACGGCAGCTGGTCTTCCTGGCCTGCGTCACCGCCGTCGCCCTGGGCGCGGCCTTCGCTACGCTCAACTCGCGTGATGTGTGAGGCGCGTCAGGCGTGCGTGAGGTTTCCGGCCTGTCCCGTCCGTGCCGTCCGTTCCGCCTGTTCCGCCTGTTCCGTCTGTTCCGTCTGACGGACGCCGGGGCCGGGGCCTGGGCCTGGGCCGGCTGACGACCGGTGCCGGGGGCTGCCTCCGGCACCGGTCACTTGTACACCTTGCCGGGCTGCGGTGTCCCCGGCGCGAGGAGCTGCTTGACGGTGACGAAGGTGTAGCCGCGGGCCTGGAGGGTGGAGATGATGCCCGGGACGGCGGCGATCGTGCCGTTGTAGCCGCGGTCGGTGGGGTCCACCAGGTCGTGCAGCAGGATGATGCCGTCCCGCTTGGTCTGCTTGAGCACGCGCTTCTCGATCAGCGCGGAGTCGGTCGTCTTGTAGTCCGCTCCCTGGGCGCTCCACTCGACCTCCGACATGCCGAGGTCGCGCGCGATCGCGGTGACCGCGTCGCTGGTACGGCCCTGCGGCGGGCGCAGGAGGGTGGGCCGGACGCCGATGACCTTCTCGACGGCGTCACGGCCCTCGGTTATCTCCTTGCGGACCTCGGCCTTGCTGATCTTGGTGAGGATCTGGTGGCTCCAGGTGAGGGTCTCCACCTCGTTGCCCTGGTCGTACATGTCCTTGACCATCTCGGGGTGCACGCGCACGTGGTTCTTGCCGAGGGTGAAGAAGGTCGCGTGCACGTGGTACTTGCGCAGGATGGCGAGGATCTGCGGGGTGCGGACGCTCGGCCCGGCGTCGAAGGTGAGCGCCACGCACGTGACCTTGCGGCAGTCGACGGCTCCGTTCGGGCCCTGGGCGAAGTCGGCCTTGCCGCTCGCCGGCTCCTGCTTCCTGGCGGAGGCCGGGCTCGTGCTGTGGTAGCCGTTGCAGCCGGTCAGGCCGATCGCCACGGTCGCCGTGGTCAGCAGGGCGGCCAGCGCTCGGGTTCGGCGCGCTGTGGTCGTGCTCCGCATGCGGGAGTTCCCCCTCGTAGGTCGTGAGGCCCGCGAGGGCGGACCGCGAGGCACTGTAACCACTGCGTATGGCTCCCCCACACGTGGGTCCAACGTGATCATCGTACGACCCCACCCCCCACCCAGCCTCCCCACACCCGACCCGCCCCCGCGCGGAATTTCTCGGGGTTCTCGGCGGGCGCCCGCACGCGCTACGTGTCCGCAGGGATTCACGCCACGGCCGACCCACGGGCACCGGAGTCAGCGCCCCGCGCGGGGCACGTCCGCGCAGGGACCTTTCGCCCGCCGCCCGGCGCGGCCTCCGGCCGCCGGCCGTTCACGCTTCGCGCGGAGCGCGGGATCATCGCTCACGCACGCTGCGTCCGCGCGAGACCTTCGCGCGGCCGGAGTGCCAACGGCTCACCCGCCGAGCGCGGAATCGACGTCCGTGCGCGACGCTCGTGCGCCGGGAGCGTTCGCGCTCGCCGCCCGGCGCGGGGCGCCCGGCCGCTGCGGCTGTACGCCCTCGCGGGGCCGCCCGCCGCGGCTCGCGGCGGCCGGTCAGTAGCGGGGGGCGTTGCGGGATCGCTGCACCTTGCTGGTGCGGCGATCCTTCGCGTTCCAGCACGCCCGGTGCCAGTGGCGCCGATCGTCCACTCCCCCGTAGGCGCGCCAGGCAACGACGTGCGCGACGCCCGGCGGGATCTCCTGGTCGCAGCCCGGGCACCGGTAGTGCTTCGCCGAGGCGCTGCCCGCGATGGGCCGCATCACCCACTCCTCGCCCTGCCACTCCTCGGTATTGCCGCCGCCGAACCCCGTACCCCCGTCGTCCTCCTCCATACGGTCGGCAGGGCGTCGTCCGCCGTGCGGGCGGTTTCGTCGCGGCGACACTGGCACACCTCACACGCTGCTGGGCTTCGCGGACTGGCGTCCAGATTACGCGTACGCTCCCGGCCGGGCCGAATGTCCGCTGTCCGGTATTCGTCCCCCGCCACTGCCGAAAATCATGAAATCGCGGGGGAAAGCCGTGCCTTTGGCACGTGCCAAGCGTTAGACCGTGCAGGAGGGAGTGAGCGATGCGCGTGGGAACATTCGTCCTCTCGGCCCAGTTTCCCGGTCAGGGCCAGGGAGAAGCGCTGCACAGGGCGATATCGACGGCCGAGGCGGCAGAGACAGCGGGCCTCGACGCCGTGTGGCTGGCCGAGCACCACTTCGTGCCGTACGGAGTCTGTCCGTCGGCGATCACCCTGGCCGGAATGCTGCTCGGCCGCACGGCCAGAATCGGGGTGGGCACGGCCGTGAGCGTGCTGCCGACCGCCCATCCGGTGGCCGTCGGCGAGCAGGCGGCGCTGCTGCACCTGGCCTCGCGGGGCCGTTTCACCCTCGGCGTCGGCCGCGGCGGCCCCTGGGTGGACCTGGAGGTCTTCGGCACGGGGCTCGCCGCCTTCGAGAGCGGCTTCCCGGAATCCCTCGACCTGCTGCTGCGCTGGCTGCGCGAGCCCTCGGTCGCCGGAGCCGGCCCGCGGTACACCTTCCGCGAGGTCCAAGTCGTGCCGCGCCCGGACGAGTTGGACGGCCGGCCCGGCCCGCCGGTGGTCGTCGCCTGCACCTCGCCGGGTACGGTCCGGCTGGCCGCCGAGCGCGGGCTGCCGATGCTGCTCGGCATGCACTGCGGCGACGAGGACAAGGCGGCGATGGTCGCGCTGTGGCGGGAGGAAGCGCTGGCCGCCGGGCAGTCGCCGGACGCGGTCGCGGCCGCCGACCATGTGTCGGCCGGCGTCGTCCAGATCGGCGACACCCGCGCGGACGCGGCCGAGACACTGCTCAAGTCCATGCCCGGCTGGCTGCACCAGGGTCTCGGCGCCCACCGTACGTACGACGGCTCGCCGCGGCGGATGCGCGATCCGCACGCGTATGCCGAACTGCTCTGCGACCTGCACCCGGTGGGCCCGCCGCGGCTGTGCGCCGACCGGCTCGCGGCGACCGCGGAGCGCACCGGCATCACCCGGTTCGCGCTGCTCGCGGAGGGCTCGGGCGATCTCGCCGCCACGCTGGAGAACGTGGCCCGGCTGGGCGGGGACGTGCTCCCGGAACTGGCCTGATCCGGTATGGACGGCCGGTCACGGGAGCACGCCCGGTTGTGCGTGGCGCCCTTGATCGTCTACGTCACGCGGTTGATCGTCCGCGTGCCGCGCCCGGCCTCAGCAGTCCCTGAACTCCGGTGACTGGTTCAGCACTTGGGACCGTACCGAGGTGAACTTGCCGTAGCTCCCGGCGACCGAGGGGTCCATCGGGAAGACAGCCACCCGGTGGCAGTTCTGGAAGGCCAGCCGCACCCCGAAGTGCCGCTGCAGGGCGCCGCGTATCGCGTCACTCGCCAGCGCGCGGAGCAGTTGCCCGCGTTCCTTCTCACTCGGCGGCGGTGTCTGGTTGTCGGCGAAATCGCCTCCGTCAACCTTGAGTTGCGCCACCAGCGAGCTGATCATCTCCCACGCGTACGGGAGGGACGTCCGGACGCAGTCGACGAATTCCTGCTCGTCGACCTCGCCTCGCTCGGCCTGTTCGAGAAGGGCCGGTGAGACGTCGAGCGACATGGATACTCCTCTCGGACCCAGTCCTGCGCGGACGGGGTCGTTCGGACGGATTGCCGGGACCCGGTCCGGCGTCTGCCACGCGTCGGCTCCCGGCTTTCACCGTAGGCGTCCGCGGCAGGGCCGCACCAGGCGGCAGCGCCTACAACCGGCCAATTTTGCGGCGGGGGGCGGGGTTGGCCGGAGTCCTACGGGTCCGCCCGCGCGGGGCGGTCCGGGGACAGCCGTACGGGTCCCCCGGGCGGGGGCCGCGCGGGGGTACGGGGCTCCCCGGCGGGTGATCGCGCGGGTACGGTTCCGGGGCCGCGAGGGTCGGCGCGCATACGGTGCCGGCGTACGGGTGCCGACGTACGGACGCCGGGCTCCGGGGCCCGGCTCCCGGGGCGAATCGCGTGCGGGCCTCGCGGTCGAGTAGCGTTGCCGACCATGCGCCTCGTCATCGCCCGCTGCTCCGTCGACTACGCGGGCCGGCTCTCCGCTCACCTCCCCTCGGCCACGCGCCTGCTGCTGATCAAGGCGGACGGCAGCCTGTCGGTGCACGCCGACGACCGTGCCTACAAGCCGCTCAACTGGATGTCGCCGCCCTGCACGCTCAAGGAGTCCGAGGACTCCGGGGCACCGGTCTGGACGGTGACCAACAAGACCGGCGAGCAGTTGATCATCAGCATCGAGGAGATACTGCACGACTCCTCCCACGAACTGGGCGTGGACCCCGGTCTGATCAAGGACGGCGTGGAGGCCCACCTCCAGGAACTGCTCGCCGACCGGATGGAGGTCCTGGGCGAGGGCTGGACCCTGATCCGCCGCGAGTACCCGACCGCGATCGGCCCGGTCGACATCCTCTGCCGTGACGCCTCCGGCGGGACCGTCGCCGTGGAGCTCAAGCGCCGCGGCGACATCGACGGCGTGGAGCAGCTGACCCGCTACCTCGAACTCCTCAACCGCGACCCGCACCTGGCCCCTGTACGGGGGATTTTCGCCGCCCAGGAGATCAAGCCGCAGGCCCGGGTCCTGGCCACCGACCGCGGCATCGGCTGTGTCGTCCTCGACTACGACGCGATGCGCGGTATCCAGGACGACAAACTGCGCCTTTTCTGACCTTCCGTCAGCCCGACACGCCCTCTCCATCAGGCAGTTCACCGCGCCCCCCGTGGCGCCGCCGGCGGCATGCCCTCGCATACCGGCCACCACGGGGAAGTTCTGGACTTGCAGGTCCACTTCATGTCGCGCACCTTGGACGCCGGCGCTACGCCGCTGAACGGCCGTCAGTGCACGGTCCGTCAGCGGATCGGCATGTCTCCGCGGCCTCACGAAGGCGGTGGGGACCTGCCGTGCGCGCGAGTCCCAGCGAGAGAGCTGCCCGACCACTGTGGAGAGTTCATGAAGAGCGCACGGCTGCTCGTACGGCGCCGCGACAGAGCGGCGTCAACCAGTCCAACCGCTGCAACCGGCACAAGGGTGCCGCCCGCCGGAGGCCGGCCCGGGGGCGCGGTGGCCCGACTGTTCGCCCGCTGGCGGCTGTTGGCGGTCGCTGTGGTGGCCGCGCTGGGCGCGGGGCTGCTGGTGGCCCCGCCCGCCACCGCCGTGATCGGCGACAAGCCGCTGATCACGTACAACATGCAGGGGGCGTCCACGGGCGTCGACAGCAAATGGACCACCACCATCCGCAACTACGCCATGCGGGCCGAGATCGTCGCGCTCCAGGAAGCGGGCGCCAGCCCACCGGGGGACATCGTCGACTTGATCCACGGCGCCGGCCTGGCGAACTCCGGCAACAATGTCGCCGCCAACCTGCGGGAGGACCGGCTGCCCCAGGCCATGCGGCCCACGGGGGTGCGCCACAGCCTGTGGAACACCGGCGCCGGCGCCTTCGACATCTACTTCCTCCAGACCGACCGCAACGGCCAGAGCGACTACCACGGCGGCCGGGTCAACGTCGCCATGGTCACCCAGCGGGCGGCCGACGACGTGGCGGCCCTGCCCAATCCGTTCTACGTGGAGCCGGACCCGCAGAACGGAGTCGCCGGCACCCAGGGCCCCCGGGCGACCCTGGGCCTGCGGTTCGGTGACACCTGGTACTTCACGCTGCACGCCCTGTCGGGCGGTGGCAACGACGCTCCCGGTCTCCTCGCGAACATCAGCGCCTTCGTCACCGGACGTGGCCTGGGCGAGCACTGGATCGCCCTGGGCGACTTCAACCGCACGCCGGGCAGCCTCGGGGCCAACATCCCGGGCGGGGCACGGATCTACGCCAGTGGGGTCCCGACCCAGCAGTCCGGGAACGAACTGGACTACGCCGTCTCCTCGCAGAACCAGAACGGCGTCCAGGTCAACCGGATGGCCGGAGCCAGCTCCGACCACTACGCGGTCAACATCGGCCAGCTGCGGGCGGCGGCGGAACCGACGCCGATGTTCACCGAGCGCAGGACCATCGAGAGCGTGCAGTCCGGCGGTCTGATCGACGCCAAGGAGGGCGGGACCGCCGTAGGGACACAGATCGTCTCCAGCAGGCGCAACGGCGCCGACAACCAGAGCTGGACGATCGACGCCTACAACGACAACTCCATCCGGATCAGGGGCAAACAGAGCAACCGCTGTCTTCTGCCGCAGCAGAGCGGCAGTTCCTGGAGTGTGAAACTCGACGACTGCGGCGACTCGATCTGGGAGCGCTTCCGCCTGGAGTACATGGGCAACGACGAGTACCAGGTCCACAGCGAGTACGACGCCTCCCTGTGCCTGAACGTGAAGGGCGGCCAGACCGACCCCAGCACCGTGAAGGACGTGATCCTCTGGGAGTGCCAGAACACTCCCAACGAGCGCTGGATGTTCACCCCCGCCGAGGCGTCCGTCGACGCCGACACCTCCGCGTACGACCTGCGGGAGTCCTTCCCGAACGCCGTGGTCCTGGAGAGCCTGAAGGCCGGCGGTGTGGCGAGCGCGAAGGACGCCGGAACCACGAACGGCACGAAGGTCGTCTCCTTCCACCGCACCGGATACTCCAATCAGGGCATGCTCCCGGTCTGGCTGGACGGCGTGACGGCGGTCTTCAAGGCCACCGCGGCCCCCAACCTCTGTCTGGACGTCAACGGTGGTGACGACTCCGTCGCCGCGGGGAAGAAACTGGAGCTGGACGTCTGCGACAACCATGACAGTCAGCAGTGGGTGGGCGAACGGCTCCTCAACAGCACGGTGCTGCTGCACAACCGCGCGGCGCCGGATCTGTGCATGGACATCGCGGGCTCTCCCGACAACCCCAACAACGGCGACTTCGACGTCGAGAACTGCACTGCCACGGCCAGCCAGCAGATCATCTTCGGCTCCTTCGACCCGACCGGGGTACCGGAGCCGGACCAGGACTGGGGCAGGGACGGCAGCGACCTCTCCGTGATCCCCGACCCCGGGGCGCCCGCGCAGCGCACGGCGTACTTCCCCAGCTGGTCCGTCTACGCCAACGAGTTCTATGTGAAGAACCTGGACACGGAGGGGATCGCGGGGCGGCTGACGACGCTGACGTACGCGTTCGAGAACATCGACCCGGTGGATCTGACCTGCTTCGCCGCGAACCAGGCGGGCTCGTCGGACGAGAGCGACACGACAGGGAACGACGGTGCCTCGGACGCCTGGGCGGACTACCAGATGGGCTACACGGCGGACAACAGCATCGACGGCACGGCCGATGCCTGGGACCAGCCTTTGAAGGGCAACTTCAACCAGCTCAAGAAGCTCAAGGCCAAGTACCCCAACCTCAAGGTGACCGTCTCACTGGGCGGCTGGACCTACGCCAAGTACTTCTCCGACGTGGCGGCCACCGAAGCCTCCCGGCAGAAGTTCGTCAGCTCCTGCATCGACATGTACATCAAGGGCAACCTCCCCCAGCTCGGCGACGACCCGGCCGGCGGCACGGGCGTGGCCGCCGGCATCTTCGACGGCTTCGACATCGACTGGGAGTTCCCCGGCAGCGAGAACGGCCACGCCGGAAACCACATCAGCGCGCAGGACACCGAGAACTTCACCCTGCTGCTGGCCGAGTTCCGCCACCAGCTCGACGCTCTCGGCCAGGGCCACTACCAGCTCACCGCGGCCCTGCCCTCCGGTCCCGCCGACATCGACAAGATCGACGTGGGCTCGCTCGGCAACAGCCTCGACATGGCCGACATCATGACCTACGACATGCACGGCGCCTGGGAGACCGAAGGCCCCACCAACTTCCAGGCCCCGCTGTACGACTCCCCGGCCAGCCCGGCCGCGGGCATCGGGTTCACCGCGAACGACGCGGTCGACAACTACCTCATCCACGGCCTCCCCGCCTCGAAGCTCAGCCTGGGCGTCCCGCTCTACGGGCGTGGCTGGACCGGGGTGCCGGAAGGCGGCACCGACGGCCTGTACCAGTCCGCGACCGGTCCGACCGACCCCTTCCCGTACTCCCAGCAGGACGGCGTCGCCATGTACAAGGAGCTGGAGGCGGCGGGCAAACTGGTCGACCTGCACTACGACCCCCAGACCAAGTCCTCCTGGGTCTACGACGGGACCAACTTCTGGAGCATCGAGTCGCCCGACTCGCTCACCGCCAAACGCCAGTACATCAAGGACAGGCACCTGGGCGGCATCATGATGTACTCCCTCGAAGCCGATGACGCGAACGCCACCCTGGTCACCGCGGCCACCGGCCTGATCCCCGCCCCCTGACCCCGATCCACTCCGGACCGGGCGCGGGCCCGCTTCCCCAACGGCCCGCGCCCGGTCAGCTCTGTCAGCCCCGTCAGATGGAGGCGAGCCAGCCGCCGTCCACCGCGAGGGTGTGGCCCGTGACGTAGGACGACGCCTCGGACGCGAGGAAGAGGACCGCGCCGCTCAGGTCCTCGGGTTCGCCGATACGGCCGAGGGGGATGTGGCTGCGGACGACCTGGTTCTCCGCCTCGCGGTCCGGCATGAGGTCCGAGGTCATCGCCGTGCGCATATAGCCGGGGGCGATGGAGTTGACCCTGATCCCGTACTTGCCCCACTCGTAGGCCATGTTCTTCGTCACCTGGACGACGGCCGCCTTCGACGCGTCGTACACGGACGAGCGTTCGCCGTCGACGGCCAGGCCGCCGATCGAGGACAGGTTGATGATCCGCCCGCCACGCCCGCCACCAGCCTCCTCACCACCCGCGCCTGCGGCCCCGCGCCCGCTCATCGCCCGCGCCGCCCGCTGCGCGATGAAGTACGTCCCGCGCAGATTCACCGACAGCGTGAGGTCGAACTCCTCGGGCGTCGCCTCCAGCGCGCTGTTCCGCAGGGACACCCCCGCGTTGTTCACCACGATGTCCGGTGTGTCGCCGCGCTCCGCCAGCAGGGCGAACGCCGCGTCGATGCTCTCCAGCGACGTGGCGTCGAGTTCCAGCGGTATGGCGTCCACGCCGTGGTCTGCGAGGACCGCGCAGAACTCCTCCGCGGCCTTGAGGTCGAGGTCCGACGCGATGATCCTCGCGCCGGCCGCGCCCAGCGCCAGCGACTGCGCGCGGCCCAGTCCCCCGGGAGCGCCGGTGACCAACGCGGTCTGTCCGTCCAGCGAGAACAGCGAGAGCAGCGAAGCGGGTGAGGAGGGGGACGAGTGGTCGGCCTGCATGGGTGGTGGTGCTCCTCGGTACGGGGGATGCGGGCGCTACAGCCCGTAATCGGTCAGTATTTCCACGACCTGCCGTGAGTCGTGCTGTACGTGCTCGCGCACATGCTCGCTCGCCGCCGCCGCGTCCCCCGCCGCGATCGCGGCCGCCAGCGGCCGGTGGTCGACCCCGGTCCAGTCGGGGGTCTTCACGACTTTCGAGCAGAAGTACCACTGGCGCAGCGCGAGGTTGAAGTGGATCTCCGCGGCCGTCGTCAGGTAGTCGTTCCGCGTCATCCGGTACATGCTGCGGTGGAAGGCCGAGTCCAGGGTGATGCACTCCTGGAGGTCGTCCGTCCCGAACTGCTGCTCGGCGAGCGCGGTCAGCTGTTCCTTCTCCGCGACGGATCCGCGACCGCAGGCCAGCGCGGCGGCCAACCCCTCCAGTTCGAGGCGCAGTTCCGTGACGGAACGGGAGTCCTTGAGCGCGATGTCGGTGACATAGGTCCCGCTGCGGGGGTAGATCACCACGAGTTTCTCGAACTCGAGCCGTCTGATGGCCTCCCGCACGGGTGAGGCCCCCACGCCGAGACTGCTGCGCAGGTTCGGTTCGCTGAGCCGCTCGCCCGGCATGATCTCGCACCGCACGAGACGCGAACACAGCGTCGTATAGGCGGAGTCACTGAGCAGGTTCGGAGCCGAGGCTTCGTCTTTGGCCGGTCGACCGTCGGCGACATACGCAGAACACAAGGTGTCCAACCTCTCTGCGGGCGGCGTTCCGGACTGGCCCGGAACGCCACCGAGGGATGTGTGCGTGCAGGATATTCGTTACGGTGCGGCGCCCTCATCGGCTGCGACGGCACCATCGGCCGCGGTCCCGCCGCCGGCCAGCAGATCGTCGATCACGGTGGAGATGCCGTTCTCCACGGTGCACGCGTAGTCCCCGACGGAGAACTCCCCGCCCAGCACCTCGACCAGCTTGAGTTCCACGCCGTCCACCGACAGCACGTCGCTGAGTTCGACCTCGGCAGGACCGAAGGTCTTGCTCTTGAGGACGAAGTCCTTCGACGTGTCGCGGGAGACGATCTCGAACGTCTTGAAGCCGGGCCCGTTGGCCTCCGGCAGCGCGTGCACCTGGAAGTGCGGATACAGCGACATGTCGGCCCAGGCCGCGTTGGAGTACCCCTCCTCCGGCGTCATCGAGATGCCGAAGATCTGCCGGCCGGCCCGCCGTACCGTACCGGCCACGAGGTCGGCGCTGTCGGTGAGTTCGACCTCGCCGTAGTGCTTGGGGTAGCCCCAGACCTCACGGCCGAAGGCCACACTCCACTGCTGGTCCTCGAACTCGAAGAAGTAGGTGACCGCCTTGCGGCCCTTGTACAGGACGGGGATGACGACGCCGGAGTCGTAGAAGGCGCCCGGCGTGGCGTTGCCGAAGTCCGCGATCTGTACGACGAAGCGGTCGTCGGCCGGCTCGAACGGCGTCGGCGCCAGCAGCGCTTCGAGGTTGGCGATGTCGCCGCGGCAGTAGACCGACAGGCTGCGGAGGTTCTCGGACCAGTACGGCTGGTCTCCGCTCGGGTAGCCCAGGTACTTGAAGTAGTCCTTCACGTCATAGTTCTTCGTCATCATCGATTCTCAGTCGTGAGTGGTGGTCATGGAGTGGCCCGGAGGGCGCGGGCGACACGCCCCGACGGTCGGGCACAGGGGTGGTCGGGCAACAGGGGTGGTCGGGGCCCGGCGGACGGACCCCGCAAGCGGGTCGGCGTCAGGCGGTCAGTCCCGCCCGGCCTCCTGGATCTTCCGGAGGAACGTCTTCAGCTCGGGCGTCTTCGGCTCCCCGAAGATCCGCTGCGGCGGCCCCTGTTCGAGGATCGTCCCCTTGTGCAGGAAGCAGACCTTGGAGGAGATCTCGCGGGCGAACGGCATCTCGTGCGTCGTCATCATCATCGTGATGCCGTCGTCCGCCAACTCGCGGACCAGGTTGAGCACTTCGATGACCAGCTCGGGGTCGAGCGCCGAGGTGATCTCGTCCAGCAGGAGCACTTCCGGCCGCATCAGCATCGCGCGGGCGATGGCCACGCGCTGCTGCTGACCGCCGGAGAGCTGGTCCGGATAGGCGCCGGCCTTCTCCTTCAGGCCCACCCGCTCCAGCATGACGCGGGCGTCGGCCTCCGCCTGGGCCTTGTCGGCGACTCCCGCGCGGACGGGCGCGAGCGTGCAGTTGCGCAGCACCGTCATGTGCGGGAAGAGGTTGAAGCTCTGGAAGACGATGCCCACCCGGCGGCGCAGTCTGACCAGGTCGACGCCCTCGCCGGAGACGATGTCGCCGCCCAGCGAGATCGTGCCGCCCTGGATCGTCTCCAGTCCGTTGACGCAGCGCAGCAGGGTCGACTTGCCCGATCCTGAGGCGCCGATGAGGGTGACGACCTCATGCCGCCGGACGTCGAGGTCCACCTGGTCGAGGACGGTGTTGTCGCCGTACTTCTTGGTGACCCGGTCCAGCTCCACGAATGCGTTCGTCATGGCTCAGACCTTCCTCAGCTTGGTGCCGGACCGTGCCAGGAGGTAGTCGACCAGGCGGGTCTGCGGGATGGTGATGAGGACGAAGACGAAGCACACGGCTGTCACGGCGGAGAGGTTGAAGTCGTTCGCCGAGTAGATCTTCGCCTGGCTGAACGCGTCGATGATGCCGACGACGATCACCAGGGCCGTGTCCTTCTGCAGGCCGATGAACTGGCTCAGCATCGGGGCGGCGATGTTGCGCGACATCTGCGGCAGGACCACGAACCTGAGCACGTCGGGCTGCGACAGTCCCATCGAGAGCGCCGCCGCGGTCTGCCCCTTGTTGATCGACTCGATGCCCGAGCGGAACAGCTCCGCGTTGTAGGCGCTGTAGGTCAGGGCCAGGGCCACGATGGCGTAGACGACGGCGCTGCCCTTGCTCAGGACGGGGACGTCGGTGAGCGGGAGACCGAAGCAGACGAGGTAGATCAGCACCACGGACGGGATGCCGCGGAAGATGTCGATGTACGCGATGCACAGCGCCCGTACCGGCCAGAACCCCTTGTCGGGCAGCAGCCGGCCGATGGCGAGCAGAAGGCCGAAGACCATGGCCAGGATCTGGGCGCCGACCGCGATCTCGATGTTGATGACGAGCGCCCCGAAGATGTCCCCGAGGCTCTTCACCATGTACGAGCCGTTGAAGAAGGTCTTCTGGACGGCCCCGTGGTTGGTGAAGACGAGCGTGCCGGCCAGGGCGACGATGGCGATGAAGCCGGTCAGGCCGAGCGAGCTGACCGAGGCGTTCCTCGACCGCGCGGCCGCCACCCGGGCCTCGGCGTGGCGGCCCTCCTTCCAGTCCTCCTCCGACTGCTTGCTCCGGCGGTAGGCGGTCAGCACCGGGCCGCCGAGGATCAGTACGGGAAGCAGGACGCCGAGCAGCAGATGGGCCGGCTTGCCGAGCGAGAAGGCCGTGCCGACGAACCCGTAGCTCAGGACGACGGTCAGCAGGGCCAGGACCGCCGCGCCGCCGAGATAACCGGAGGTGCTCAGGGGCAGGGCGGGGGCGGATTCCCCGCGGTCGGGCGAGGCCGTACGCACCGGCCCGCCGGAGGTGAGGCTCCGCGTCATCAGGCGCTCCAGTCAGGGAGCTGGTGCGGGTCGCCACCGAGGATCGGGTTGAGCCACTTGTTCATGATCGCGTCCAGGGTGCCGTCCTTCTTCATGTCGGCGAGGATCTGGTCCACCACCTTGACGTTCGGCGATCCCTTGGAGAACAGCGCGGCGACGTCACCGCCGACCGGGTACTTGCCGATCACGGAGAGCTTTCCGTCCGACTTCGCGGCGCGCGGCATGACGGTCGCGGTGTCGTTCAGCGCGGTGTCGATCTGGCCCGCGAGGAGGGCGTTGAAGAGGTCGTCGTTGGAGTTGAAGACCCGGACCTGGTGGGGCTTGAGGGTCTCGTTGACGAACTTCAACTGCACGGATCCGGCCAGTACGCCGACGGTCGCGTTCTTGATCGAGGACTGGGTGAGCTTGGACCCGGTCTTGACCAGGACGCCGGTCTCGTAGGTGTTGTACGGCGTCGCGAAGTCGACGACCTTGCGCCGCTCCGGGGTGTTGTAGATGTCCCAGACGGCGAAGTCGAAGTTGGACGCCTTGGCCGTCACCAGCGCCTCGAAGGAGGCGTTGACCAGCTTGATCTTCTTCAGACCGGCCCGGTTCGCGATCTCCGCGTCGAGACAGTACATATAGCCTCCGTTGACGGAGTCGAGCGTGTTGCCCCGGTATCCGGCCGGGTAGGGCAGCGACGCGGCGACGGTCAGGACGTCGTCCTTCATCGTGTTCATCTTGTGGACCGGAGGGTTCTTCGTGACGTCACAGTCCCCGAAGGCGCTGCCCTTGTGCGCGGCGTCCGTGCTCTGTCCGCCCGAGCAGCCGGCGAGCGCGATCAGTCCCGCAGCCACTGCGACAGAGCTGCTGTACCTGAGCCACTTCTTCATGTCTCACCTCGTAGTTAGGACGTGATCAGCGCCGGCCGGGCCGGCTCCGAAGCTTCCACATCATTAAAATGCTACTGACATGTCAGTGATGTGCGCGTCACGCTACACGGCGGTCCGGAAGCTGAACAGAGGTTGGCTGAAAGTGGCCGTTTCGTGATCCCCCCTGCGGGGCAACGCCACTCGCACTGGCGGCTCGTCGGCCCTCACGGCCCCCGACGGCGCCGGCCGAACGGTCCGCACTTACGCACGTTGAGGAGGCGCGGGGGGCGCCGCCCGCGCGGGTTGAGGAGGCACGGGGGTGCTCTGCCTACGCGGGGGCAACTCGTGTGCTGAGCGCGGGAACTCTCCCACAGCGGCGGGATGCGCTCACGCGCGGTGCACTCACCCGCGCTGAGAAGCCGCAGGCGCGTCCCCCGCGCGAGGGCAACACGCACGGCCGGGTGAGGGGGCGCGGGGGTGCCGCCCACGCGGGGCGGCCCGTGTGCAGAGAGCGGGAGCTCCCCCGCAGCGGCGGGATGCGCGCCCGCGCGGTGCACTCACGCGCGGGCAGAGGAGCGCACGTGCCGCCCCCGCGCGGGGGCGGCACGTGCGCGGAGAGGGGACGTGCCCGTATCGGCTCCGCCCCGGGCCCGGCGCGGGCGCGCGTTACGTGCCGCTGCCCGCCGCGCCGGACGAGTCGGCCCCGCCGGCTTCCGTACCGCCCGAGGGGTCCGCGCCGCCGGACGTGGTGGTGCCGCCGGTCGGACCGGCCGTCGTGCCACCGGACGACGTCGAACCGGACGTCGTGGTCCCGCCGGTCGGACCGGCCGTCGTGCCGCCGGACGCGCCCGTCGTGGAACCGCTCGTCGTGCCCGTGGTCGTGCCGGAGGACGACCCCGACGTCGTACCCGCGGACGCGCCCGCCGACGAGCCGGACGACGAACCGCCGCTGGACGTCGCGCCCTTCGACGTGCTGCCACCCGACGTGGTGGTCCCACCCTTGCCGCCGCCCGTCGTCGAGTGCCCGCCGCTCGTGGAACCCGCGGTCGTCGCAGTGGGCGTCGGGGTGCCCGGGGTGTCGGGCGGGCTCGACAGATCGCCTCCGGCGACCGCCGTCGGCGGGGTGGATCGCGTTGCCGTGTCCGTCGGCGACGCCGTTGTCGTCGCGGACGACGACGGCACCGTCGGCGTGCCGTCGTCCGTCGGCGGCGTCGTCTCGTCGGGCGCGTCCTGCTGGACGGACTCGATCGGCTTGACCTGGTGGGGAGGGTCGTCGTCGCCGCCCGAGGTCAGCCCGACGGTGACGATCGTGCCGAGCAGCGCCGCGATCACCACGCCCGTACCCGCGGCGACGAGGTTGCGGCGCGTACCGACGACCGCCAGTCGCCGTACGCCGGGACCGCCCGGACCGCTCCCCGGAGGCTGCTTGGTGATGACCACCGGCGGCACCCCCGGGCCCAGCTCCGGCAGTGGCGCCGTCACATCGGCGGCGCCCGGCGGGAGTTCGAGCGGGCCCGAACCGGCCGTCGGCGCACGGTCGTTGACCAGCGCGAGCGTACGGCGGCCGACCACCGTCCCCTGCCGGTCGGCGAGCGCCCCGCGCAGCGCGATGGACGCCTCCAGCTCGGCCCGCGCCCGGTCCGTGTTGCCGGTGCACAGCGCGAGTACGCCCAACTCGTGCAGGAAGTACGCCTCTTCGGCGACCTCCCCGCTCAGCCGGGCCGCCTCCTGGCCGACCCGCAGCGCCCGCTCCCACGCACCCCAGTGCAGCGCCGCGGCGAACGCGGGCGCGACCGTACGGGCGAGCAGCACGGCCGCGCCGGGGTGGCCGCCGTCCCGGCAGGCGGCCATGGCCGCGAGGATCGCCTCGGCCTCGGCGGCGCAGCGTTCGGGGGTGACGGAGGGGTGCCCGGACCACCAGGCGTAGTGCAGGGCGGCGGTGTGCGCCTGGACGTCGGACAGTTCGCCCTCGTCGGCGAGGGCGACGGCGAGGTGCTGGGCGACCCCGGCGGCCAGCCGGAAGTGCGAGGCGACGGGGACGGCGAGCCCGACGGCGGTGAGTTCGCCGAGCGCCGCGTCCCCGTGGGTGTCGCCGACGAGCGCGGGCAGATGGGACGCGTGCGGGCACTCCCCGTCCAGGGCCACGGCGAAGGCCAGCGCCTCACGGGCGGACTCGCTGAGCCGGGAGGCGAGCAGATCGGCGGGGGCGGCGCTCTCCGCGAGCGACGGCAGCGGCACATCGGCGGCGGACAGTCGCGGGCGCGGGGGCGGCGGTACGGATGCGGAGGCCGGTACGGGCAGGAGCCCGCCGGCTGCCGACCCGCCGGGTACGGACCCACCGGTCGGACCGCTGTCGGCGTCACCGGGTCCGTCGAACGCCGACAGGTCGGGTATCTCGGGCGCCGGCGGCAGGGCCGCCGCGGGCGAACCGTTCTCCCACACGGAGTCGTCCCAGTCCGGGTCGACCGGCTGCCGCAGCGCGTCCCGCTGCCGGAGCAGCGCGCCTGCCTGGACGAAGCGCAGCGGCAGGCCCTCGGACTCGAACCAGAGGTCCGCCGCCCACGCCGTCTCGTCCTCCTCCAGCCGCCGTCCGGCGACGAGTTGGAGCAGGTCGAGGCACGCGACCCGGGTCAGGCCGGCCAGATAGACCTCCTCGACCATCGAGTCGGCGGCGGGCGCGGGCACATCGGGGGTGGCCGACATCAGGAAGGCGCACTCGGGCGCGGCGGCGAGCAGTTCCTCCAGCGCGGCGCCGCCGAACTCCAGGTCGTCCAGGACGACGACGGCGCCGACCTCCCGCAGCAGTTCCGGCAGTTCGGCGCGGCCGGGACGGTGGCCCTCGCCGCCGTAGACCACGGCGTAGAGGTCCTGGAGCACGTCGGCGGCGGTACGGCGGTAGCCGGAGAGCCAGAGCACACCGTCGGGGGCGAGGTCGCCGCAGGCGTTGGCGACGGACTCCAGCAGGCTGGTACGGCCGGCGCCGGACGGGCCGGTGACGCGGGTCGAACGGCCGCGCGCGAGCAGCCGGATCAGCCGCTCGCGCTCCTCGTCGCGCTCCAGCAGGGGCAGTTCGGGGGCGGGCGGGCCCGGCGGCGGCGTGGGGCGGGCCGCGGCTATCCGGGCGGCGCGCTCCTCGCGGGTGCGGCGGACGGGGGTCGGGCGCTCCTCGGGCGGGCAGGTGATGACCTCGGTGCCGTCGACCGGATTGATCGTCAGGAGGTAGTCGGAGGTGACCACGCGCCGGACGCGGGCGGAGCCGCCGCCGGTGGTCGTGCCGAGTTCGGGCGCGAACGGGTCGCGGGCCGGGCGGGCGGTCTTGGGCAGCGGCATCGTGCTGTCGAACAGCGAGGTCTCGCCCGCGGCGCGCAGGGCGGGCAGTGCGCTGCCGCCGCCCACCGGACCGCCCGCCGGGCCGCCGCCCATCCCGACTGCCGGGTGTTCCGTCGCCGGGCGCAGATTGCCCACGGCGAAGGCGTCGAAGCTGCCACGGGGGGCGGGCGCGGGACGGCCGGCGGGCGCATGGCCTTCGGCGGAAGCGGAAGCGGAGGCTGAGACAGCGCCCGTACGGCCGCCCGAGCCGTTGGCGAAGCCGTCGAAGCTGCCCCTGGGTTCGACGCGGGCGACCGCGGCGAAGGGGTTCACGACGGCGGTCGTGTCAAAAGCGGCAGGGGCCCCGAAGTCCGTACGCCCGGCGTCGGAGCCCGTACCGGCCGGACCGACATGACCGACGGGACCTGAAGGACCCGCGGTGTCCGCGAAGAGCCCGGCTCCGGAATCCGGCACGCCCCCCGGCCCACCCGCCCCGAACGCGTCGAACCGCTCGACCTCCGCGCCGACGGCCCCCGGCTCCCCGGTCCCCGCGGAACCCCGGGAAGCGCCCTCGTCGGGATCTCCGACAGAGTCGAACTGCTCGCCGGTACGCTGATCCATGTCGTACGCCCCCCAGGTGCGTCACATACGGGAGCTTCCTCGGGCCACGGTGTGCCCGCGCGGCGGACGGCCCGATTCCCTTCTCCGGCGTACGGGGTGGCACGCCTCCTGGCCATGATGCGCAAACTCTAGAGGCTCGCACAGTATCCATGAAGGGCCGGGGGTCCCGCGCCGCCCTTACGTCACCTTTCCGCCTCGATCGCGAGGATTCGATGCAGTCGGGTGGCGATGAGCAGTCGCTGCATCTGCGGCGGCACCCCGCGCAGCACCAGCCTCCGGTTGACGCGCCCGGCGCGCCGGTGCGCGCCCATGATGACGCCGAGGCCGGTCGCGTCCCAGGAGTCCAGCTCGGTCAGGTCGAGGACGAGGTCACCGCGGCCGGAGTCGACCGCGGTGTGCAGTGCCGTACGGGCGTCCGCCGCGCTGCGGACGTCGAGGCGCCCCCCGACGACCAGCTCGGCGTGGTCGCCCCTGATGTGCATAGTCACTCCCCGGAAGCGATGGCGTGCACCGTGACCGCCGTGGGACGGTACGAAGGACCGCCGTCAAGACGGCACGAATCCGTCTGTCTTCACACAACTGACGGTCCGTCGTATAGAGAAGTTGCCGTCTGTGGGCGAACCGATACCGAATTCACTCGTCCGAGTGACGCGGGTTAGTACGGGTAGAACCCTTGACCGGTCTTGCGCCCGAGGTCGCCCGCGTCGACCATCCGCCGCATGAGCTCCGGCGGGGCGAACTTCTCGTCCTGCGACTCGGTGTAGATGTTGCCGGTGGCGTGCAGCAGGATGTCCACGCCGGTCAGGTCGGTGGTGGCCAGCGGGCCCATCGCGTGGCCGAAGCCGAGCTTGCAGGCCAGGTCGATGTCCTCGGCGGAGGCGACCCCGGACTCGTAGAGCTTGATCGCCTCGACGACCAGCGCCGAGATCAGCCGGGTGGTGACGAAGCCGGCGACGTCGCGGTTGACGACGACACAGGTCTTGCCGACGCCCTCGGCGAACTCCCGGGCGCGGGCGAGGGTGTCGTCACTGGTCTTGTAGCCGCGGACGAGTTCGCACAGCTGCATCAGCGGGACCGGCGAGAAGAAGTGCGTGCCGACCACCCGCTCCGGGCGCTCGGTGGCCGCGGCGATCTTGGTGATCGGGATGGCGGAGGTGTTGGAGGCCAGAACGGTGTCGTCGCCCACCAGACGGTCGAGCGTACGGAAGATCTCCTGCTTGACCTCGATCTTCTCGAAGACCGCCTCCACCACGAGGTCCGCGTCCGCGACGGCGTCCAGGTCCGTGGTGGTGGTGATCCGGGCGAGCGCGGCCTCGGCGTCCTCGGCGGCGAGCTTGCCCTTGGCGACGAACTTCTCGTACGACGCCCGGATTCCGTCGCGGCCGCGCGCCAGCGCCTCGTCCGTGACATCCCGCAGGACCACCTCGTAACCCGCCTGGGCGGACACCTGCGCGATTCCGGCGCCCATCAGGCCGGCTCCGATGACGGCGAGCTTCTTCGCCACGGCACACACCTCTCCATTGAAGTATCCGTCGTTGGGGTATCTGGCCGGACCCTAACGCCCGTTCACCACCGGGCGCAGCATGATGTCGGGTGCGTCACCGTGTGTCGTTGGTCGCACAGTTGGGGACGGGCGGACCGGCCCGGCAGGGCCTACGCTCGCCGCATGGTCAATCTCACCCGCATCTACACGCGCACCGGCGACGACGGCACGACCGCGCTGGGCGACATGAGCCGTACGGCGAAGACGGATCCGAGGATCGGCGCGTACGCCGACGCGAACGAGGCGAACGCGGCGCTCGGGGTGGCCCTCGCGCTCGGCGGGCTGTCCGCGGACGTGGTGAAGGTCCTGGTCCGCGTCCAGAACGACCTCTTCGACGTGGGCGCGGACCTCGCCACGCCGGTGGTCCCCGACCCCAAGTACCCGCCGCTGCGGGTCGAGCAGTCGTACGTGGACCGGCTCGAAGCGGAGTGCGACCGCTTTCTGGCCGACCTGGACAAGCTGCGCAGCTTCATCCTGCCCGGCGGCACTCCGGGCGCCGCGCTGCTCCACCAGGCGTGCACGATCGTGCGCCGGGCGGAGCGCTCGACGTGGGCCGCGCTGGCCGAGCACGCGGAGACGATGAACCCGCTGACGGCGACCTACCTCAACCGGCTCTCCGACCTGCTGTTCATCCTGGCGCGTACGGCCAACCGCGAGCAGGGCGACATCCTGTGGGTCCCGGGCGAGAACCGCTGAGGCCGACAGGACCCCGAGGGACTGTCAGCCGGGCTCGCGCTTCGGCCAGATGCTGTAGGTCGCGGCCACGATCGTGAGGGAATCAGCGGTCAGGGCGCGATCAGGGTGATCGTCGGGAAGTACGTCGCATAGCGGGCCTTGTCACGGGTGAGCAGCCGGTGGCCCGACACGGCCGCGTGGGCGCCGATGTAGAAGTCCGGCAGCGGGGATGTCTTCGCACCGCCGGACCTGCGGTAGCGCAGAAACGCCTTGCCGGCCAGAAAGCCCGCCGCATACGGCAGTTCCTCGCGCAGATAGTCGGCGGCGGGCAGCACCGAGTCGAGGACCTCCACCGAGTCGAAGCCGACCGACACCTCCGCGTAGACGACCGGGTTGATCACCAGTGGGCCCTCGTCGGCGGCCGCCGCCAGGGCGGTGGCCGACCACTGCCCCCAGGCCGGGTCGTCCAGCACCAGGTCGAACAACACGCAGGAGTCGACCAGCGTGGTCGGACCGCGTCCTGAGGGCCCCTCCCCGACCACCCGCAGCGCCCTATTCGTCGTCGCCACGCAGGAGTCCCATCAGCTCGTCCGTCGTCATTCCCCGCAGGTCCCGGGCCGTGGCGCTCCCGCGCAGCCGCCGCGCCAGCCGCTCCCCATGGCTGCCCGTCCCGGCCACCCGCACGATCCGCAGGGCACCGCCCTCCTCGATGACATCGACCTCGTCGCCCTCGTGCATCCCGTACTTCGCGCGCAGCGCGGCCGGGATCGTGAGCTGACCCTTCGCGTTGAGCTTCATCCCACCCTCCTCTTCCTACGTAATACGCCTACCACGTCATACTAGCCAGGGCCCGGCGCCCGGCCATCCCCCTTTCGATGTACCCGTGGAGTCGTCCCTGGGGGCGACGCGGGAGGTGGGGGGCGTGTTGTGATGGGGGGATGGGTGCGAGGGTGGGGCGGCCGGCGCGGGACGATCTGGTGATCGCGGGCGCCGGACTGCTCGGCGGGCTGGTGATGTGGGTGTTCGGGCGGGTGACGGACGGACACCACCCCGGCGAGAACCACACCTGGCTGACGCTGCTGCCGCTGGGCGTGATGGCGGCCTGCGAGGCGTACCGCCGCGCCGGGCCCGCCGTGGCGCTGTCGGCCGGCTTCCTCGCGGTGTGCGTGGACATGGTGATCGGCTCGCTGCTGGTCACCGTGGTGATGTTCACCGACGTGGTGTACGCGGCCGTGCTGTACGGCTCCCGCCGCACCGCCCGTGTCGTACCCGTGCTCGCCGTCGCGTTCACCTCGGTGACGACCGTGACGCTGGCCGCGGTCCGGCTCGACCCGGAAGCGCTGGTGGGCGGGCTGATCGCCGCGCTGATCCTGGTGGCGCCCGCCTGGACCGGGCTGATCGTCCGCCAGCACCGGGACGCCGCGGACGCGGCGACGCTGCGGGCCGAGCAGACCGCGCTGCTGGCCGAGCTGGACCGGCGCGAGGCGGTGTCCTCCGAGCGGGCCCGGATGGCCCGCGAACTGCACGACCTGGTGGCCAACCACCTGTCGGCCATCGCGATCCACTCCACGGCCGCGCTGAGCGTGGACCCGCGCGAGGGCCCGGCCAGGGACGCCCTCGGCGTCATCCGGGAGAACAGCGTGCTGGGCCTGGCCGAGATGCGCCGGCTGATCGGCCTGCTGCGGGACTCCGACACCGGCGGCGACCCCGTACCGACCACCGCGCCCAGCCTGGACGCGGTGGACACCCTCGTCGACCACGCGCGGACCGCGCAGAGCACCGGCCTGACCTTCCAAGCTGGGGCTGCGCAGCAGGGCGCAGGCCGCGGTACTGGCCCGGGAGGTCGGTTTGGTCCAGACCTCTTGACCGGTGGTCCAGACCTTTCTAGGCTGCGGGGACCTCCCCGGGACGACCGGGGGTCGACAACGCCGCCCGTCGGCTCCCGGTCTCGGTCCCACCCATGAGGTCGCGCCACCGCCCGTACGCGGCCGCGCCGAGGGGGAAAGAGCCCGCTACGCCACGTTGACGCGCTGACCGGGCGGAGCCGCCTCCAGCCAGGCGAGAAAACCCGTGAGCGCGTCGTCGCTCATCGCCAGCTCAAGCCGCGTACCCCGGTGGGCACACGCGAGCACCACCGCGTCCGAGAGCAGCGCCAGCTCCTCCGAACCCTGCGGGTCCCTGCGGCCCAGCACCTCGATCGCCGGCCGGTCCAGCGACCGCCGCGGCCGGAAGGCGTAGGAGAAGACCCGGAACCACTCGACCCGGTCACCGCTGTAGCGGGCGACCCCGTACACCCAGCCCTTGCCGCCGGGCTCGGCGTCCTCCGGAGGCGCGAGCCGCAGACTGCAGTCGAAGGTGCCGCCGGGGCGCTGGATGAGCCGCCTGCGCAGCCCGAGGAGGAAAAGTCCCAGCAGCACAGCGGCGATGACCCCGCCGCCCACGTCCAAGGTGAGGAACATGTCCACCGACCTCCTCACCTAGGAATGGTTGCCGCCCTTGCTATCGGCGCCGCGGACCACCCCGAAGGGCGGTCCGCGGCGCCGTGGTCCTGCGTGCCGCACCTGGTGGTGCGGGATTGCGCCGGTGTGCGGTCAGTGCGCGCCCGCCGCGGCGGCCAGCCTGACCTCGGCCCTGCGCTCGCCGCCCTCGTCGGACTCCGACTTGGCCCGGGTGAGCGCCTGCTCGGCCCGCGCGACATCGATCTCGTCGGACAGCTCGGCGACCTCGGCCAGGACCGAGAGCTTGTTGTCGGCGAAGGAGATGAACCCGCCGTGCACGGCGACGACGACGGTGCCGCCGTCGCTGGTGCGTACCGTCACCGGGCTGGACTGCAGCACACCGAGCAGCGGCTGGTGGCCCGGCATGATGCCGATGTCACCCGACAGGGTACGGGCGATGACCATGGCGGCCTCCCCGGACCAGATGCTGCGGTCCGCGGCCACCACCTCGACGTGAATATCGGCCAAGACGGCTCCTCGGTTCGGCACCCACCGCTTGCGAGAGGTGCGTAGGACACAGAATAAGGGGTGCGAGAGGGGGGCGGACGCCCCTGGGCTTCACCAGGGGGCGCCGGCGCCCCCCTCTCACGGGTACGGGGCTTCCCGGGTCAGTTGACGCCGAGCCGGGCCGCGTTGGCCTTGAGGTCTTCCAGGCCACCGCACATGAAGAACGCCTGCTCCGGGAAGTGGTCGAACTCACCGTCGGCGATCGCGTTGAAGGCCGAGATGGACTCGTCCAGCGACACGTCGGAGCCGTCGACACCGGTGAACTGCTTCGCCGCGTGGGTGTTCTGCGACAGGAAGCGCTCGATACGGCGGGCGCGGAAGACGGTGAGCTTGTCCTCTTCGCCGAGTTCGTCGATACCGAGGATGGAGATGATGTCCTGGAGGTCCTTGTACTTCTGCAGGATTCCCTTGACGCGCATGGCGCAGTCGTAGTGGTCCTGCGCGATGTAGCGCGGGTCCAGGATGCGGGACGTGGAGTCCAGCGGGTCCACCGCGGGGTAGATGCCCTTCTCCGAGATCGGCCGCGAAAGCACGGTCGTCGCGTCGAGGTGGGCGAAGGTGGTCGCCGGGGCCGGGTCGGTCAGGTCGTCCGCGGGGACGTAGATCGCCTGCATCGAGGTGATCGAGTGACCACGGGTCGAGGTGATCCGCTCCTGGAGCTGACCCATCTCGTCCGCCAGGTTCGGCTGGTAACCCACCGCGGACGGCATACGGCCGAGCAGCGTGGAGACCTCGGAACCGGCCTGGGTGAAGCGGAAGATGTTGTCGATGAAGAACAGCACGTCCTGCTTCTGCACATCGCGGAAGTACTCCGCCATGGTCAGACCGGCCAGCGCGACCCGCAGACGGGTGCCCGGGGGCTCGTCCATCTGGCCGAAGACCAGCGCGGTCTTGTCGAGAACGCCGGACTCCTCCATCTCCGCGATCAGGTCGTTGCCCTCACGGGTGCGCTCGCCGACACCGGCGAACACGGAAACGCCCTCGTGCAGCTTGGCCACACGCATGATCATTTCCTGGATGAGCACGGTCTTGCCGACACCGGCACCGCCGAACAGACCGATCTTGCCGCCCTTGACGTACGGGGTCAGCAGGTCGACGACCTTCAGGCCGGTCTCGAACATCTCGGTCTTGGACTCGAGCTGGTCGAAGGCCGGGGCCTTGCGGTGGATCGTCCAGCGGTCGGTGACCTGGCTCTCCGCCTCGGGGTCGTTCAGGATCTGGCCGAGGGTGTTGAAGACGCGACCCTTGGTCACGTCGCCGACGGGCACGGTGATGCCGTTGCCGGTGTCGGTGACCGGGGCCTGGCGGACCAGACCGTCGGTGGGCTGCATCGAGATGGTGCGGACCAGGCCGTCACCGAGGTGCTGCGCGACCTCGAGGGTCAGCGTCTTGAGCTTGCCGTCCTCGGCCGGGTCGGCCACGTCGACGTGCAGCGCGTTGTAGATCTCGGGCATCGCGTCGACGGGGAACTCCACGTCGACGACCGGGCCGATGACCCGCGCCACGCGGCCGGTGGCCGTAGCGGTTTCAACAGTGGTGGTCATAGTGGTTAGTCACTCCCCGCGTTCGCATCGGCCAGAGCGCTGGCACCGCCGACGATCTCGCTGATTTCCTGGGTGATGTCGGCCTGTCGGGCCGCATTGGCAAGCCGCGTGAGCGACTTGATGAGGTCTTCCGCGTTGTCGGTCGCCGACTTCATCGCACGGCGGCGGGCCGCGTGCTCGGAAGCGGCGGCCTGCAGCATCGCGTTGTAGACACGGCTCTCGACGTACCGCGGCAGCAGCGCGTCGAGCACGCCTTCCGCCGACGGCTCGAACTCGAAGAGCGGCAGCGCCTGCCCCTTGGGCCTGTCCTGAGCGTCCTTGCCGCCGGAGGCCGACACCTCGGTCAGCGACAGCGGCAGCAGCCGCCGGTCGACCGGGGTCTGCGTCATCATCGACACGAACTCCGTGAAGACGATGTGCAGCTCGTCCACGCCGCCGTCGCCCGTCTCGGCCAGCACCGACTCGATCAGCGGAGTCGACACCGCCTTGGCGTCGGCGTACGTCGGGCTGTCGGAGAAGCCGGTCCAGGACTGGGCGACCTCGCGCTCACGGAAGCCGTAGTAGGCCACCGCCTTGCGGCCGACGAGGTAGGAGTCGACCTCCTTGCCCTCCGCGCGCAGCCGCTCGATGAGCCGGTCGGCCGCCTTGATCGCGTTGGACGAGTAGCCGCCGGCCAGACCGCGGTCGCTCGTGATGAGCAGGACCGCGGCCCGGGTCGGGTTCTCCGCCTCGGTGGTCAGGGCGTGCTTGGTGTTGGAGCCGGTCGCCACCGCCGTCACCGCGCGGGTGAGTTCCTTGGCGTACGGGGAGGAAGCGGTCACCTGGCGCTGCGCCTTGACGATGCGCGAGGCCGCGATCATCTCCATCGCCTTGGTGATCTTCTTGGTGGCGGTGACGGACTTGATCCGGCGCTTGTAGACCCGAATCTGAGCGCCCATGATCAGCCCTCGACCAGCAGCGCGCCCGAGGACGTCTCGAACTGCTTCTTGAAGGCGGCCACGGCGTCGGTGAGCACCTCGACCGTCTCGTCCGGCAGCTTGCCGGTCTCGACGATCGCGGTGAGCAGCGACTTGTGCTCACGGTGCAGGTAGTCGAGCAGCTCGCGCTCGAAGCGGCGCACGTCCTCGACCGGTACGTCGTCCAGCTTGCCGGTGGTGCCGGCCCAGATGGAGACGACCTGGTCCTCGATCGCGTACGGCGCGTACTGGCCCTGCTTCAGCAGCTCGACCATGCGCTGACCGCGCTCCAGCTGCGCCTTGGAGGCCGCGTCCAGGTCGGAACCGAAGGCGGCGAACGCCTCCAGCTCGCGGAACTGGGCGAGGTCCACGCGGAGCCGTCCGGAGACGCCCTTCATGGCCTTGATCTGCGCCGAACCGCCGACTCGGGAGACCGAGATACCGACGTTCAGCGCGGGACGCTGACCGGCGTTGAAGAGGTCCGACTCCAGGAAGCACTGGCCGTCGGTGATGGAGATCACATTGGTCGGGATGAACGCCGACACGTCGTTGGCCTTGGTCTCCACGATCGGCAGACCGGTCATCGAACCGGCGCCCAGGTCGTCGGAGAGCTTGGCGCAACGCTCCAGCAGGCGGGAGTGCAGATAGAAGACGTCGCCCGGGTACGCCTCACGGCCCGGCGGGCGGCGCAGCAGCAGGGAGACCGCGCGGTAGGCGTCGGCCTGCTTGCTGAGGTCGTCGAAGACGATCAGCACGTGCTTGCCCTGGTACATCCAGTGCTGGCCGATGGCCGAGCCGGTGTACGGGGCCAGGTACTTGAAGCCGGCCGGGTCGGACGCCGGGGCGGCGACGATCGTCGTGTACTCCAGGGCGCCGGCCTCCTCCAGCGCGGCGCGTACGCCGGCGATGGTGGAGCCCTTCTGGCCGATGGCGACGTAGATGCAGCGGACCTGCTTCTGCGGGTCGCCGGAACGCCAGTTGTCGCGCTGGTTGATGATCGTGTCGATCGCCAGGGCGGTCTTGCCGGTCTGCCGGTCGCCGATGATCAGCTGACGCTGACCGCGGCCGATCGGGGTCATCGCGTCGACGGCCTTGAGGCCGGTCTGCATCGGCTCGTGCACCGACTTGCGCTGCATGACCGTGGGGGCCTGCAGTTCAAGGGCGCGGCGGCCGTCCGTCTCGATCTCGCCGAGGCCGTCGATCGGGGTGCCGAGCGGGTCCACGACCCGGCCCAGGTAGCCCTCGCCGACCGCGACGGAGAGCACCTCACCGGTGCGGTGCACCGGCTGGCCCTCTTCGATTCCGTTGAACTCGCCGAGGACGATCGCGCCGATCTCGCGCTCCTCGAGGTTGAGGGCGAGACCGAGGGTGCCGTCCTCGAACTTCAGCAGCTCGTTCGCCATGGCCGAGGGCAGACCCTCGACCTTCGCGATGCCGTCACCGGCAACGCTGACCGTGCCGACCTCCTCGCGCGAGGCGGCGTCCGGCTGGTACGACTGGACAAACGTCTCCAGCGCGTCCCGGATCTCCTCCGGCCGGATCGTGAGCTCCGCCATCTGGGTTCCCTGCTCTCCTTGTTGGGCCCGAAGTCTTCTTGGGGGTCTGGGGCTGTGTTCCATTGCAGCGGCCGCCGCGGGGTTCCTTGCCTGCCGCCGCTGCCGGCCCCCAGGTCACTCGTCGGCCCAACTCGGGCCGTCAGTGCTTGTTGAGTTGGTGTCGCCGGTCGCGGTCAGCCGGCCATCCGCCGCGACGCCTCGTCGAGGCGGTCGGCGATGGAGCCGTTGATGACCTCGTCGCCGATCCGTACCCGGACACCACCGAGGACCTCGGGGTCCACGTCCAGGTTCAGATGCACCTGCCGGCCGTAGATCCTGGCCAGCGCGGAGCCGAGACGCTGCTTCTGCTGGTCGCTCAGCGGAATCGCGGAGACCACCTCCGCGACCACGCGGCCGCGACGAGCGGCGGCCAGCTTGGACAGGGCGGCGATCCCGCTCTCCAGGCTACGTCCTCGCGGCTGGGTGACCAGCCTGGTCACCAGTCGCTCGGTCACCGGCTGGGCGCGGCCACCGAGCAGCGTGTGCAGCAGGCCGCTCTTGGCCTCGCGGCCGGCCACCCGGTCGGTGAGCGCGGTACGCAGGTCCGCGTTGTCCGCGGCGATCCGCCCGAAGCGGAACAGCTCGTCCTCGACGTCGTCCAGCGCGCCGGCCCGCTGGGCGGCGATCAGGTCGGCGTCGTCGGCCAGCTCCTCCAGGGCGTCCACCAGGTCACGCGGCTGCGACCAGCGGGACCTGACCATGCCGATCACCAGGTCGATGCTGTCGGCGCCGAGCTGGTTGCCGAGCAGCCGCTGAGCCAGTCCCGCCTTGGCCTCGCCGGACTGCGCCGGGTCGGTCAGGGCGCGGCGCAGGGTGCCCTCGCGGTGCAGCAGCGACGTGACGGAGGCCAGTTCCCCGGCGATCTTCGCCGCGTCGACCGAAGCGCTGTCGGTCAGCGCGTCCAGCCGCTCGCGCGCGGCAGCCAGTGCCTCGCGGCTGGCTCCATTCATCGGCCGGCCCCCGCGGCGGACGCCGTCTCCTCAAGCCCGTCGAGGAAGCGGTCCACGACCCGGCTCTGGCGAGCGGAGTCCTCAAGGGACTCGCCGACGACCCGGCCGGCCAGGTCGGTGGCGATACGGCCGACCTCCTGGCGGAGGGTGACCGTCACCTGACGGCGGTCGGCCTCGATCTGCGCGTGGCCGGCGGCGACGATGGCCTCGCGTTGACGCTGGCCTTCCTCGCGCATCTCGGCGATGATCACCGCGCCCTGCTCACGGGCCTGCTCGGTGATCCGGGCAGCTTCGTGCCGGGCCTCGGCGAGCTGGGCCTTGTACTCCTCCAGCGTCCGGTTGGCCTCGGCCTGGACCTTCTCCGCACGCTCCAGACCACCCTCGATGGCGTCGTGCCGCTCGTCCAGAGTCTTCTGGATGTTCGGCAGGAGCTTCTTTCCGAGGAACCCGAAGACAATGAAGAAGCAGAGCAGGCCGACAATCAGTTCCGCGGTGTCGGGGATGAGCGGATTCTGCGCCCCCTCTTCCGCCAGGAAGGTCATCATGTCTCAACCTTTCGTCGAGTGTGGCTGGCCGGCCGAGGTCAGGCCGAGAAGATGAAGGGCACGACCAGGCCGAGGAGCGCGAGCACCTCACAGAGGGCGAAGCCCAGGAACATGTTGGTACGGATGATCGGCATGGCCTCGGGCTGGCGGGCCATGGCCTCGATCGAGTGGCCGAAGACCAGACCGATACCGACGCCCGGGCCGATGGCGGCGAGACCGTAGGCGACGGCGCCCAGGTTGCCCTTGATCTGGATGGTGTTCGCGGCGAGGTTGACAAGCTCGGCAGACATCTTCCTGTCTTCCTTTGTGATGCGGTCCGCTGGGGGGCTTCCCAGTGGAGGTCTGATGGGAGGGGAGGGTCAGTGACCCTCTTCAAGCGCCCCGCTGATGTAGATCGAAGCGAGCAGCGTGAAGATGTACGCCTGGAGGAACTGGATCAGCACCTCGAAGGCCGTCATACCGATCGCCAGGACGAAGGAACCGCCCGCGACGGCTGACAGGAATGAGGGGGTGAGCAGGTACCAGCTGGCGACGCTGAACATGACGATCAGCATGTGACCGGCGAACATGTTGGCCCAGAGCCGCACCGCGAGGGTGAACGGCCGCGTGATCACGTTCTGGATGAACTCCAGGAGCACGATCAGCGGCACGAGCGGCTTGGGCAGCCCGTCGATCCAGACCAGGTTCTTGATGCCGCGGCGGAAACCGTGCGTCTTGAACGTCAGGTACATGTAGGTGACGAACACCAGCGCGGCGAGTCCGACCGGGAACGCGAAGCGCGAGGTGGGCGGGAACTGCGCCACCGGGATGATCGACATCACGTTCATGATCCACACGAAGAAGAAGATCGACGTGAGGAAGGGGACGTACTTGTCGCCCTTCTTGCCGATCACCTCGCGGGCGATGCTCTTCGCGACGAAGGTGTAGCCGATCTCACCGACCAGCTGCAGCTTCCCCGGGACCAGCTTCGGCTTGTTGAACGCCGCCCAGAAGAATCCGACGACAAGCAGCATGCAGATGATCGCGAGGAGCATCGGCTTGGTGAAGTCGAAGCTTCCGATACTGAAGATCGGCTTGAAGTCGAACGAGTTGAGGCCCGGCGCGGGGAATGCACAGTCATGCTGGATGTGACATCCGCTCTCAGCGAGCAGCGTGTGGGCACTCACCCGTGACTCCTTCGTCGTGACGCATAAGTAACTGCAACCTTGTGTGTCAGCGCGGCTGCTGGGGCCGCTGGTCGGCACTGCGAACGAGGCGTGGCGAAGCCACCGCGATCCGCTGGGAGCCTGCATCGAAGACCGGGCACCTGGATTCCGTGCCGCAGTCGCGGTCTTGAGTCCGAGTACACCGCTGGGCGCGGGGGCAGCACCATTCCCTGGGGAAGGGGGCCTCCGCGTCCAGATGCGATTCCGGACGATAGCAGATGGCTACCAGGCCCTTTTACCCTCCCCTTATGCCCCATCGTGAGACCCCGTCTTGACCGAGGGCGCTTCCTCCTTGGCGGGCGCGGACGGCTGGGGATCGACGTAGAGCATCCGGCTCGTCAGGCTGTGGCGCACCTGCCCGCCCACCCAGGCCAGTGTGGTCACCAGCAGAGTGAGGGCGAACGCCCGGCCGTTGAAGAGCGTGGTGTGACTGAAGACGATGATGAAGACGCCGATGAGCAGAATCTGCACGGCGTAGACGAGCATCCCCGCCGTCATCACGACCTGGGGCTTGTCCTCGGTGATCCGCATCAGCGCCCAGGAACCGAGGCCGAAGAAGACGGCGACCACGACCAGCGCCACCAGGCCGCCGATCAGGCCCTTCTCGCCTGCGGCGAGCGCGCTGACAACGGTGGCGACGACTCCCACAGGTGCGGCGATGACCGCCGCGCCCCGGAGAATTCGGGCGTCGTTGTGCTGCATGGGGAGTGCTCCGGCGTGGTTCGGGGGCGGGTGGCGCGTGACGAACGATGCGATGACCCATTGGTCGGTCGTGTCGATCAGAGGGTACCGCCGAGTAAGACCCCCTCGTCCCGCGGTGGGGTACGGGAGGGTCACGGCCGCCGGACCAGCGCTGTGTGCGTCCACCCTGGTCTTCGGCTACGTCCCGGCTTTCGTGAACGGTATCACAAAGTATTTGATGCGGTCTTTACCATGCAGATGTGCTGCCTGTCACATGGGAGGACTATGGACACGCCGCGTAACGGGGTGAGTTGAACCGTACGGCCGAGACCGTACGGCCGAGACCGCGGAAGGCGACCGCCGGTTGACAGCGGAGTCACCACCGCCGGACGGCCACGGCTACTGCCGGCTGTCCACCGGTCGCCGCTCGGGCAGCCGGGGCCGATCCCCGATCGCCGTCGCGCCGTTGAGCGCCGGCCGGTCCGCGGAGCGCATCTCCCGCTCGGCCGCCGCGGCGGCGGCCGCCATCCTGCGCCGCCTGCGGCGGTACCGCGGGGGTACGACGCCCTCGGCCCAGCTCGGGGTCTGCGGCCTGAAGCGCGGCAGCAGCAGGACGACCAGGCCGATCGCGCTCAGCGCGACGATCACCATCACGATCCACAGGCTGGAGGAGTTCACCGAGAACGCCACCGCCGCGAAGGCGAACAGCGCCGCCCAGAAGTACATGATCAGCACGGCCCGGCTGTGCGAGTGCCCGATCTCCAGCAGCCGGTGGTGCAGATGCCCCCGGTCCGCGGCGAACGGCGACTGGCCCTTCCACGTCCTGCGGACCACCGCGAGCACCAGGTCGGCCGCCGGAATCGCGATCATCGTCAGCGGCAGCAGCAGCGGCATGTAGACCGGCACCATGAAGTGCACGGTCTCCCGGGTCGATCCGGTGAAGTCGGTGATGGCGTCCGGGTCGACCTGCCCGGTGATCGAGATCGCGCCCGAGGAGAGCACCAGGCCGATCAGCATCGAGCCCGAGTCGCCCATGAAGATCCGCGCCGGGTGGATGTTGTGCGGCAGGAAGCCGAGGCACATCCCGATCAGGATCGCGCTGAACAGCGTGGCGGGAGCGGCCGCTTCGATGCCATAGCCGTACCACATGCGGTACGCGTACATGAAGAACGCGATCGAGGCGATGCAGACCATGCCCGCGGCCAGGCCGTCCAGACCGTCCACGAAGTTGACGGCGTTGATGGTGATCACGACCAGGGCGACGGTCAGCAGCGTCGACTGGATCGGGGTCAGGGCGACCGTGCCGACGCCCGGCACGGGCAGCCACAGGATCGTGAGGCCCTGCAGGACCATGACGCCGGCGGCGATCATCTGCACACCGAGCTTGATCAGCGCGTCCACGCCCCACTTGTCGTCCAGGACGCCGAGCAGCCAGATCAGCCCGGCGCCGGACAGCAGCGCGCGCGGCTCGTTGGAGAGGTTGAAGACGTCTCCGAGGTTGCTCAGATGGGCGGCGACCAGCAGTCCCGCGCACAGCCCGCCGAACATCGCGATCCCGCCGAGCCGCGGGGTCGGTTCGCGGTGCACGTCGCGGGCGCGGATCTCGGGCATGGCACCGGCGGCGATGGCGAACTTCCGTACCGGGCCGGTCAGCAGATAGGTGACCGCCGCGGACACGAACAGGGTCAGCAGGTACTCGCGCACACGCGGCCTCCGAAGCTCTCGGGGGCGTAGCAGCGCTGCGCACACGTCCGGGGGTTCCTCACAGCGTCACACCCTAGTGGTGGCCGGGCCGAGACGGCGAACACCCGCTAAGACTCACAGGGAGCCCACGGGGTTGCACGGGGTTCACAGCGGGCAGGAAACAAGTTTGGCCGCGCCCTGTCACAGGACCGCTACGGCCTGTCCCGCCCGTCCCGGGGACGGGCGGTGTCCTGTGCCGGAAGCGGCCCTAGTGCCGTGACCGGAAAGGTTCACCGCTTCGCGACGCCCTGCACGGCACCTCGCTGCGTTGTCGAAGTCACCCGAGTACGCCCAGTACGAGGGCGATTCTCCGCCTTGCGATGCACCGCACCGGACGCCGCGAACCAGGCAAACCTTTCCGGCCACGGCCCTAGACGGTCGCGGGGATGCCGGTCAGCGCGGTGACGACCGGGTCGAGCGCGGTGTGGATCTCGTCGCCGATGCTGCGGAAGTACCCGATCGGGGCACCGTACGGGTCGTGCACCTCGTCCGCGTCGGGGCTGGGCGCCAGCAGCCAGCCGCGCAGCGCGGCGGCGGCCCGCACCAGGGCGCGGGCGCGGTCGATGACGCTGCCGTCGGGGAGCGTGGTGGGGTCTATGGCCCGCACCAGACGGGTGAACTCCTTGAGCGTGAAGGTACGCAGACCCGCCGCGTGGCCCATGGAGATGACCTGGCTGCGGTGGTCACGGGTGGCGGTGAGGACGAGGTCGGCGTCGATGACATGGTCGTCGAGGAGTTCGCGCCCGGTGAAGCCCGCCGGGTCGGCGCCGTGTTCGAGGAGTACGGCGGCGGCGTCCGCCTCCATCGACGCGCCCTCGTGACCCCAGGTGCCCGCGGACTCCACGACGATCCCGGCGGCCGCGTCGCCGAGCCGCCGGGACAGGCCGTGCCGCATCAGCCGCTCGGCCATCGGCGAGCGGCAGACGTTGCCGGTGCAGACGTGCAGGACGCGGAAGGCGTCACCGCCCTGGCCGGGGATGGCCGCCAGGCCGGGGAAACTCCGTATGGCACGCCCGTCGGGCGTCGTCAACTGCGCTCCTCCAGGTCGGGCACGACCTTGCGCAGCTCCTCCGCGCTGATCGCCCCGGCCCGCAGCAGTACCGGCACCTTGCCCGTGACGTCGACGATGGACGACGGGATCGCGGCGGGCGTGGGCCCGCCGTCGAGGTAGACGGCCACGGAGTCGCCCAGCATCTCCTGGGCGGCGTCGCAGTCCTGCGGTGAGGGGTGGCCGGTCAGATTGGCGCTGGAGACGGCCATCGGCCCGGTGGCGGTGAGGAGTTCGATCGCGACGGGGTGCAGCGGCATGCGTACGGCGACGGTGCCGCGGGTGTCGCCCAGGTCCCAGGCGAGCGACGGCTGGTGCTTGGCGACGAGGGTCAGCGCGCCCGGCCAGAAGGCGTCGACCAGCTCCCACGCCTGCTCGGAGAATTCGGTGACGATGCCGTGCAGGGTGTTCGGGGAGCCGACGAGCACGGGCGAGGGCATCGCGCGGCCGCGGCCCTTGGCCTCCAGCAGGTCGCCGACCGCCTGGGCGTCGAAGGCGTCCGCGCCGATGCCGTAGACGGTGTCCGTGGGCAGCACCACGAGTTCGCCGCGCTTGATCGCCGAGGTGGCCTCGCGCAGGCCGGTGACCCGGTCGGTCGCGTCGGAGCAGTCGTATCGCCGTGCCATGAGCTGACCTCCAGAAGCTGCTGCTGTGCCTGTGCGTGTGCCGTCGTGGGACACATCGGTGCCGTCGTCACGGCGTGGCCCTGCGGGCCGTCGTACTGCGCCGGCCCGGGGAGCGACCCCCGGGCCCCCGGCGGGTTCACGGCGTGGCCCTGCGGGCCGTGGTGCTGTGCCGGCCCGGGGAGCGGCCCCCGGGCCCCCGGGGGGTTCACGGCGTGGCCTTACGGGCCGTGGTGAAGCGGGGGCGGTTGTTGAGGTCGGGGTGGTCGGCCGCGTCCGCCCAGCCCGCGTCCTCCTTGAAGATCCAGGGGACCTGCCCGCCCTGGGAGTCGGCGTGTTCGATGACGACGACTCCGCCGGGCCGCAGCAGCCGGTGCGCGGTGCGCTCGATGCCGCGGATGGTGTCCAGGCCGTCCTCGCCGGAGAACAGGGCGAGTTCGGGGTCGTGGTCGCGGGCCTCGGGCGCCACGTACTCCCACTCGCCGAGCGGGATGTACGGCGGGTTGGAGATCACCAGGTCCACCTGGCCGTTGAGGTCGGGGAAGGCCGCCAGCGCGTTGCCGTGCCGCAGATCCACCTTGCTGCCCGCGACGTTCTTGCGGGCCCACTCCAGGGCGTCCTCCGACAGCTCCACGGCGTGCACCCGCGAGCGCGGCACCTCCTGCGCCAGCGCGAGCGCGATCGCGCCTGAGCCGGTGCACAGATCGACGATCAGCGGCTCTGCGACATCCATCGCCCGTACCGCGTCTATCGCCCAGCCGACCACCGACTCGGTCTCCGGGCGGGGCACGAACACCCCTGGGCCGACCTGGAGTTCCAGATAACGGAAGAAGGCCCGGCCGGTGATGTGCTGAAGCGGTTCACGGGCCTCGCGGCGGGCCACGGCCTCCCAGTAGCGCGCGTCGAACTCCGGGTCGGGCACGCTGTGCAGCTCGCCGCGCTTGACCCCGTGGACGTACGCGGCCAGTTCCTCGGCGTCGAAGCGCGGCGAGGGCACGCCCGCGTCGGCGAGTCGCTGAGCGGCCTGCGCCACCTCGGCGAGCAGCAGGTTCACTGTCGCTTCCCCTCTCAGACGCCGTCGCCGGCGGCGGCCAGCTTCGCGGCCGAGTCGGCGTCCACGCAAGCCTGGATCATCGCGTCGAGATCCCCGTCGAGCACCTGGTCCAAGTTGTACGCCTTGAAGCCGACCCGGTGGTCGGAGATCCGGTTCTCCGGGTAGTTGTACGTCCTGATCCGCTCCGAGCGGTCGACCGTACGGACCTGGCTGCGGCGCGCGTCGGACGCCTCGCGCTCGGCCTCCTCCTGGGCGGCGGCCAGCAGCCGGGAGCGCAGGATGCGCATCGCCGACTCCTTGTTCTGCAGCTGGCTCTTCTCGTTCTGGCAGGAGACGACCAGGCCGGAGGGCAGGTGGGTGATGCGTACCGCGGAGTCCGTGGTGTTGACGGACTGGCCGCCGGGACCGGAGGAGCGGTAGACGTCGATCCGCAGGTCGTTGGGGCCGATCTCGACCTCGACCTCCTCGGCCTCGGGGGTGACCAGCACGCCCGCCGCGGAGGTGTGGATACGGCCCTGCGACTCGGTGGCGGGCACCCGCTGCACGCGGTGGACGCCGCCCTCGTACTTCAGCCGGGCCCAGACGCCCTGTCCGGGCTCATGGCTGGCGCGGGCCTTCACGGCGACCTGGACGTCCTTGTAGCCGCCGAGGTCGGACTCGTTGGCGTCGAGGATCTCGGTCTTCCAGCCGACCCGCTCGGCGTAGCGCAGATACATCCGCAGCAGGTCGCCGGCGAACAGCGCGGACTCCTCGCCGCCCTCGCCCGCCTTGACCTCAAGGATCACGTCCTTGTCGTCGCTGGGGTCGCGTGGCACCAGCAGCAGCCGCAGCCGCTCGGTGATCTCCTCGCGCTGCTTCTCCAGCTCCTTGACCTCGGCGGCGAACTCCGGGTCGTCGACGCCGAGTTCGCGGGCGGTGCCGATGTCGTCGCCGGTCTGCCGCCAGGAGCGGTAGGTGGCGATGATGGGGGTCAGCTCCGCGTAACGCTTGTTGAGCCTGCGCGCGTTGGCCTGGTCCGCGTGCACCGCGGGGTCGGCAAGCTGCTTTTCGAGGTCGGCGTGTTCGCCGATCAGTTCCTCGACCGCCTCGAACATGAAGAATCCCTGGGTGGAAGAAGTACGGGCTGCCGGGCCGGTGCGGCACGGGACGACAAAGCGCCGGTCCGGTCGCCCTGGAGGGGGCGACCGGAGACCGGCGCTTTCGGGTCGCTACTTCTTGCCGGCCCCGACGGCCTTGCCCTTGCCGAAGCGGGCCTCGAAGCGGGCGACGCGGCCGCCGGTGTCGAGGATCTTCTGCTTGCCCGTGTAGAACGGGTGGCACTCGGAGCACACGTCGGCGCGGATCTGGCCGCTGCTCTCGGTGCTGCGGGTGGTGAACGAGGCGCCACAGGTGCAGGTGACCTGGGTCTCGACGTACTCGGGGTGAATCTCGCGCTTCAAGGATGCTCCTAGGATCGGGAGGGCGCCGGGTCGTGCCACGGGTTTGCGTCACGTGAACCGGGGCCAGCGGTCCAGTCTGCCAGGACTGGTCGCATCTCCCAAAACCAGGGGGCGGGCGGGATAATTCCCCCGGCCGTTCTCCCAGGTCAGCGGTGTTTCGGGCGGGGGGAACGGGTGGAAGGGGACGGGGCCACCGGGCCCTTGACGACCTTCCCGGCCTTGAGCTCGTCACCGGCCGTGCCCTTGGTCGCGGCGGCCGGCACCGGCTTGTCGGCCCTGAGCGCGGCCCACACCATCGCCGCCCGGCTGTCGATCGGCAGCACCCGGTTCGGGTTGGTGGCCGAGTACCGCACGGGCAGCGTCACCATGCGCACATGACCGGCTTCCAGGTGCTGCACGCTCTGGGCCAGGCCCATCAGCTTGTTGACCGAGCCGAGACCGGTGTCGGTGGTGACGGCGCTGGTGGCGATGTCGGCGACCGAGAAGAGCTTGGTGGGGCTGGTCAGCACCCCGAGCCCGCCCACCCGGTCCATCAGCGCCTTCATGAACGCCTGCTGGAGCTGGATCCGGCCCAGGTCGCTGCCGTCCGCGACACCGTGCCGGGTGCGGACCAGACCGAGGGCCTGCTCGCCGTCCAGGGTGTGGGTGCCGGCCGCCAGGGTCAGATGGCTCTTGGTGTCGTGTATGGCCTGCGTGGTGGTCAGCGGCACCCCGTTCAGGGCGTCGATCAGGTGCTTGAAGCCGGTGAAGTCGACCTCGATGTAGTGGTCCATCCGCAGCCCGCTCATGTGCTCCACGGTCTTGACCGCGCAGGCCGGGCCGCCGACCTCGTACGCCGAGTTGAACATGACGTCCTGCTCGGGCGGTACGGCGCCGCCGTGGGGCTTGGCGCACTCCGGGCGGCCGACCAGGGTGTCGCGGGGGATGCTGACCACGGTGGCGGCGCGGTGGCCCTTGTTGAGGTGCACGATCATCGCGGTGTCGGAGCGTGCGCCGGAGGAGCGGCCGTACTCGGCGTTCACACCGGAGCGGGAGTCCGAGCCGAGCACCAGGATGTCCATCGCGCCGTTGCCGAGCGGGGCGGGCCGGTTGCGGCCGAGGGCGCCGTTGATGTCGACGCTGCGGATGTTGTCGTTGAGCCGGTAGTACACATAGCCCGCTCCCCCGGCGCCCAGCAGCACCACCGCGGCGGCCGTCCAGGCGGTGGCCCGCAGCCCGCGGCGCCTCCTGCGGCCCCTGCGGGCCCCCAGCGCGCTCGCGCCGGTCCAGGGTGACCCGCCGGGCGCGGCCCCGTCGGGGCCGGGCGTCGTGGGCCCTTTCCCCCCGGGGTCCGGCGGCTGGTCGTCCCGCATGGCGGTCCTCGGTTCTGTGGTCCTTCAGGGTCGTTCCTGCGGGTACCCACGGCTCCTGTTCTCACGCGCGGTCCCGGCGTTTCCGATCCGCGCCGGCCGATCGCTCCGCATCGGACTTTTCATCGTCCGCCCGTCGCCCCGGCTGCGCCATCCGGGGGACGGGCGTATACGCGGACCGCCCGCGTCCTCCCTGGTCAGGAGGGCGCGGGCGGTCAGCCGGCGGAGACGGTACGGGTCAGTCGTTGTTCTGGCCCGGGGTCGTCTTCGCGATCTGCATCAGGAACTCGGCGTTCGACTTGGTCTGCTTCATCTTGTCGAGCAGCAGCTCGATCGCCTGCTGGGAGTCCAGCGCGTGCAGCACCCGGCGGAGCTTCCAGACGATCGCGAGCTCGTCGCGGTCGAGCAGGATCTCTTCCTTACGGGTACCGGACGGGTCGACGTCCACCGCGGGGAAGATCCGCTTGTCGGCGAGCTTGCGGTCGAGCTTGAGCTCCATGTTGCCGGTGCCCTTGAACTCCTCGAAGATCACCTCGTCCATCCGCGAGCCGGTCTCGACCAGCGCGGTGGCCAGGATGGTCAGCGAGCCGCCGTCCTCGATGTTGCGCGCCGCGCCGAAGAACCGCTTCGGCGGGTAGAGCGCGGTCGAGTCGACACCACCGGACAGGATGCGGCCGGAGGCGGGCGCGGCGAGGTTGTACGCGCGGCCCAGGCGGGTGATGGAGTCCAGCAGCACCACCACGTCGTGGCCCAGCTCCACCAGCCGCTTGGCCCGCTCGATGGCCAGCTCGGCGACGGTGGTGTGGTCCTCGGCGGGACGGTCGAAGGTCGAGGAGATGACCTCGCCCTTCACCGACCGCTGCATGTCGGTGACCTCTTCCGGACGCTCGTCGACCAGGACGACCATCAGGTGGCACTCGGGGTTGTTGGTGGTGATCGCGTTGGCGATCGACTGCATGATCATCGTCTTGCCGGCCTTCGGCGGCGAGACGATCAGACCGCGCTGCCCCTTGCCGATCGGGGCCACCAGGTCGATGATCCGCGTGGTCAGCACACCCGGGTCGGTCTCCAGCCGGAGCCGGTCCTGCGGGTAGAGCGGCGTCAGCTTGTTGAACTCCGGACGGCCGCGGCCCGAGTCGGGGCCCATGCCGTTGGCGGAGTCCAGCCGGACCAGCGCGTTGAACTTCTCACGGCGCTCGCCGTCCTTGGGCTGCCGTACGGCGCCGGTGACGTGGTCTCCCTTGCGCAGGCCGTTCTTGCGGACCTGGGCGAGCGAGACGTACACGTCGTTGGGGCCCGGCAGGTAGCCGGAGGTCCGGATGAACGCGTAGTTGTCGAGGATGTCGAGGATGCCGGCGACGGGGATCAGCACGTCGTCGTCGGAGACCTGCGGCTCGCCGCCGCCCCCGAACTCCTCGCGGCGGTTGCCGCGGCCCCGGCGGTCGCGGTAGCGCCCGCGGCGCCGGCCGCGGCCGTCGCCGAACTCGTCGTCGTCCTGCGGGCCGCCCTGCTGGCTCTGGCCGCTGCCGCCCTGGCTCTGCTGCTGCGGCGGGGGCTGCTGGCGGTCGCCGCGGTCGCGGTCCCGGCCGGGACGGCCGCCCTCGGCGCCGCCCTCCTCGCCGCGGTTGCGGCGATCACGCTGGCGCTCACGGCGGTCCCCGCGCTGGCCGCGCTGACGGTCCTGGCGGTCGTCGCCGCCCTTGCCGGCCTCGCCCTTGGCGTCGCGGCCCTCGGCGGTGTCGGCGGCCGTCTCGGCGGCGCGCTCGGTCTTCGGCGCGGCCTCCGTCTTGACGGCGGTCTCCGCCTTCGCCGCCTTGGCGGTCGACTTGGGCTGCTCACCGGCCGGCTGGCCGGGAATCTCGATCTGCTTCGACTCCTGCGGCGCGGTCTTGGTGGCCTTCGCCGCGGGGGCGGCCGCGGCCGGCTCGGCGGCGGCCTGGTCGAGGCGGGTCCGCGAAGTGGCCCGGCGCTTCGGCTTCTCGGCCGGAGGGGCGTCCGTACTCGCCTGCGGGGCCGCGGCCGGGCCGCCGGCCTGGCGCTCCTTGATGGTCTCGATCAGCTGGCTCTTGCGCATCCGCGCGGTGCCCTTGATACCGAGACCGGAGGCGAGTTGCTGCAGTTCGGCCAGGACCATACCGTCCAGACCGGTCCCGGACCGGCGTCGCCGTGAGGCACTGGCCGTGGCAGCACCGGTAGCAGGCGCGGCGGAAGCGTCCGGGGCGTCCGTACGCACGCCCAGAAGATCGGTGGTGTCGCTCACGAAGGGTCCTTCCCTGGAGCGGACGTCGGCCTGTCTGGCTCGGCGACCGGTCGTGCTGTCCGGATCTGGCGTCTTCGCTGTTCAGATCCGGGGCGGTGGTCCGCCTGATGGCGGCAGAAATACATACGTGCACTCGGCACGGGAGAGAACTCGTACCGACTCCGGAGCGTGCTCGACACTGCGCGGGCAGGCTGTCTGACTCCTCAGGCAGGCGGCCTATGCGGTGTGGGAGGCTCCCGGAAGAAACGCGGTCCCACGGCGGGGACACAGCTCATCGCGCCCATTGGGCGGCGAATGCTGGCTTGAGGTTAACACTACCGGACCCAACGAATATTCCCCCTCTCTTCGACCGGCAATCGTGTCACTGCCCGCCTGCGAGGGGCAGCACACTCGCCCCGGCCACGTCGAGTTCCAGGCGGGTCGCCGCCCATCCCTCGCCCGCGATCCGGGAGACCTTGTCGGCCGCGCCCTCGTCGGTCAGGGCCAGCACGGTCGGACCGGCACCCGATACGACAGCAGGGACGCCTTCCGCGCGCAGACGGTTGACCAGCGCCAGCGTCTCGGGCATGGCGGGCGCCCGGTACTCCTGGTGCAGCCGGTCCTCGGTGGCGGTCAGCAGCAGCTCGGGACGCCTGGTGAGCGCCTCCATGAGCAGCGCGGCCCGGCCCGCGTTGGCCGCGGCGTCCACATGGGGGACGGTACGCGGCAGCAGGCCCCGGGCGGTGGCGGTGAGCACCGGGGTGGCCGGCACGAAGACCACCGGCACCAGCGAGGGGGCGGGGTCCATCCGGATCGCGCGGGCCGAGCCGCCCTCGGTCCAGGCGAGGGTGAACCCGCCGAGCAGACAGGCGGCGACATTGTCGGGATGGCCCTCTATCTCGGTGGCCAGCTCCAGCAGCGCGGTGTCGCCGAGGACACCGGGGCCGCCTATGGTCACCGCGCGGGCGGCGATGATGCCCGCGCATATGGCGGCCGAGGAGGAGCCGAGGCCGCGGCCGTGCGGAATACGGTTGGCGCACACCACCTCAAGGCCCCTCGGCTGGCCGCCGAGCAGGTCGAACGCGGTCCGCAGCGACCGTACGACCAGGTGTTTCTCGTCCCGGTCGAGACTGTCCGCGCCCTCGCCCGCGATGTCGACGTGCAGACCGGAGTCGGCGACGCGGACCACCACGTCGTCGTACAGCCCCAAGGCCAGGCCGAAGGCGTCGAAGCCGGGGCCCAGATTGGCGCTGGTCGCGGGGACGCGCACTCGTACAGCGGCAGCGCGGAACGCGGGACCGGCCATCGTTCGACGATTCTCCTTGTGCGGGTTGCCCTGCGGGCAGCCAGGCGGCTCCGTTGCCGGGCGGCGGGGCGGGCGGGGGAAGGCGGTGCCAATGGCGACCACCGGATCGGGCGCGAGGGCGCGCCGCTGAGGTCAGACTATCGAAGGAAGGTTCTCCCGCGACATAGGGCGCACGGACCGCGCGTGATGCGTGTCGCCCACGGCGCGTGCGCCCCACTCGGCTCATGTCTTCGCCTGAGACGCCGGCGGGGCCTGATTTTGTGCCCCGCCGGGCGTGGTTGTCCTCAAAGGCCGGACAGGCTCGGTTGTGCCCGGCCGGGTCTTCCTGACGGGACGGGCTGGGATGTCCCGACCGGCTGGATTACGCCAGGCCGAGGTGCGTCGCGGCGGCGTCCGCGTCGACCGGGACCGTGGTGGGCTGGGGGGCGCCGGCGACGGCCCAGTCGGGGTCCTTGAGCCCGTTGCCGGTCACCGTGCAGACGATCCGCTGGCCGGGGTCGACCCGGCCCTCCTCCGCCAGCTTGATCAGCCCGGCCACCGAAGCCGCCGAGGCGGGCTCGACGAAGACGCCCTCGCGTGCGGCCAGCAGCCGGTAGGCGGACAGGATCTGGCGGTCCGTCACGGCCTCGATGAGCCCGCCGGACTCGTCCCGCGCCTCCTCCGCGAACTGCCACGACGCGGGGTTGCCGATCCGGATCGCGGTGGCGATCGTCTGCGGCTGCCGTACCGGCGCGCCGTTGACGATCGGCGCGGAACCGGCCGCCTGGAAGCCCCACATCCGCGGCAGCCGCCCGGACACGCCGTCGGCGGCGTACTCCCGGTAGCCCTTCCAGTACGCGGTGATGTTGCCCGCGTTGCCGACCGGCAGGACATGGATGTCGGGGGCGTCGCCGAGCGCGTCCACGATCTCGAACGCGGCCGTCTTCTGGCCCTCGATCCGTACCGGGTTGACCGAATTGACCAGCGCCACCGGGTACTTCTCGCTCAGCGCGCGGGCGAGGTCGAGGCAGTCGTCGAAGTTGCCGTCGACCTGGAGGATGCGGCTGCCGTGGACGAGCGCCTGGCCCATCTTGCCGAGCGCGATCTTGCCCTGCGGCACGAGCACCGCGCAGACCATGCCCGCGCGCACCGCGTAGGCCGCGGCCGAGGCCGAGGTGTTGCCGGTGGAGGCGCAGATGACGGCCTGGGCGCCCTCCTCCTTGGCCCGGGAGATGGCCATGGTCATCCCGCGGTCCTTGAAGGAGCCGGTCGGGTTGGCCCCTTCGACCTTGAGGTACACATCGCAGCCGGTCCGCTCGGACAGCAGCTGGGCCGGGACCAGCGGGGTGCCACCCTCCAGCAGCGAGACCACCGGGGTGTCCGCGGTGACCGGCAGCCGGCCGCGGTACTCCTCGATGATGCCGCGCCACTGGTGGGTGCCGGACATTCGGGACTGGTCGATCGTTCCGTTGTTCATGGTCATAGCGGGTCCTACTCCCCTTCCACACGCATGATGCTGGCGACGCCTCGTACGGTGTCGAGTTTCCGCAGGCTGGACACGGTCGCCGAGAGGGCGGCGTCCGGCGCGCGGTGGGTGACGACGACGAGCGAGGCCTCGCCGCCCTTGCCCGTCTGCCGCACCGTGTCGATCGACACGTCGTGCTCGGCGAACACCGTGGCGACCTGTGCCAGGACGCCCGGTTTGTCCGCCACATCGAGGCTGATGTGGTAACGGGTGACCACATCGCCCATCGGGCTCACCGGCAGTTGCGTGTACGCGGACTCGCCGGCTCCGGTGGTCTCCGCCAGTTTGTTGCGGCAGGCGGCCACCAGGTCGCCGAGAACGGCGGAGGCGGTGGGTGCGCCGCCCGCGCCGGGACCGTAGAACATCAGCCGCCCGGCTGCCTCCGCCTCGACGAAGACGGCGTTGTACGCCTCGCGCACGGAGGCCAGCGGGTGGCTGAGCGGGATCATCGCGGGGTGCACCCGGGCCGTCACCGAGCGGCCGTCGGCGCTGCGCTCGCAGATGGCGAGCATCTTGACCGTACAGCCCATCTTCCGCGCGGAGGCGATGTCCGCGGCGGTGACCTCGGTGAGGCCCTCGCGGTGCACGTCGTCGATGGTGACCCGGGTGTGGAAGGCGATCCCGGCCAGGATCGCGGCCTTCGCGGCGGCGTCGAAGCCCTCCACGTCGGCGGTCGGGTCGGCCTCGGCGTAACCGAGGGCGGTGGCCTCGTCCAGCGCCTCGCTGTAGCCGGCGCCGGTGGAGTCCATCTTGTCGAGGATGAAGTTCGTGGTGCCGTTCACGATGCCAAGCACCCGGTTGACCTTGTCGCCGGCCAGCGACTCGCGCAGCGGCCTGATCAGCGGGATCGCGCCGGCGACGGCGGCCTCGTAGTAGAGGTCGACCCCGTGCTCGACGGCCCGGGCGTGCAGATTGGCTCCGTCGGCGGCCAGCAGCGCCTTGTTCGCGGAGACGACCGAGGCGCCGTGCTCGAAGGCGGTGGTGATCAGAGTGCGGACCGGCTCGATACCGCCGATGACCTCGATGACGACATCGAGGTCGCCGCGTTTGACCAGGGCGGTCGCGTCCGTGGTGAGCAGCTCGGCGGGGACGCCCTCGCGCACCCGGTTGGGGCGGCGGACCGCGATCCCGACCAGTTCGACCGGGGCGCCGATGCGCGCGGCGAGGTCGTCCGCCTGCGTCGTGATGATGCGCGTGACCTCGGAGCCGACCACACCGCACCCCAGCAGCGCCACTTTCAGCGGACGCGTACGCATCATCCGACCTCGTCTCTCGTGCAGCCCGTACAGCTTGTGTCGTACGGCTCTTGTCGTGCGGTCTTGTCGTGCGGCTCTTGTCGTGCGATCGGCGCGCTGCCGGGCGCTCCCCCGCGGTTCCCTCCGGATCGCGCGGTTCCTGCGGCGGCCTCGCGCACCTCGTGGAGACAACCAGTCTCACGCACCGGACGGGAGAAGCCACGCCCTGTCCGGATTGCGAGACCGGCCGGGCGGACGGTGGGATTTGCCGTCCGCCCGCTGATTCCGCGCTGTTTCGTGTCAGCCGACGTCCAGTCGCAGAAGATCTTCTTCCGTCTCGCGGCGGACGATCACCCGAGCCTGACTGTCGGCGACCGATACCACCGGCGGACGCAGCGCGTGGTTGTAGTTGCTCGCCATGGCACGGCAGTACGCGCCGGTGGCGGGCACCGCGAGCAGGTCGCCGGGGGCCAGGTCGGCGGGCAGGAACGCGTCCTTGACCACGATGTCCCCGCTCTCGCAGTGCTTGCCGACCACCCGGCTGAGCATCGGCTCGGCGTCGCTCCTGCGGGAGGCGAGCGTGACGCTGTACTCGGCGTCGTAGAGCGCGGTACGGATGTTGTCGGACATGCCGCCGTCGACGCTCACATACGTGCGCAGACCGTCGAGCGGCTTGACCGTGCCGACCTCGTACAGCGTGAAGGCGGTCGGGCCGACGATCGCGCGGCCGGGCTCGACCGACAGCCGCGGCACGCCCAGCCGGGCCGCCTCGCACTCACGGGTGACGATGTCGCCGAGCGCCTTGGCGATCTCCTGGGGCTCGCGCGGGTCGTCGTCGGGGGTGTAGGCGATGCCGAGGCCGCCGCCGAGGTCGATCTCGGGCAGTTCGAGGCCGTGTTCGTCACGGACGTCGGCCAGCAGCGAGACCACCCGGCGGGCGGCGACCTCGAAGCCCGCCATGTCGAAGATCTGCGAGCCGATGTGGCTGTGGATGCCGACGAGTTCGAGGCTGTCGAGCCCCAGCACCCGGCGGACCGCCTCCGCGGCCTGCCCGTCGGCGAGCTGGATGCCGAACTTCTGGTCCTCGTGCGCGGTCGCGATGAACTCGTGGGTGTGCGCCTCGACGCCGACCGTCACCCGGATCTGCACCCGCTGCCGCACACCGTGGCGCTGCGCGATGGCGGCGACCCGGACGATCTCCTGGAACGAGTCGAGCACGATCCGGCCGACGCCCGCGGTCACCGCGCGCTCCAGCTCCGCGACGGTCTTGTTGTTGCCGTGCATCGCGATCCGGTCGGCGGGCATGCCCGCGTCGAGCGCCACGGCCAGCTCGGTGCCCGAGCACACGTCGAGGTTGAGGCCCTCCTCGTGCAGCCAGCGCACGACCGCGCGGGACAGGAACGCCTTCCCCGCGTAGAAGACGTCCGCGTCCTGGCCGAAGGCGGCCTTCCAGGCGCGGCAGCGGGCCCGGAAGTCGGCCTCGTCGAGGAAGAAGGCGGGCGTCCCGTACTCCTCGGCGAGCGCGCGGACGTCGAGGCCGCCGACCTCGACGGCGCCGTCGGCGTTGCGGGTGACGGTACGGGACCAGACGCGCGGTTCGAGGGCGTTGAGGTCGGCGGGCGGGCCCGCGTAGTGCCCTTCGGGCAGGACGTCGGCGTGGCGGGGGCCTGCGGGGTGTGCGGAACGGCTCACGTGGGTCTCTCTTGGGTCACTTGCGGGTTCACTTGCGGGCGGGGGCGCCGGGCCGGCGCGGCGGCGTTTGCGCGGGCGGGTGGGCGCGGGCGGGTGGGTGCGGTCACATGTGGTCGGGGGCGCTGATGCCGAGCATGCGCAGGCCGTCGGCGAGCACGATGCCCGTCGCGTCGGCGAGGCGGATACGGGCGGCGTGGACGGCCGAGGGTTTCTCGTCCCCCTTGGGCAGCGGGTCGCACTCGTCGTGGAACCGGAAGAACGCGTCGGCCAGCCGTTCCAGATGCCGGGCGACCCGGTCGGGGGCGCGGCGGCGGGCGGCGGTCTCGATGACGCGGGGGTAGTCGGCGAGCAGGCCGAGGAGTTCGGTCTCGGCGGGGTGGCGGTACGGGTCCTGGGCCGGCGCCTCGATCTCGACGCCCAGGTCGTGGGCGTTGCGCAGCAGGGCGCGGGTGCGGGAGTGGGCGTAGCGCACGCGGAAGAGGGGGTTGCACTCGCGCTGGACGAGGAGGTCGGGGGTGAGGCGGGGGGTGTCCTCGGCCGGGGGGCGGAGCAGGGCCCAGTGGGTCTCGTCGGGCGGGAGGGGGTGGTGCCGTTTGGGGGGGGAGCGCGGGTGGTGGGGGTGGCGCGGGCTCGGGCGCGGGCTCGGCGACGGTGACGGTCTCCGGGGGGCCGGGGCGGGCGCCGGTGGCGCGGAGGAGGCGGTTGACGACGTCGGCGACGAGGGGGGCGCGGCTGGGGGGCGAGGTCGGGCCCGGTGCCGGGTCCTGGCCCGGGGGGGCGGCGGGCGGGGTGCTCGGGGCGGCGGGGGCGGTGCCGGGGGCGACGGGCGGGGTTGTCATGGTCACGGCCTCGTCGGCGAGGCCGTCGCCGTGACCGTACTCGTCCGGCTGGGCGCGTACCTGGCGGACCACGTCCCCGTACGCCGACGCGCTGAGCGTGATGTTGAGGAAGCCGGCGCCCGCGATCTCGACCTGGGCGATGCCCGGCTCCCGGCTGAGCCGCCGCCCGAGGATCTCCGCGACCTCGTACGGTGTCCGCCCGGCCGGCCCGGCGAGCTGGAGGGCCACGTTGGTCGCGTAGTCCCCGCAGCCGGGGCGCGGGGGCCGTTGTACGACGATCCGCTCGGGTACCGCCACGGCGAACTCGCCCGCGGCGACGGCACGGCGCACCGTCGCAAGGACGGTCCGGGACAGCTCGGCGGGGGTCACGGGGAAAGGGTAGGCGAGGCGGGGGGTGGGGTGGCCAGTGGGTTTGCGGGGTGGGACGGGGGGCGCGTACGGGTCGCGGGGGCGGCGGGGGTCGCGCGCCGGGCGACGCGCGGCGGAGGGGTTCGCGCGTGACTCACCCGCGCGAGCGCGCGGGTGCGGACGGACGCGGGTGGGTGGGGTGTGCGCGGGCGCGCGGGGAGCGGGCCGAGGTCAGGCGCTGAGGCGCGCGGGCGCGGGGGGCGCGCGGGCGCGAACCGGTTAGGGGCGCGGCGTATGCAAGGCGCGGGTCGCGTGGGCACCGACGGGGACGGAATGCGGTAGGAGCGGGCCTACGGCCCGGGGGCGGTGGCGGCCTGGCCGCGGGGCTGCTCGGGCGGTTGCTCGGTGGGCCCGGCGGGCGGCGCCAGGGGCTCGCGGCCGAGCAGCCGACGTACCGTCTCGACCAGCAGCGCGGGCTCGAAGGGCTTGGCGACGAAGGCGTCGATCCCGCAGGGCCCGCCCGTACCCTCGGGCAACGACCCGGCCGTGACCATCACGATCCCCACCTCCCGGGTGCGCGCGTCGGCCCGCAGCCGCGCGGCGGTCCGTACGCCGTCGAGCCGGGGCATGGCCACGTCGAGGGTGACGACATCGGGCCGTACGCTGTGCACGATCTCCAGGCACTCGGCACCATCAGCCGCGGTCACGACCTCGAAGCCCTCCAGCTCAAGGTTGACCCTGATCAGTTGCCGGATCACCTTGTTGTCATCGACAACAAGTACCCGGCCGGACGCGCCCGCCACACCAGAAATCGTAGGCGCGCCCCTCGCGATGCGTCCGCGTTTTGCCCATTTCTTCCCCGCGACGGGTGAACCCACCCCGCCCCGCAGGGGAGCAACGCTTGAACCCACCCCTGCCTGGCGGGTGGGTAATGGTGGGACCCACCCCTCCCCCCACCGCCGCCGTACCACCCACCTTGGGGGTGCCGCGCCCTCATCCGGGAGCGCCCACCCGGGGGGTGCCGCGTCGGCTGCCGCCGCGTGGTGGCGCCGCCGGCGAAAGCGACGCCCGCGCACCGAGCACCCCCGGCGTGGCCCCCTCTTGGCACCCCTCGCCCCACCCCAAACCCTGTGCGGCCCACCCTCCCCAAGCTGGTAGTGTTCTTCCCGTCGCCCCCGTAGCTCAGGGGATAGAGCAACGGCCTCCGGAGCCGTGTGCGCAGGTTCGAATCCTGCCGGGGGCACTTCCGGAAAAGCCCGTTGACTTGTGGAAACACAAGTCTGACGGGCTTTTATTTTTTTCATGTCGCACGGCCACCCAGGTCGTTTCAGATGCGCGTGGTTCGCAGAATGCTTCGCCGAGGGTGATTTTCCGCAGTCTGTGGCGTATTCATGGCGCGGAAAGACGACAGCCGGGCCACAGCGGCGGGGACCCTCACGCCACCGGGACTGCCTCGGCACAGTCGCGTCTCCCCGGCCACGCGGGGCATACTGCCTGTATGCAGGTAGGGGCACGCTACGCGGACATCCGCCCGTACACCGTTCCGGAGTCGCTCAGCGAACTGACCGGGCGGACCGACGGGATCGTAGACCTGCCCACAAGCCTCGACTGGTCCCAGCAACGCCGCTACGACCTCTCTGTCGACAAGGACCGGCGTCGCCTCTACGAGACAGTGATCCGCGAGTCCATGGACATCTCTGAACTGCGGCGGTTTCTTGACGCAGGATTGCTGCTGCACCTGTGGCCCTCGCTGTGGCTGCCCGTACGCGCGAAATCGCTGTGGCAGGAGAGATTCCCCCAGATGAGGTCCGCTGCCGCCGCATAGTGTGATCCGCATGGACCACCTCCACGTCCCTCTGACCCGACTCGCCCTGGCGGCTACCGGCCGAGGACGGCTTTGTCCTCGCCGGCGGATACGCAGTACAGGCCCACGGCATCCTCGACCGTGTCTCCGACGACGTCGATCTCTTCACCGATCAGGGTGATCCGCAAAGATTCGACGCTGCGGTGAACGCAGTACGGGACGCCTACACGTCCGACGGACTGACGGTCGAGGTGATGCGATCTGGAGACTCCTTCGCGCGCCTTCTGGTCACCGATGAAGACGGTCGGCAGACAAAGGTGGAGATGGGCTACGACTGGCGTGCTGAGCCGCCCGTCATGATGGGAATCGGCCCCGTCCTACACCCCGACGACGCCGTCGCCAACAAGGTCTCCGCCCTCTACTCCCGCGCGGAAGCCCGCGACTACGTCGATGTCCACGCCGCCCTCACCAGCGGACGTTACTCGGCCGACGACCTCCTACGCCTGGCCGAGGAACGAGACCCGGGCTTCGACCGCCCCATGTTCGCCCAAGCCCTCCGCGCCTCAAGACGCTGGGACGACGAGGACTACATGAAGTACGACCTCGACGCCGAAGCCGTCACCCGCCTGCGTTCCGCGATCGAGTCCTGGGCCGACGAACTGGAACTCGAAGCCCCGCAAAACTGACAGGCTGCCGCCGTCACACGACAAGCAAAAGGACCCGCCCAGCGCGTCGTTGCCGGAGTCGTCGGTGGCCCGCGTCGCCCGCTCTACGCGTGGCGCGGCGGGCACTCGGGAAAGTACGGTCCGGTGCGGCGCTTCTGGCGTCGGACCCGGTCCGGCGGATTTGGCTCCCCGGACCGGGGAGTCCGACGATCGAGCGCGGTCAGTGGAGCTGCCGCTCCCAGTCCCCAGGGACCTTGTCTCGGGGGCCCGGAGTGGACTGCGAGGCCGGGTGCGCGGTGGGCGGGGCCAGCTCCGGCCCCTCGTAGTACTGATTCGTCTCGATGTTCCAGAACCAGTCCTCGCCCGGTTCGAAGCTGGTCAGCAGAGGGTGTCCGGCCTCGCGCGCGTGTTTCGTGCCATGCTGCCCGGGCGAGGAGTCGCAGCATCCGATGTGCCCGCAGGCGGCGCAGCGCCGCAGGTGGAACCACCACCCCGGCCCGTCCCCCGCCAAGCAGTCCACGCACCCGCTCCCGCTGGGCGTTGCGGTCGGATCCAGACCCGGGATCTGCTGGTGTGCCATGAGGGATGCCTCTTTCGTGAGACGCGGTTCAGGCGGGAAGTCCTCGGCTGACGCGTCTTCGGAGATGGAAATCGGACATATACCGAGCGTATGGCGCGGGTGGCCGCCCGGCATTCCCACCCGGCGGGGCCGTGACGTGCGTGCGAAAATGGCTCTGGGATCGCGCCGCGGTGTCCGAGCCCCTGCGACCCACGGTGACGTGGCGTCCCCGCCTGCCTGACCCCATCGACGCACTGGGAGGCTCTCCGTGAGCGAACGTCGCAGTGGATGGCCGACGCTGGTCTACGAGGACCTGGCGTCCATGGTCGGATACGTCAACCGGGTGGTACAGGTCGCAGGCAAGTACACCCTCGACGAGCCCTTCGAAGTCGGCTGGGGGAACGTCGTCCTCGACGTCACCCCCCGCGGGCTCAGGACACCGACGTTTCGGCAGCGAGGAGTGACCTTCACGGTGCACTGCCGCCTGCTCGACGGCGACGTGGTCATCGAGGCCGACACGGGCTCGCGGATGGTGCCCTTGGCAAAGGGATCAGTCGCCACGTTCTATACGGCGTTCCGCGACGCGGCGGCCGAGCTGGGCATACACCGGCCGCGTACCTCGCTGATCTGCGAGATTCCGGATTGCGAGCCGACTTTCGAGGACGATCGCGTCGAACGCACCTGGGATCACGGCGCGGCCCAGCTGATGTGGGAGGCGTTGAACCTCGCCGCCGACGGACTCGAAACGTGGCAGGCGCCCTTCCTCGGGCACCGCCCCCGGGTCGGTGTGATGTGGGGCGGCTTCGACCTGTCCGCCACGCGGCACCGGGGGCAGCCCACCGAGCCGCCGCCGCCCGATCGTCCGACGTTCATGCGGAACGCCCAGCTCAAGGAGTACGTGGCGGTGGGGTTCTCCTTCGGGGCTGCCACGGCGCCCAGCGCCGGTATGTACGCCTACATCTGGCCTCAGCCGGACGGCCTCGACGGCTGGTCCTGGGGTGTCGACGGCGCGGTCTGGAATGCCGATGCCGGTCTGGTTCTTCTGCCGTGGGACAAACTCGGGGAGACCACCGACCCGCGCCAGGCCATCGTGACGTTCGGTGACGCCGTCTACGACGCCGCTGTCGAGCTGGCAGGCTGGCCGTCCGACCTCATCGGGCCCCGCGTCGACGGTTGGTACATGAGCAGGACACGGCCGGAGCTCGTTCGGGCCCAGCACCACTGAGTTTCGCCTCGCCGTTTCGGTTCACCGTTACCCACGAACGCCTTCGCGACCGCCGGTCCGATGCCGTCGGCCAGGCGTGCGCCAATGCGGCGCGCGCCACGTTCCTTCAGCGCCTCCCGGTGACCGGCGCGAGTAGTGGTCGTGGGCGGTTTCACTGTTCCGTTCCTCCTGTTCACAGCACGGGGATGAGACGTACACCCCTTATTGCCATTGGCTTGCAATAAGTAGGAGTGCGCGTCTAGCTTGCCCCGGCCACGACCACGAAGGACGAACGCATGACCACCACCGCACCCGCCCGGCCCGCCAACGGTTCTCGCTGGCGCCGAATATCCGGCGCGATGACCAGAGCCGAGTGGACCCGGCTCGGCGGCATGGCCGCGTTCATCGTGGCGCTGCATGTCATCGGCTGGTTCACGCTGGTGGCGATCGTCGCCCCGCAGCACTACAGCCTCGGCACCAAGACCTTCGGCATCGGCATCGGCGTCACCGCGTACACGCTCGGTATGCGGCACGCCTTCGACGCCGACCACATCGCGGCGATCGACAACACCACGCGCAAGCTGATGGGCGAGGGCAAGCGCCCGCTGTCGGTGGGCTTCTGGTTCTCGCTCGGTCACTCCAGCATCGTCTTCGCCCTGGCGCTCCTGCTCTCGCTCGGCATCAAGTCCCTGGCGAACCCGGTGGAGAACGACGACTCCGCGCTCCACAGCGTCACCGGCTGGATCGGCACCACCGTCTCGGGCACGTTCCTGTACGTCATCGCCTTCGTGAACCTGCTGATCCTGGCCGGGATCTGGAAGGTCTTCCGCCGCATGCGCCAGGGCCACTTCGACGAGGCCGCGCTGGAGGAGCAGCTCAACAACCGCGGCTTCATGAACCGGTTGCTCGGTCGGCTGATGAAGTCCGTCACCAGCCCCTGGCAGATGTACCCGATCGGCCTGCTCTTCGGCCTGGGCTTCGACACCGCCACCGAGATCGCCCTGCTGGTCCTGGCCGGCTCCGGCGCCGCCTCCGGGCTGCCCTGGTACGCGATCCTGTGCCTGCCGGTCCTCTTCGCCGCCGGGATGTGCCTGCTGGACACCATCGACGGCTCGTTCATGAACTTCGCCTACGAGTGGGCCTTCTCCAAGCCCGTCCGCAAGGTCTACTACAACCTCACCATCACCGGCCTGTCGGTGGCCGTCGCCCTGATCATCGGCACCGTCGAACTCCTCGGCCTCATCGGGGAGAAGGCCGAGCTGCACGGCGCCTTCTGGGACTGGGTCGGCGGCCTCGACCTCAACATCATCGGCTACGTCATCGTCGGTCTGTTCTTCCTCACCTGGGCCACCGCGCTGGCGGTGTGGAAGTTCGGCAACATCGAGGAGAAGTGGTCGGCCGGGCTGAGCACCGCAGGACAGCCGGCCGACTGAGGCCCGACCTCGTCCAGCGATCACACGGGTCGTCCGTACGGTTCCCGCCGTACGGACGACCCGTTCGTCATGCGCTTCCCGCGGCTGGGGGTGACCCATCGGCCGGGCGCGCACGTACGGACACCCCCGGCCCCGCGCACGGCGGCTTCGTCGCCGGCTTCACCTGAGCAACGGGAGCCCCGGGACATTCACCGCCCCCGCGCAGGCAGTGTGAAGTTCATGCCCGGGTAGACGTCGGCGCGTCGCCGTGCGGCTCTGACATGGGTGGACGCCCTGCTCGGCGGCTTGCCGGGCAGGGCGTCCACACGAACCGCGGTGTGTCGTCGCGGTCTCGAGAGTGAGCTCGCCACCACTTTGTCATCACCATCGAGGGTTGTCCTGGCTGTGTCTCCGTGGCATCGGGCCGAGAGACGAACCGGCCTCTGTGGTTGCCGTGTGCCGGTCCGCAGGTAGTCCGCAGGACATCTGACGGCGACCGTCGCGTGCAATCGCTCGCCAACAAGGAAATTCCTGTTCAGAGGCTTGTGCGGTGCTCCGCCGCGGGTCGGGTCGAGCCGGCATTCGTTCCGCTTCAACGTCTGACCGCCCTCAACAGAAGGCCGCCTGACCCGGTAACCAGCTCCGGTCAAGCGGCCTCTTGCGCCGCAGGTAGCCCAGACCCTGTCGCCTGAAGGCTCGGTATCTACGCCGTCATGGCAGGCAGGGCCCTGAGGCGGTCGCGGAATTCGGCGACGGCCGGTTCGGAGTAGTGGGGTTTGAGGTAGCCCTCGAACTTCCTGAGCCGGTCGACGGCTCGTACGGACTGGACGTTGCCTTCGGGAAGTACGAGCCCGTGGTTCGCTGCGTCGAGTGCGCCGTCGAGGTCCTTGCCGGCGAGGCGGGCGGTGGCCAGGCGGCCGGAGCGGACGGCCTGGTCTCACGGGGCGGCGCGGTCGACGGAGGTGGCGAGGGCGTCGGTGGCGCGGTCCACCTGATTTCGTGACGGCCCCCCGACTCCGTCGGCGGACCGTGAGTTTCAGAAAAAGGAATCGGCAACACTTCCCATATTTGCCGGAACCCTATTCGTGGCTTAGCCGCTCAATCAGGTACCACACGCCAGTGTTCTACCTCGGGCTCCCAAATGGCCCAGTGGTTTAACGGAAGGCGCGGAAGCTCCGCGAGAGAAGCCTGCCCGGCAGCAAGGTGGCCGTAGTGAACCAACGCTGGGTCACTGTCTCCGTCATCCCCTTCCGCGAAGACCTGAAAGTCACCGTCTTCATCCAGGCAGATACTGGCGATGAAATTTCCAGCCATAACGCCGGGCGATACATACACGACATCATCGTCAGCCGGAAGATAGAACGGACCGTCCGTTAGATGTATCGACGGCAGTGACGTAGCCACCGACTTGAATAGCGGATATGGGCAGATAGGTTCCATCCGCCATCAACACGGGGATGTTCGGCGCGAAAGAGTTACAGGGCGGGAGCGCGGCCTTTACACGATGGCGGACAGCCTTTGATGTCCGACGGTAGACAGTCTCTGCTGCCCGGTATGCCTTCTTTGTTCGGGAGGAGGTGCGCGACGGCACAAGAAAGGTCCTCTTGCTCTTCAAGATCTGGATCGAAACTCGGAGGCTCCATCGAGTCTTCAATCTCAGGCCATCTCGAGATCAAGCACTCGCGAAAATCGACTACCGTTACACTCGACTCAAACTGGCCGATCTCTCCATCAGCAGCGCTCTCGTAGAGCTCCTGCGGCGACCCCGAACCGCACTTCCAGAAACAGATATCAACGCTCATCGACCCACCTCCACCAATCAACTAGCATTTGGGTAGATGCGCCCGGACCAGTCGGTCAAGCCGAAGAGAAGTTGTTTCTTCGTAATCAGTTTCGACTGACAGAACCTCGTAATCCCCATCCTCCAGATGAACTTGGAGACATTCATGCGGAGAAATATCATACCCTCTTGACGCCGAGTCGAAGAGAGTCATCTCGCCAGCAACTCGGATCTTGGCGCCTGCGACCCAATCTTCCCTAAGCAATGCCAATCTCACGGCTTCGACGACATCTTCGTCGCTTTCTCCAAAATACCATCTGACTATTGTCCCAGATTCTGGAAAATAAGCCACGGGCATGGGTTCGCCGCCGAGGGAGATCACATGCCCAACCCCTGGGACCAAGACGGAAGCGATTTCTTGCGAGATTATCGCATCCACCTCTGTGCCCTGCCAGTTGCGGACAGCAGCGGCAGGGCACAGAACATAACGTCCGAAGTCTGTATCCAGCCAGCGCATTGATTCTCAACCCTCATCCCTGAGCAGAAGCGCTTTCCTCCAACTGTACGTGAGGCGTGGTGTCCGACAGATACCCGTCGGGCACCACGTGGGTCGGCGCCCGCGCCGCCTATCCTCGGTCTCTCTTTCGAGCCCAATCTCGCATCGCATCGCGTTGGAGATTCGAGCACTTCCGGCAGTGCGGAAGTAGCATCGAAACCCGATCGGACGCCCATGGGGGTGATTCCCCGGTCATCCGCTCGCTTCCCATTCCTCACGCGTCATCTCGGGCGGATCAATATGCCAGTCCCCACCTCGGCGATCCCTTCGAGCAATGTGACCAGGAGGGATTTCAGGAAGCAACCTCAGGGATTCGTCCAACTCGACGAGGTGCTTGCGATGCACGACCGCAACCTCATCAATCAGCACCTCCTTGGCCGTGTAGCACACCCAATCGCCGTCGTAGTCCATCATAACGGAGATGATCTCATCTCCGTTGAAAACGGAGCGCGGCACCAGGGCGATCTTCTTGCTCCAGGGAAATTTCATCAATTCTTTCCATCAAACTTCGAACATTCGGGAAAAGCAGTATAGCACTCGGGTGTGCGATCATCCCGCCGATCGCACACCCGAGTGTTTCCGCCTTTATCTGCGACCCCTCAGCCACGTTTTAAGCCGGTCAGACCACGTCCTATTGCATGCCCTACAGAGCGCCATTCCATTACACACAGGACAGTTGGTCCCACCTTGGCTCTTCACCTTCATGTGGTCTGCCTGATATTCATTTCGAGGCGGGTTAGTCGCGCCCCTCATAGACTTCTTGGAAGGCTTCAGTGGAACTCCGCAGTACTCACACCTGGCGATGCCATATTTTTTGGCGTTCTCCGTGAGGATGATTTTCTTACTCCTCTTGGTGAATTTCTTTCCAGGACCGTAGTATCGCCCATGACCACACGAGGAATTATGCGTGATCACATCGATTGAGCTACCGGAGACCGTGTACGTATGCGTATTTCCGACGTTGAGGTTGAAGACCAATTGGTCGGGCAGTACTCCACGATTGACCAGCGAGGTGACCCTACGTGTGCTCCTGTCAGGAGACACGAGGGCGTCACCTGATTTCAGGTTGACGGCCTTCACCCAGCCCTTGCCGACGACCCACATGGGGTGATTTGCAGTTGCCTCCAAAGATGAGGAGCCAGCAGCAATGTAAATGTCGACAAGCTCCTTCGCTCCGTAACCGACGATCACATCCAGGACCGGTTCGGCGTAGGTCTCTCCTGTTTCGGGATCAGTGGCAGCGACGTAGTCACCAACCTGGATCTCCGCGATGGCCAGGTAACTGCCGTCGGCCATGAGGACGGGCGTGTCGGGAACGAAGGAGTTGCAGCCGCTGCGCCGGGTGGCGGTTCTGGCGCGGGATGCTACGCGTTGGACGCGGCTGGCTTTGCGGACGGTGTTGACGGTCTTGAACGCTTTGACGGCGGTTTTTCCTGCGGCGCCGAGGGCGATGCCGGCGCTCATTTCGGCGGCTTTGCGCCAGTTGCCGGTGGCGGCGTAGGAGATAGCGGAGACGGCGGAGGCGGCGTTGCCGATGGGGCCGGGGATGTAGGAGGCGTATTCGGCGACCTTGGCGACGCGGGCGAAGACCTTCTTGAAGTGGAAGCCCCAGTTGCCGTCGAGGTCGGTGCAGTTGACGGGGTCGCCGGTGCAGTAGTCGTAGGGGTTGGCGTTGCCGCCGGCGACGGGATCGGTCTGGAGGAACCGGCCCAGGGCGGGGCTGTAGAGGCGGACGCCCATGAGGATGACGCCGTCGAGGGCTTCGGCGGAGCGCTGTTTTCCGCCGAGCCATCCGTACCGGGTGGTGTCCTGGTCGGCGGTGGGGATGCCGAACTCGTCGAAGGTGAGGACCTTCGGTTCTTCGACGTCGGGGTCGGTGGTGATGACGACGTCGCCGTGCAGGTCGGTGAGCTGGAGCTGGGTGTCGCCGGTGGCGGAGGTGGTGGCGGCGAGGTCGCCGTCGGGGCCGGTGACGTTGCGGGTCAGCGTGCCCTGGGTGGTGTCCTCGATGATCCAGCGCGGCTCGTCGGAGTCGTCGCCGTAGTGGTTGAGCTTGCTGGTCGCGTTCGCCCATGTCCCGTCGGCCTGCTTGGCCTCGGTGGTGAAGGCGGTGAAGCGGTGGACCGGGTCGAGGGTCCAGGACTGGCGGTTGTCGCCGGCGGTCTGGGAGGCGACCAGGTCGTTCGCCCAGTAGGTGTTGGCCGAGCCGGTGCCGGTGACGGTGGTGCGGCCGAACGCGTCGTAGGTGTAACCGGGGTCCAGCAGCCGGTCGGCGCTGTCGTAGGAGTGCTTCTCCACGACCGCGTCGGCGGTGGTGGCGCAGGTGCCGTCCTCGGCGGCGGGGATCGTGGTCTTGGTGGTGCGGTTCATCCGCCCGGCGACCGAGCGGCCGGTCTCGTCGTAGGCGTAGCCGCGGGTGACGCAGCCTTCCGCGGTCGTGGTCTGCCGGGCCTTGGTGAGGCGGCCGAGCCGGTCGTAGGTGAACTCCTTCGCGGAGACGGGGGAGGTGTCGGAGGCGATGGCGCCCTGGGTGGTCAGGTCCAGGTGCTCACCGAACAGGACCGCCTGATCGCTGACCCGGGTGTAGGTGCGGTCTGTGGTGGCGCCGGCCGCGTTGAAGGTGTCGGTCCGCCTGATCCCGCCGGGGTAGGTCAGCTCGGCGAGCTCGCCGCCGGGCCCGTAGCGGGTGGTGAAGGTGCCGGCGACGCTGTCGGTGACCGAGGTGACGAAACCACGCGGCTCGACGGCACGGTCGTAGGCGTAGGTGGTGGAGCCGGTGTTGTCGCTGACCTTGACCGGCTTGCTGTACGTGTCGAACTCGGTGGTGGTGGTGCCGCCGTCGGAGTCGGTGTAGGACAGCAGGCGGTCCAGGGCGTCGAAGACCCGGCTGACGGTCTTCCCGCCGGCCATGGTCTTGACCGCGTTACCGGTGGCCGGGTCGTACTCGGTGGTCACCTGCGGCAGCGGCTGGCCCTGGTCGGAGGTGATCTGGGTGGAAACCACCCGGTCGGCCGCGTCGAAGACGGTGACCGTCTTGCGGGTCTTGCCCGCGTTGGTCTCGGTCGTCTCCTCTACATCACCGTGCCGCGAGTACCGGGTGATCCGCTTGACCGGCAGGGTGGTCGGCATCCGCGCCGCATCCGCCCCCGTGACCGGGCCGCCGGGCAGCGTCACACACGGATTCCCGGCCCACTCGGGACGGTTGCCGCACACGGCGTCATCGCTGTTGCCGCCGGCGGTGTAGAAGACGGTCCTGACCGTGCCGGTGTCCGCACCGTTCGAGCCCGGCCTGCGGGACTCCACCACCCGCCCGGCGTTGTCGTACTTCAGCGTCGCCGTCAGACTCTGCCCACCGGGACCCGCGTCACTGGTCACCGATGTGGCCGTGCGCAGCACCCAGCCCGAGGTACCACCGATCGGCGTGGCGTAGCCGGTCTTGGTGACCCGCACCTCCACATCGGCCGGGTAGCCGTCGATGCGGGCGCCCTCGGTGGCGGTGGTCTCCAGATGGTAGGCGGCGCCGTCGGGCTTGCCCTCGTCGTAGACGTGGACGGTGTGGTCGCGGACGACGACCGACGCGGCAGCCGGGAGTGCCGGGTTGAGAGTGGTCTTGGTCAGCGTCAGGACATCGATGCCGGCCCCGGCCCCGGGGGAGACCGCGGCGGGGTTCCTGCCGACCACGGTAACGGTCAGTTCGTGGTCGCCGCGCTGCAGGCTGACCGGCGTGCCGGGGTTGAACGCGGCGGTGGCGACGGCGGGATTGTAGCCGTCGAAGGTCCCGCCCACGAGCTGTCCGTCGAGGGACAGCTGGATGATGCCGTAGTCGCTGGCCTTGGTCAGGGTGGAGGTCAGCCGGTAGTCGCCCTCCTCCGGCACGCTGACCCGGAAGGTCGCGTTGTCACCGGCCTTCGTGTTCTGCATGTGGACCTGGGCGTTGTTGGACCAGATGACGCCGCAGCAGTTGGACTGGACCCGGATCGGCGCGGTCGAGCCGAGCTGGATGAGGTTCTCGCCCTCGACAGTGACCTTGGCCGGGGTGGACTGGCCGGGAACCGCCTCGGCCAGGTCTGCGCGGAAGGACGGGCCGAACTCCTCCAGCACGTCCTGGCCGTCGCGGCTGTAGAGGGTGCGGGAGTCCAGCAGCGCAGCCCGCGCGGCCGAATCGTCCGGCAGCTCCAACTCCGCCGCGTGCGCCGCGGCGTCCGGCCCTGCGCCCAGGGCGAGCAGGCGGTCCGCCGCGTCCAGGGTGCGGACGATGTTGCCGAACTGGTCGTATTCGGCGGTGGAAATGTCCCCCGAACCGGTCGGCGACCAGGTGGCGGCGTTGACCTCCTGGCCGGAGGCGTTCAGGTAGTGGACCGTGGCCGGCTGGTAGCCGTCCGCGCCGGGCTTCGCGGCGGTGGCGGTGCTGGTGCCCGGGTCGTCCTCGACGTCGAAGACGGCGGTGGCGTCGGTGGGCGTATCGGTCTGCGCCCAGGTGCGGGTGGCGGCGCCGTCCAGGTCGTACGGGCCGCCCTCCTTACGGGTCAGCGGCACCTCGTACACCACCGTGGCCGCGGTCTCCCCGCTGACCTGGTCCCTGGTGCCGGGCACCAGGGCCGGTCGGCGGACCCTCAGCAGGCGGCCGGGGTCCTGGTCGGCCCCGGCCCTGCCGTAGTCGAAGGACCACGGCAGCTCACCCGCGGAGTCGACCTTCGTCAGACGCCCTGCGGAGTCGTAGGTGTAGGCGGTCTTCAGCGGGGCGGTGGCATCGGAGGAGTCCGCCTTGCGCGGATCCCACACCTCCACCAGCCGGCCCGCGGTGTCGTAGCGGTAGGAGGCGACCTCCACCGCCGTCTCCGCCTTCGCGTCCGGATCCCACGACCACACCCGCACGGCCTTGACCCGGTCGGTGACATCACCCGGGGAGCCGCTCGTGGCGGTGGTGGCGGTGGCGTAGAGGTACTCCAGCACCTCGCAGCCGCGCGCCGGGGTCGCGCCCTTGCACTGCCCGGCGGTGTCCACCCCCGCCTCGACCTGGCCGATCACCCGCCTGACCAGGCTCCGCCCGTCCGTGACGTCGTAGGTGTACTGGACGGTGGAGTCGGCGTCCGTGCCCGAGACGGTGTCCACCATGTACAGGTCCGTACCGGGCTGCTGCCGGAACGTGGTGAGCGTGCCGTCGGTGTCCGACAGCGCGTAGTAGTTCGGCGACTTGTCCGTCTTCAGCGACAGCGTCAGGCCCTCGGCGCCCGGCTCGGGGGTGAAGGTGTTGCCGGCCTTGGCGAAAGACAGGATGGTGTCGTCATCGGCCCGCAGCACCGCGACGTCCTTGCCGGGGAAGGACAGCGACACCCAGTCGTTGTCCGTCGGCCCGCCCTCGGCACCACCGGCCCACTCCTTGCCGAACGGCGCCACGAGCTCGCGCAGCGACAGGTGGTCGAAGTAGACCGCCTTGCCCGAACCGGTCGCGAACCCGTTGTACAGGCGGATATAGGCGACCTCGGCATCGGCGCGCACGGTGAAGTCGACCGTGAGCTCGGCCCACGCATCGGTGTACGGCACCGCACGCGAGCGGGTCTCGCTCAGCGAAGCCGACGTGCCGGTGATCGCCACGATCCGCAGGCCCCGGGCATCGTCCGGGCTCAGGCCGGTGGCCGCCGAAACATACGCCCACGCACTGACCCGGTAGGTGTGACCGGGCTTCATGCCCTGGCAGTAGGTCGTCGCGCAGCTGGTCGGGTTGCTGTCCAGCCGCACGAAGGTGTTGTTGTTGCTGCCGGTGGCCGCGGGGACGACCTTCAGCGAGTCGGTGGATCCGTCCTGCCCGCGGGTGGTGTCGCGGGTCGAGGTCACCGAGTAGTCGGCGAAGCCGCCGGCGTCGGTGGAGATCTGCTGTTGATTGGCGGTCAGCCGCTCACCCTGCTCCTGCCAGCCGCGGTCAGTCCCCCGTGAGGAGGCCGTGCGGCTGCTGGACAGGCCGTACTCGTCCGCGTCCGACACACCCACCGAGTAGTCGCCGGTCAGCAGATTGACCGAACCCGGACCCATCTCGTCGGCGGCCGCGCCGTCGGCGTTCGGGTCGGCCGTGAACGTCCGCCACCCGGTGGCGTACGACGGGTCGGCATCGTTGTTCGTGTACAGGACCGCGCGGACCTGCACGATACCGCCGACCTGGCCGAGGGTCTCCAACACCGACCAGTTCGCAAACGTGCCCAGATCCGACAGCCGCGCCTTGGCATCGGTCACCGCGGTGTTGTCGGCCTTCGCCAGATGCGCCGGCGGAATCTTGTACTCACTCGCGCCCTGGCCACGCCGGTACTCGAACGCCACCCGCGTGTACTGCGGCTGCGCGTCCACCTGGAGCTTGACCCGGCGGGCGCTCGACGCGCCCTCCTGCGGCGAGACCAGCGCGGCCCGGCCCACCTGGAACGCGTACACGGTCGCGGCCGAGACGTTGCCGGCCTTGTCCTTCGCCTGCACGCTCAGCGTGCGGTGGCCGTCAGCCGAAGGCGTGATCGACACCGTGGTGGCGCCGGTGGCCGCCACGGTCACCGGAGCGGCCCCGTCCAGCGAGTACACGAACCCTCCCAGGTCCGTGGTGCCGGATGCCGGGGTGAAGGAGAACCGGCCCGCCTGGCCGGCGCCCCCGTGCCACACCCCGTCCGCCGGATAGTCCGCGGACGTCACGAACGGCGCACCCGGCCGGGTCGTGTCGACCGTGAAGTTCTGCCACGCCGACCATGCATCGGAGGAGTCCGTGCCGTCCGACGCCCGCGCACGCCACTTGTAGGCGCCCTCGGCCAGGGCCGTCGTCGCCGCCCAGGAGGCGGTCGCACCCGAGGCCACGAACGGCGACGTCCCGGACGCAAGCGCGGACGTGCCGTTGGACTTCCAGACCTCGAAGGTCAACTGGACGGTGTTGCCGTCCGGGTCCACCGACTTGGCGCTGAACGTCGGCTTGACCGCGTTCGTGAACGCCCCGTCCAGCGGACCCAGCGGCGTCGGCGTACCCGGCCTGGAGTTGTAGTCCACCACCAGCTTCGGCGCGTAGCCGCTGGTGGTGTAGTTCGCCGAGCGGAATCGCCGCCAGGCGGTGACGTCCTTCTCATTGGAACTGGCGACCCGCAGACCGTAGTTGGTCGCGCCGTCCGCCCAGTCCTGGACCAGCTTGGCCATGCCCCAGTTGGACCAGTTCGGCGGGCAGGAGTCGTTGTATCCCCAGCGGCCGGTATTGGTGGAGGAGTTGACGGCCGTGACGCTGGGCCGGCTGCCCCATGTGATCTTGGCGGAATCCCAACTGGACGTGATCCGGCTGGCGTCGGTGGTCGCACCCGAGGTGGAACAGGAGGAGGAATAGTACGAGTACAGCGACATCGTCGCCTTGAGGACGTGGGTGCCCTTGAACTTGGCCACGTCGAACTTCAGGTACGACTCCGCCACGTGCGAACCGCCGTCGTAGCTGCCCGACTTCAGCTCCTGCGAACCCTGCTGCGAGTCCGGGTAGTCCGGCTTCTGCACCCAGGTGTCGGTGGTCACCGCCAGAGTGGAAGTCGGATCCACCGTCACCGGGTAGGTCAGGTCCTGGGCGAAGAACTCCGGGGCCGGTGTGAGGACCAGGGTCGTGCCGCCGTCGGCGGCCCGCTCGATCGAGGTGGTGACCTCGCCTTGATGGGCGGACTCGCCCGAGGCGGGGTTGAGGGAGGAGTCCCACAGATGCGGGGCCGCGGCCTCCGCCACCAGCGTCCCCTTCGGGTCCTTCAGCAGCAGATGCCCAGCGGCGCCCTTCGACAGCTCCAAGCCCTCGAGCCGCATCGGAATCCGGTAGGACGGCGGGCTCGCCGGAGCCCTGTCCAGCACGATCGTCTGCTCGAAGCCCTGCGGCAGAGCCGTCACATTCAGCGTCGCGCCGCCGCCCAAGGCGTAGGCAGCCGTGCTGCCGTCCACCACCGGCTCGGGCAGCGCCGTCGGCCAGTCCATCCCGAACATGCGGCCACCGTGCTCCACCGCGGCCAGGCGCCGGTCCCCGCCGTTGGAGAACGCCACATCCGCAACCGTCGCCACGGGCTGCAGGTCATCACCGGAGTCCGTAAGCGTGGTATCGACATCCCGCCACACGCCGTCGTCCAACTGGACGCGGACCGGTCCGGCGAAAGCCTCCGTCGTCAGCGTCCCGTCGGCGTTCACGTAGGTGGTCGAGTCGGCGGTCCGCTCCGACAACGCCTCGACCCGGCGCCCCTGAAGCCGGGCCGCCAGCATCGCCGACGCCACATCAGCAGCCTCGGCCGGCCCCGACGCCGCTCCAGGAGCCGGATCCGACGCGGGCGCGACAGCAGCGCCCTGAGCCCGAGCGGCGAAGCCCAGCCCCGAATCCCCGGCCACCGTCACGGTCTCCAGCGCGAGCGCCAGCACCACGACCCCGGCTATCCGGCGCAGCCGCCGTGCCCGCGGCGCACCCGGCAGGCCCGACGCCCCTCCCCAACTCGCTATCACGCGCAACCCCTCCGCTCGCGCCGCCGAAAGACAGGCACACCTCGGCCGACGAGCAGGGTTTATACAGCGCTTACACGACGCCCCGTCATGTCATGAGCCCCGCCGCACCTCGCTCGTGCCCGTGAAGATCACTCAGAGGGTGTGATAGCTCATCAGAAGCGTGCAATCACACCAACTGTCGGCTCGGATTGGGCATTAATTGTTCGACTTTGAGATACCTGCCGGATCAGCCGCCAGAAGTTCGCCAGGAATTCACGGAACCCCTGACCCCACTTGCGGTCGGGGCCGTTGTCCGGGATGAGCGAGTCCTGGCGGGTGGGCGGGCACGGCGCCAGGACGATCCCGGCACGCTCTCAGGCAGGACCGGCCACTTCGGGTGCGCACGGCGCCGGAGCCGCGGGTCCATCAGCACAGCGCGGCCGGCGCGGTCCCGCAGGACATTGCCGAGGTTCGCGTCGCCGTGGATCAGGCCGAACGGAAGCACGAAGTCGAGGCGGCTGTACTCCTTGCTCCAAGGCGGCGGCACGGTCCGCCGGAAACGCCGCGTTCTCCGACCTCACCCCAACTCCAAGGCCGTGCAGGGATGCCCGCATCTTGGCCACCGGATCGGAGTACGGCACCCCAGCGACTCCGGCTCCTCCCACCAGTGCAATCGCTTCGGCAGGTCCGCCAACTCCGGGAGTGTCGCGTACTCCTCCGCGTCCTGGACGCTCTCCCAGAACGTCACGACCCGCCCGCCCGCGACGAGGGCTGCCGCCCGATTCCCGTGAGGAGGCGGTTCGCCGGGATGGTCTCCTCGGTCGGCCACCGGGCCGCCCGCACGGCCCGCTCCATCTCGCGCAGCGCCCCCGGATCAGCGGCAATCCGCACGATCACCCGGCGCCCGGCAAGCGCGGCGTTGCCCCTTGACCGCCGCTCGCCATGACACCGACCCTACGGTGTGCCCACAGGGTGATCCACACGCCCTTCGTCCTGGGCGGCCCGGAGCCGCCGTTGCCGCCGTTCCGGAGCGAGCGCGCAGTAGTCGTACGGCAGGTCCGGAAGCGCGTACGGACATCCCCGGCCCCGCGCACGGCGGCTTCGTCGCCGGCTTCACCTGGGCAACGGGAGCCCCGGGACATTCACCGCCCACGCGCAGGCAGTGTGAAGTTCATGCCCGGGTAAGGCGGTGAGTCACTTTCGTTCGAATTGGTAGGGCTGAATCCAGAGGGCCTTCCTCCCTCTATGACGGGAGACTCATCCATAGGGGTTCGAAGTGATCCATGTCAGCGGCCGGTGGGCCGCCGCACCCACCCGCGACGATCCGGCAGTACGGCGCAGCGCGGCGCGTACCTCGGCACGCACCGCGGCGCGGCTCTCCGGCGGACGGGCGAGAACGGTCAGCCCCGTCCCGCGCCGGGCCCTCGCCGCAGTCCTTACGGCCTGTGCCGCCGTCGTACTGGCCCTCGCCGGACCGGCGACTCCGGCGGCCGCCCACCCCTTCGGCCCTCCGCCCACGGCCCGGATCAGCGCCGAGGGTGCACAGGTCCAACTGGTCTGGAAGGCCAGCGCCGACGACTGGGTCCTGCTCGGCGAGGCGCTCGGCGCGTTCGATAACCCCACCGGCGACGAGGACTTCGCCACCCTGACCGGGGAGCAGAAGCTTCAACGGTCGCGGAAGCTGCACTCCTACCTGCTGGACCGCATCGGGGTGAGCCAGCGCGGCGCACCCTGCCGCGGCGCGCTCGTGGTGCCGCAGCACCTGCTCGACAACGGGGTGGACTTCACGTTCGCCTGCCCCCGACCCGTCGACGACGTGGACGTACGGCTCACCGCGCTGACCGACCTCAACGCGGCCTACCGGACCATGCTCAGCGCCGCCCACGCCACCCCCGCCCGGACCCTCGTCACCTCCGACCACACCACCCAGCGCCTGGACTTCGCAACGGGCGACGCGACCGGCGGCGCACCCGCGACCGCGCTCGCCACCAGCGGCATCGCCGCGGTGCTGGCCGCCGGAGGACTGTTCGCACTACTGCGCCGCCCGCGGCGCACAAGGAAGGCCACGACATGAACGGCGTGAGCGGATACGAGAGACACCTGATCGCCCTCTTCGACAGCAGAGGCGTCTTCTGGGTCGCCCTGATCGTGGCGCTGGGAGTCGGAGCGCTGCACGCGGTCGCCCCCGGCCACGGCAAGACCGTGACGGCCGCCTACCTGGTGGGGGTTCGGGGACGCAACAGGGACGCCTTGCGCCTCGGCGTGATCGTCGCGGTCATGCACACCCTTTCCGTACTGGTGCTGGCCACTGCCTGGGTGGGGCTGACCGGTGCGGCCGGCTACGGGACCCAGACCGTCACCACGTGGATGCAGGTGGCCACCGGGCTCGTGGTCATCTCGGTCGGCGGCCATCTGACGTACCGCCAGTTCCGCCGCCGGGGCGCCGGGCACACGCACAGCCACTCGCACGGGGAACACCACCCTGTCGAGCACCCGGAACCGGCCCGGGCCGGCTCCACCCGGCACGGCGCCGGTCCGGACACGCCACACACCCACCACGAGGAGCACCACGGCCCTCATCTCGCCGCGGACGAGCCCGAGTCGGAGGACGCACACAGACACGGGCACGGACACGGGCACGGACACACCCACGACCACGGCCACTCGCACGGACACGGACACACCCACGACCATCTCGACCCCTGGTCCCGTCGTGGCCTGCTCGCCCTCGCCCTCTCCGGTGGCCTGCTGCCGTCCCCGTCCGCCTTCATCGTCCTTGTGAGCGGGCTGCTCACCGGGCGCTCGATCGACGCGATCATCCTCGTCCTGGCCTTCGGCGTCGGCATGGCCGCAACGCTGACCGCCGTCGGCGTACTGACCGTCCGAGGACACTCCCTGGTCACCCGCCACACCCACGCGCGCCCGCTGGCCGCTCGCGTGGCCGCCTGGATCCCGGCCGTCGCCGGACTGGGCGTCTCCATCGGCGGCTGCCTCTACCTCGTCGCCGCCCTCTCCACCCTCACCGCGTAACAGCCGGGCCGAACCACCGGCTGAGGACGATCCCGCACCCGGGAGAACGGCACGGCCGAGGCCGAGTCGCCTTCGCTGGTCGCACAGGCTCCCGGCCACGCGTACGTCCGCAACGGCGTCCGACCGGTGTACGGACCGTTCCGCCGTCGCCCGGGCAGCCCAGGTCAGTGGACCCGGACCATGACGGCCTGGTCGAAGGAGGTCAACTTCCGCCAGGACCCGCCGAGTTTTCTCCTTCAGGTGGCGATGAGGTTCTCCCGCCACGGAACGAGGTCGCCGGGCAGGTCGGGAGTGGCACGACAGGCGGCCACGAAGCTCCTTGCTCCGTAGCGGTGGTTGACACTCTCGCAACGGGCAGGGAGCTTCCTGCGTCACGGCCCCAGTCATCACCCGATCCGGGCGCGATCGGAAGCGCTCATCGGGTTCCGTGCCCAGAATCTCCGGGGGCCCTCAGTGCAAGCTCCCAGGGCCTGAGACCGTCTTTGAGTCGTCGAGTCTCCCGCCAAACGCTCCCCCCGACAAGAAGGCTCAGTTCCACAAATTTGATCCAGCGACCCCAGACACGCACCTGCGCCCGGCCGGCCAAGAGCACACCCACGAACTCAGCGCACACGTCTGATGGCACTTCATCGAATGTGAAGAGATCAACCATGATGCGATAGCTTTCACCACGCCCAAGCTTCTCAAGTACAATCCCAAGATCCCCCTCTGCCGATATCGACGCAAGCTGGCAATCGATCACCTCTCGACTCAAAATCGGAAATGCGACCGACATCTTGTTTCGTGACATGAATACAGAGACAAGTTCAACAAGTTCTTCCGGGTCCATGTTTTCACCCATCACTTGGGCGGCTGCACCGACTTGTTCGACACAGCCGCCCAGCCAAATCAACTTACTCTACCAGGAGTGGTCGTGCTCAAACCTTCCACGGCGAGGGCCATGCCACAGGTCAATTTTTCTACCCGCCAACTTTGCTCTGAAAACGGTGCGGACCTGCCCCGAGCCAACTGCGGGAGGATGCCTCGCTTGGTATCACCACGTCGCAGCGCCTTTGCTCCAGTATCGCCGAAGAGCTTTGACCGACCTCCAATGGACTTCGACAGGTAACTCTTCTTCCCCCATTTGACTTTCGCCTTGGCGCAACCCCAGCGCGCCTTGGAAGCCACCTTTTTCGGCATGGATGCGACGCGTTGGACGCGACTGGCCCTTGCGGACGGTATTGACGGTCTTGAACGCTTTGACGGCGGCTTTGGCGCCGCCGCCGGCGGAGGTGGTGGGTGCGAGGTCGGCGTCGGGGCCGGTGACGTAGGTGGGGGCCGAGGTGCAGCGGTCGGGCGGCTTCGGGGGCCGGCCCGGATGCAGTGCGAGCTGCGTCGAGCAGGCGGGCGGCCGCCTCCGCCGAGAAGGCCGCGTCTCCGCGCCATGCCGTGGACGGGCGGCACTGCCTGTCGTCCGGCCGCCGCGCGCTGGAACACGGCAGGCCGTCGCGGCGGCGATGAACGCCACGCTGCCTGATCCCGGCGGGAACCGTCTCATCTAGGGTTCTGGGCTATGAACGCAGCAGAGGAGCTGACCGAGCCCGATCGCATGATCGCTTACGCGCTCCAGGCCAACGGGCGCGCGACCTGGGGAGCGATCGCCCGGGCGCTCGGTTTGTCGGAGCGGACGGTGCAGCGGCGGGGCCAGCGGTTGCTCGACTCCGGACTGGTACAGGTCTCGACCTACCTGGACACGACGATCGTCGGCGAGGCGCATCCCCTGGTGCTGCGGCTGTCGACCCGCACCGGGGCCGCCCTCCAGGTCGGCGAGGAGCTCGCGCGCCGCCAGGATGCCTCGTCGGTCTCGGTGGTCGAGGGATCGGGGGACGTGGTGTGCATGCTCCTGCCGCGGACCCGTCAGGACAGCTCCCGGCTCCTGCTGGCCGAGCTGCCCGCGATAGACGGAGTGGTCTCGGTGGAGGCCAGCACCGTGCTGCGCTACTTCCGGTCCGGTTACGACTGGAGCGTGGGCGATCTGCCCGCGCCGGTCGTGGAGACCCTGCGCGCGGAGACGCCGACGCGCGGCGCGACGGCCTCCGGGCCGGTGCAGCTCACCCGGGAGGACGAGTCCCTGGTCGCGGCGCTCGCCGAGGACGGCCGGGCCACCGTGATCTCGTTGGCCAAGGCGGCCGACATCTCGGCGCCCACCGCTCGCCGGCGCCTGGAGGCACTGTTCGGCGCGGGCGCGCTGCACGTACGGACCGAACTCTCCTCGGCGGTGCACGATCTGCGGGTGGAAGCCATGATCTGGCTCAACGTGCCGCCGGACCAGGTGGAGAGCGTCGGCGCCGCGCTGGGGTGCCGCCGGGAGGTGCGGTTCTGCGTCGCCTGCACCGGGTCCTCGCAGATCCTCGTGGACTGCCTGGTGCCCGACCCGGGCGCTCTCTACTCGTTCCTCACCGGGGCCATCGGCTCCCTCGGCTCGGTCACCGTCGCCCGGTCCTCGGTCGTCCTGGAGGCACTACGGCGGGGCCCGATGCAGATGGCGAACATGAGATACGAGTGAGCCACATCTGTCGGAACAAGAAAGAAACCATTGCCCAAATAGCCGAGTAGGCATAATCTCTCCTCATCCGGAACGTAGGAGAGATCGATGCAGCTTCACGACGCGGCTCCAGCCGCAGCGCTTGACTGGGCGGCCGGCCATCTGGTGGACGGCCGACGGGTCCAGCCGCACGGGGAGCGGGAGATCACCGTGGTCAGCCCGCGCGACGGCAGTGTCGTCGGGCGGCTGGCGGCGGCGGACGAGACGGATGTGGACCAGGCCGTCCGTACGGCCCGCCGGGCCTTCGACGACGGCCGCTGGTCGCGGCTGCCGGCCGCCCGGCGCGGTGAGATCCTGATCCGCTTCGCGGACCTGGTCGCCGCCCACGCCGAGGAACTGGCGCTGCGCGTCGCGATCGAGATGGGCAAGCCCGTACGCGAGGCGCTCGACGTCGAACTGGCCGCCGTCGCCGGCTGTCTGCGCTGGTACGGGCAGCTCGCCGACAAAATCGCGGACGAGAACCCGGCCTCTCCGGGCGACGCGCTCGCCCTGGTCACCCGCGAGCCGGCCGGAGTGGTCGGGGCGGTCGTGCCCTGGAACTTCCCGCTCACGATGACGGCGTGGAAGCTCGGTCCTGCCCTGCTCGCGGGCAACAGCGTGATCCTCAAGCCCGCCGAGCAGACGTCCTTCTCCGCGCTGCGGCTCGGGGACCTCGCCCTGGAGGCGGGAGTCCCCCCGGGCGTGCTCAACGTCCTGCCCGGGCTCGGCCCGGAAGCCGGTGCGGCGCTCGGCCGCCATCCCGACGTCGACGTACTGGCCTTCACCGGATCGGTCGCTGTGGGCCACCGCTTCCTCGGATACGCGGCCGAGTCCAACGGCAAGCGGGTCTGGCCCGAACTGGGCGGGAAGTCGGCCGGCGTGATCCTTCCGGACGCCGACGTCGCCCGGGCCGGGCGCACCACGGCCTGGGCCTGCTTCTACAACCAGGGACAGATGTGCAGCGCCTCCTCGCGCATGATCGTCCACCGGGACGTTGCCGAAGAGGCGATCGCCGCCGCCGTGGAGGAGGCGCGCCGGATGCGGCCGGCCGACCCGCTCGACCCCACGGCGCCCTCGGGCGCCGTGGTGAGCGAGGCCCATCTGGAACGGATCCTCGGCCACGTCCGGGGCGCGCTGCGGGACGGCGCGACGCTCGCCGCGGGAACCGCCGAACGCTTCGTCCCCGACCCGGCGCTCGCGGGGGGCAGCTATCTCGCACCCGTGGTGCTCACCGGAGTCACCGAGAAGATGGCCATCGCCCGCGAAGAGGTCTTCGGCCCTGTGCTGTCGGTGCTCGTCGTCGACAGCACCGACGAGGCGGTACGGCTGGCCAACGCCACCCCGTACGGCCTGGCCGCCGGTCTGTGGACCCGCGATCTGTCCACCGCCCACACAGTGGCGAGGCGGCTGAAGGCGGGATCGGTCTGGGTGAACTGCTACGAGGAGGGTTCCATGTCCATGCCCTTCGGCGGTACGGGCGCGAGCGGCTTCGGCCGTGACAAGTCCGCGCACGCGATCGACAAGTACACCGACCTCAAGAGCACCTGGTTCCAGCTGGAGCCCCGATGAACCGGCCCCTTTCTCACGTTCCTTCGGTTCCTACGGTTCCTCCGGTCCTGATCGCCGTCACGAGCTGGCGCCGACCGCTGGACACCTACCTGGGTGCCGGCACCGACCTCTACACCCTCGGTACCGAGTACGCGCACGCCGTCAGCGCGGCCGGCGGTGTCCCGGTGCTGACCCCCACCCTCACCGCCGAGGAGACCGAGGTGGTCCTGGACACGGTGGCCGGGGTCCTGCTGTCCGGCGGCGGCGACGTCCATCCCGCGAGCTACGGCGCCGCAGGCGCGGCCGGCGAGCACGACCCCGGGCGGGACGCGACGGAGACGGCCCTGGTCCGCGGCGCGCTACGCCGGAAGATGCCCGTCCTGGGCATCTGCCGAGGGTTGCAGATCGCCAATGTGGCCCTGGGCGGCACCCTCCGGGAGGACCTTCCGGTCACCGCGGCCCATCCGGCCGTGCACGGCCCCGAGGCCCTGCGGGACCTGCGGCACGAGGTGCTGACCGACGCGGCCTGGCTCCGTGACTGCCTGCCCGAACCCGCGCGGGTCAATTCCATCCACCACCAGGCCCTCGACCGGGTGGCCGTCGAGCTGCGTCCTGTCGCCTGGGCCGCCGACGGTGTGATCGAGGCGGCGGAGAGCCGTACGCCGGACTGGTACTTCCGGGGGGTCCAGTGGCACCCGGAAAAGATGGCGGCCCCCGGCGAACGGCACCACGCCGACATCCTGTTCGAGGACTTCGTGACCGCGGCCCGCCGGTACGCCGCCGTTCCACCCCGATCCGCCGCCTGACGACCACGGCCGCCGACGGACCTCCAGCCCGCTCATACCCCGCCATTCCTCGCACACCATGAACCTCCTCACAATCTGTTCCTGTCCGAAATATGGCGAACTATCGTTCGCTGTTGTATGCCGTCCCGTATGTGGGGACGGCCATCGCCCCCGGAGAAACCCATGAGCACCGACCGCCGGATCTACCTCCAGTTCGACGACGGCACCCGCGCCGTCGCCACCCTCGCCACGGATGACGCCCCCGCCACCTGCGCGGCCATCTGGGACGCCCTCGCGGAGCCCGTCACCGAGAAGGTCATGCACGCCATGTACGCCGGGCCGGAGATCATGTTCGGCCTCCCCGAGCAGGCGCACACCTTCGACCCCCGGGCCCTGCCCGCGGAGAACCAGCAGGTGATCCCCGGCGCCGGCGACCTCATCTGGTTCTTCCAGGAACCCGGTCAGATGTCCGGGCTGAACTTCGAACTGTGGGAGGTCGGCGTCTTCTACGGGAAGGGCGGCCGCGTGTTCGGGCCGCTGGGCTGGACGCCGTGCACCATCTTCGCCTCGATCACGGAGGGGCTGGCCGAGTTCGCCGCCGCCTGCGCCGAGACCCGGGTCAGCGGCGTGCGGTCGCTGACCATCGGGCGCGTCGAATAGCCGATTCACCTCCTCCCGAATCACCCCGAATCCCCCTGGATTCCCCTGAAACAGACCTGCCATGTGTGTCTCCGGTGCCGCACCGGGAGCCACCCATCTGCGAGAAAGTACGGCGCCCCATCATGAAGATCAGAAAAAGCATCCTCGCCGGCACCGCCGCGGTGGTCGCCGCCGGCGTCCTGACCGCCTGTTCCGGCTCCTCCGGCTCCTCCGCCGACACCAGCGGCGCCACGCCGAAGGACTCCGCCAGCAGCAGCGCTTCCGCGGCCGGCGTGCAGCTTCCCCCGGACAGCGCCAAGGGCGACCTGGTCGCGCCCATGGTCATCGGGTACCCGCCCTACGCGATGCTGGAGTCGGGCAAGCCGGTCGGCGTGGACGTGGACCTGGCCGACGCGCTCAGCGGACCGTTCGGCAAGACGGTCAAGCAGCGTAAGGACTCCTTCGAGAACGCGCTTCTGGGCGTGAACCGCGGAACGTACTTCGGCGTCTTCGGCGCGGACGTCACCGCCGAGCGCGAGAAGGCCTTCGACCAGGTCGCCTTCCTGGAAGACCACTACGAGTTCCTGTCGCTCAAGGACAGCCCGGCGCTCGGCACCTCGATGGACGCTCTCTGCGGCAAGAAGATCTCCATGGTCGCCGCCTCCAGTTCCGTCCCGGTCCTGAAGCAGCAGTCCGCCGACTGCGTCAAGGCCGGCAAGCCGGCCGTCGACGTCAAGACGTTCGCCGACCAGGGCGCCGCCACCCTGGCGGTGCGCAGCAAGCAGGTGGACGCCACGACCGCGACCGTCACCAACCTCGGCTACGTGGCCAAGCAGTCCGGGGACGTCTTCACCCTCGGCGGCCCCCGCTATCTGTCGGTCTACATCGGCGTGGCCACCAAGAAGGGCAACGGGATGGCCCAGGCGGTGGCCGACGGCCTCGACGCGCTGATCAAGGACGGCTCGTACCAGAAGATCCTGGAGCGCTACGGCGTCGAGAAGGCCGGCGTGACCAAGGCGCTCGTCAACCCCACCCCGAACCCGACCCACTGAGGATCCGGCCATGGCCGACACCAGCAAATCTCCCCAGGGGACAGCGCTCCCCGGGAACAACGTGCCGCCCGCGGCCGAACCCGTAGCGGGGGGAGCCGCCGGGCTCCCCCCGCACCCCTTCGCCGGGATGCACCGCTCCCCGCATCCCCATTACGTGCGCAAGGTCGCCGCGGTCGTGGTCGTCCTCGTGTGCGCGTTCTGGCTCCAGGGCCTGGCACGCAACAAGAACCTGGCCTGGGGCACCGTCGGCGACTACTTCTTCGACCACTCGATCATGGAGGGGCTGGAGCGGACGGTGATCATCACCGTCGTCTCCATCGCCATCGCCGTCGTCCTCGGCGCGGTCCTCGCCAACATGCGGCTCTCCGCCAACTCCGTGCTCCGCGGGGCGGCAGGCGCCTACGTGTGGTTCTTCCGCTCCATGCCGCTGCTGGTCCTGCTCATCCTGGTCTACAACTTCTCGCTGATCTACCCCGCGCTGGGGCTCGGCGTCCCGTTCGGACCGCAGTTCTTCGACGTCGACACCAAGAACCTGGTGCAGCCGGTCACCGCGGCCATCATCGCCTTCGGGCTCCAGCAGGCGGCCTACACCTCCGAGGTGCTGCGGGCGGCGATCCTGTCCGTACCGAACGGGCAGCGGGAAGCGGCGACGGCCCTGGGAATGTCGAACATCCGCACCTTGCGGCGGATCGTCTTCCCGCAGGCCCTGCGGATGGCGGTGCCGCCGATCGCCAACGAGTCGATCAACCTGCTGAAGTCCACCTCCCTGGTGGCCTTCATCTCCGTGCCTGACCTGCTCTACTCCGTCCAGCAGATCTACAACAGCAACTTCCAGGTCATCCCGCTGCTCATCGTCGCGAGTCTCTGGTACATGATCATCGTCTCGGTGATGTCGGTGGGCCAGACGCTGCTGGAGCGGACCCTGCGCAACACCCCCGGCCGGTCCGGGGCCCAGCCCAAGGCAATCGAGGTGGATCAGCCGTGACCTCCGCAGACACCGACCCCATCCTGCGCGCGGTGGACATCACCAAGCGGTACGGCGACCAGACGGTCGTGGACCATGTGAGTCTGGACGTGGCGCGCGGCGAGACCATCTGCCTGCTGGGCCCCTCGGGAGCGGGCAAGAGCTCGTTCCTGCGCTGTCTGAACATGCTGGAGAGGGCGGACGAGGGGGCCGTCCTCCTCGACGGCGAACTCCTCGGCTACCGGGCGCACGGCACCTCCGTCCGTGAACTGCCGAACCGCCTGGAGGCCGCGCAGCGCATACACATCGGCATGGTCTTCCAGGGGTTCAATCTCTTCTCCCACCTGACCATCCTCCAGAACATCATCGAGGCACCGGTCGGCGTACTGGGCCGGAGCAAGGCCGAGGCCACCCGGCGGGCGCGGGAACTGCTGGCCCTGGTCGGGCTCCAGGAGAAGGCGGACTCGTACCCCGCCGAGTTGTCCGGCGGCCAGCAGCAGCGGGTGGCCATCGCGCGTGCGCTGGCCATGGACCCCAAGGTCCTCCTCTTCGACGAACCGACCTCGGCGCTGGACCCCGAGCTCGTCGCCGGAGTGCTGGACGTGATCCGGTCACTGGCCAGTACCGGGATGACGATGCTGATCGTCACGCACGAGATCGGCTTCGCGCGTGAGGTGTGCGACCGGTTCGTGTTCATGGAGAACGGCCGGGTGGTGGAGACCGGCCCCTCCGCGCGGCTCACCCCGACCGGCGCCGCCCACGAACGCACACGGGCCTTCCTGTCGAAGGTGCTCTGAAGCCTCCCGGCCGGCCCTGTCCGCGACCGCCGGGCACCGGGCGGCCGTTCGGCGGCAGCGGTACCGGAAGTCATGTGCGCGGCAGAGCGGTAACGGTCATCACGCGCCGGTCGACTGCCGTGCGAGCAAACGCTCGGCCGGGAGACCCCGGCCGAGCGTTTGGTCGAGCCGGCCGCTAGGCCGCCATCAGGTCAGATCGTCGGTGTGTCATCGATGACCTCCTTGTGCGGTTCGACAACGAACTTCCAGCCGTCGCTGGGCTCCATGAACCGCACCCGGGTCGGGTGGATGTCCAGGGCGCGGCGGTCGCGGTTCTGGCTGCCGGTGCCTTTCCGTCCTCGGATCGGCTCCTCGAACAGGTCGACCTTGACGTCCGGCACCGCGACGACTTCCTCGTTCCAGCGCTGAACGATCCCCGCACCGAACGCGTCCCGCGCGGCGGAGTAAAGCGACTCCAGAGAATCCTTGTTCCCCTCGGGAACGAACAGGGCGAGGTTCAGGAGGACACCGGCACTCCGGAGAACTTCGATTGTTTCTCCTGCCTTGTCGGTGACCCAGACCCCGGACTCTTCGGTGCTGTCCGGGAGAACACTGATCTCGTCGCCGAAGATTGTCCTTGCGGTGAAGGACCCTCCCTCGAAATCCTTACCCGGCTTCACAAGAAAAGCCGGAGCGTAGCAGTCGAGAGGAAGACCGGCCGTCTCCGCCGAGACGAAGATTCCGTCCTGGAGGCCCAACTCCGCGACCTCACCGGCCGTAAGACGTCGAGCCGTAACCTTCTCGGTATTCACGCCATTCCCCTTTTTTCGGCGTCCCATGAATTCAACCCGACTCTATCATGGAATCAACGTGCCAGTTCCCGCTGTTCGCGGCTCCGCGGTCACGCGAGTTCCGGTCGACTCTGCGTGCGATTCGCCGACGACCCATGAAGTGAATCAACACACCACCTGGAATCGGGCGCAAGAAATTCCCCGGACCACTGCGGAAATCCGCCGGCCCCGGCAAAACAATCGAGCCATTATTCGGCGCATTGACGACCACGGAATCCAGTACGCCATTCTCACCGACTCCGCTCTTCCCGGGTCTGCCGCGGAAGACACGTCGGGGAAGACCACGAACAAAACCCCCGTGGCCCCGCCGGCGTGTGGAGCACGCCGGCGGGGCCACGGGGGTCGGACGGGGTCGGGTCGGACAGGTCGCCCGGGTCGTACGGGGTCGGGTCAGGAGTTCCAGACCTGGAAGTCCGAGATCTGGCCCGCCGGCCAGCCCGAGTTGCCCGTGACGTTCACCCGGAACCAGCGCTGAGTGGTGGCGGGGAAGGTGATCGTGACGGTGTTGTTGCTCGCCGGGTCGAAGCTGTAGGCCGCCGACGCCTTCACCGTCGTGAACGTGGAGCCGTCGGTGCTCCCTTGCAGGGACAGCGTCTGGGTGCGGGAACCCCAGTCGGCGGGCAGCCGCAGGACGACGCGGGACGCGCTCTGCGCGGAGCCGAGGTCCACCTGGACCCACTGCGGGAAGGCGTTGTTGGCGCTCTCCCAGTAGGTGGACTGGTTGCCGTCCGTCACGTTCGACGAGCCGTACGTCTGCGTGTGGCTGGATTCTCCGGTGCCCTTGCCGGCCGCGAGGTCGGTGCTCGGGGTGGCGCCGGTGCCGGTGCCGGACAGAGCCACGGTGGTGGGGCTGTTGGACGCGTTGCTGGTGACGGTGACGCTGCCGGTACGGGTGCCGGCCGCGGTCGGTGTGAAGGTGACGGCGATCGTGCAGGTGGCCCCGGCGGCGATGGACGTACCGCAGGTGTTGGTCTGCGCGAAGTCGCCGCCGGCCACGAGGGAGGTGACCGAGGCGGCGGCCGTACCGGAGTTGGTCACCGTGACGCTCTGCGCGGGGCTGGTGGTGTTCACCGTCCGGGCGGCGAAGGTCAGCGAGGCCGGCGAGGCCGCGAGGGCCGCCGCCGGGGTGCCGGTGCCCGCTGCCGTGAAGGTGAGGTGGTTGAGGTTCCAGTTGCCGTTGTCCTGGTTGAGTGTGAGGACCTGCCGGCCGGCCGGGAGTGTGACGCGGGCGGTGACCGTCGACCAGGTCTGCCAGTCGCCGGTGGCGGGGATGGCGACCGCTCCGCTGAGGTCGGTCCCGGACGCGTTGGACAGGTGCAGCGCGCCGGTCACCGCGGCGGGAGCCGCGACCCTCAGGCCGACGGTGTACGTACCGGCCGTGGCGACGTTCACCGTGTAACGGAACCACTGCCCGCCGCTGGTCCAGCCGAGGTTGTAGCCGCCGCCGGTGTCGGAGGTGGCCTCCAGGTCGACGCCGTCGGAGCGGTAGGCGGTGCCGTTGCCGTTGACCGAGTTGACGTTGTACGCGACGCTCTGGCCGCCGGTGTCGTAGTTCTCCGCCTGTACGGTGCCGGGCACCGCGGCCGGGGTGCCGCCGAAGGGCGCCTCGACCGGGGCCGGGCCGCCCTGCCAGCTGTTGCCGCTCAACGTCGCGGTGAAGCCGCTGGAGTTGTTGGCGAAGGCGGTGGCGCCGGCCTTGAGCCCGGACAGGGTGTTGCCGGTGATGTTCGCCGACCCCGTGGGCGCCGGGTAGAACGGCGGCGCGATCACGACGCCGTTACGGCCCGGGGTGGTGATCGTGTTGTTCTGGAGCAGGGTGTTGGTCGAGGTGGAGAAGCCGACCGCGTCGTAGAGGGAGTCGGTCACGGTGTTGCCGGTCACGGTGACGTGGTCGACGACCCCGGTGTTCTGGCCGTCACCGCCGTTGCCGATCTGGAGCGCGGGCTGGCCCTGGCTGTAGCCGTTGCCGCCCGACCTGACGACGACATTGCCGGACAGCGTCGCCGACAGCAGATCACTGCCGTTGACGCCGAAGCGGCCGGCGCCCAGGCCGATGTACCGCGCGGTGTCGCTGATGTAGTTGCCGCTGACCAGGTGGCCGCTGCCGCCGTAGATTCCGATGCCCTTGCCTCCCCACGGCGCGATCGTGGTGTTGTTGGTCATCGTGATGTTGGTCATCGCGTTGTAGTAGGTCGTGCTGCTGCCGTTGGTGTTGTAGTTGACCGAGTTGATGGCCATCGCGTCGTCACCGGTGCCGCGCACGAAGTTGTTGGTGGCGGTCAGGTTGTTTCCGGTGTTCGAGTCGAGCGACACGTTGTTCAGGTTGATCCCGTCGGCCCAGATCGAGGTCAGGCGGCTGTTCTGCACCTTGCCGCCGGTGCCCGAGGCCCAGAAGCCGGACATCGTGTGCTGGGTCCAGATGCCGTCGGCCGACCAGTTGGTGCCGGTGGTGTCCATGGCGCCGCCGTCGCCGCCGATGGTGCTGCGGCTGACGGCGTTGGCGTCGATGTGGAAGTTCCGCACGGTGCACGAGGTCAGGGAGAACAGCGCGGCCAGCGGGGTGTTGTTGGGCACCGGCACATCGCGGTAGACCGTGGTGTACCAGAGGCCGGCCCCGGCGATGGTGATGCCCCGGGCCTGGAGGCCCGCGGTGCCCTTCACATAGAAGGTGCCCTGGGGGATCCAGAGGATCTTGCCCTGGGACTGCGCCTGGTTGATGCAGTTCTGGATGGCGGGGCCGCTGTCCACCGACTGGCTGTCGGCGGACCCGTTGGTCGGGTTGCCGTCCGACACCGCGCCGCAGCTGGTGATGGAGATCGAGTTGGCGGGCTGGGCGATCGGCGCCGGCGGGTTCTCCACGTCGATGGCGTCCACGTCGTAGAACGACGCGCCGTTCGAGGAGTCCTTCTGCAGGGAGAAGGTGCTGCCGGGGGCGATGGGCGTGCCGGTGACGAAGGTGTGCGCCTCGTCGAAGAACACGCGCGGGGAGCCGTCCGACGGGATCTGGTCGTCGCTGTTGTTGTAGTTGTTGCTGCCCTCGTACACCCACGTCTGCTTGGAGTTGAGGTTCAGCGCCTGCCGGAAGGTGCCGTTGACGTACAGGTCGAGCGTGCCGGTGATGCCGCCGCCCGCCGAGGAGTCCGGGATGCTGGCACGGACGTTGACGAAGCTGATCGGCTGGCCGGTGTTGTTCGTCCACTGCACCGACTGGCCGGTGGCGCCGAGATGGACGTACGCGTGCCCGGACGCCTCAAGTGCGGCGCTGGAGTACTGAGTCGTCGGCGCCGAGGTCAGCGCGACCGTGCCGGCGCCCCCGCCCAGGGTTCCCGCCTCGGCCTCGTAGGTGGTGAACGGAGTGTCGGCGCCCGCCCCCGCGCTCGCGGCCGACGCCGCTGGAGCGGCCGCGGTGTGTGACGCGGCGCCGGCCGACGCGGCGGACATCCCCACCATGCCGAGCACGGCGACCAGAGCCACGGCCAGACGCGGGACGAGCCTCATGTCGCCTAAAGGTCTTGGGATCTCACGCATCTGACGCTCCTTCGAGGGCACGTGGATGGCGGGCGCCACGACCGTACAGAGCACGTCAGAAGACCGCAAGGTTCCGATCAGATAAAGAAAATATTACGCAGTGTATGGGAAGAGTGCGCGCCTACCCGCTGACTTCAGGTGACGGACCTCCTGACGCGCCGTGGGCGATCCGCCACGGCACCACCGAGCGCGCCCACGGCCCGCCGGGTCCGGCAGCGGCCCGGGCGTGCCGCACATCCGCGCGGGCGCCGGGCCGTACGGGGACGGTCGGCCCGGGGGAAGTCGGCCAGGGGGAAGTCGGCCAGGGGCCCCGGGCCGGGGGCAGTCGGCCGGGGCGCCCGCGCGGGGTCGGACAAGCGGTCGAACGGGCGGCCGGCAGGCGGCCGAACCGGCATGCGGTCAAAGGGGACGCAGCCGGCCAGGGCGCGGGCGCCAGGGGCGCGGGCGCATCGCCCTCAGGCCGTCACGGGTCGAGCCGGACCACGCGTACGGCGCCCGCCGGCAGGGCCAGGCTGCCGGCGACCCGCTCGTCGCCGAGCAGGTCGGTGCCGGCCCGCTCCAGCGGCACCTTCGCTTCGGCGGCGGTGTGGTTGATGGCGAAAAGGTAGGCGTACTCGGTGCCTTCGCGCACGACGACCTCGACATCGCGCGGCAGACCGGACCGGTCGGGGACACGGCCGCCGGCGCAGGCCCGGTCCAGTACGCGGCCCAGTCCCTCGGGCGTGAGCCGGGTGGAGACGTACCACGCCTGGCCGGCGCCCAGCATGTGCCGGGTGACGGCGGGGCGGCCGGCGGCGGGACCGTCGGTGTAGGTCCAGACCGGCTCCGCTCCGCGCGGCACCACGTCCTCGGTCCACACCGTGCCCCGCAGCGTGTCGCCGACGGTGGGGCCGGCCACCTCGCCCAGCCCCACCCGCTCCCCCTCCCGCAGCGGCAGGAACTCCTCGACGGTGAGCCCGAGCACGTCCCGCAGCACACCGGGGTGCGGCCCGGGGTGCACCCGGTCGTCCGTGTCGACGATGCCGGAGAAGTACGAGACGACGAGTGTGCCGCCCTGCTCGACGTACGCCCGCAGACCGGCTCCGGCAGCCTCGCTCGCCAGGTACAGGGCGGGCACGACCACCAGCGGATACGCCGTCAGGTCCTGCTCGGGATGGGCGAAGTCGACGGTGAGGTGCCGGTCGAAGAGGGCTTCGTAGAACGCGTCGGCGCGCTCGTCGGCGCGGTGGTCCTGGCTGGGCCGCCACTCCAGACCCTGCGCCCACCAGGACTGCCAGTCCCAGACGACCGCCGCGTCCGCGCGCACCCGGGTGCCGGCGATCTCGGCGAGTCGGCCGATGTCCGCGCCGAGGGCCACGACCTCGTGCCAGATCCGGCTGTCGGTACCGGCGTGCGGCAGCATCGCGGAGTGGAACTTCTCGGCGCCGTAACGCGAGGCCCGCCACTGGAAGAACATCGCGCCCTCCGAGCCGCGCGCGATGTGCGCGAGGCTGTTGCGGGCGAGTTCGCCGGGCCGCTTGGCGAGGTTGCGCGGCTGCCAGTTGACCGCGCCGGTGGAGTGCTCAAGCAGCAGCCAGGGGGCACCGCCGGCCACCGAACGGGTCAGGTCGGCGCTCATCGACAGGTTGACGTGGCTGCGCTCGGACTCGGAGACGAGGTAGTGGTCATTGCTGACCAGGTCCACCTCCGGCCCCCAGGCCCAGTAGTCCACGCTGCGGCACTGGCTGAGCGCGGTCATGAAGTTGGTGGTGACCGGGATGCCCGGGGACAGTCGGTGCAGGATGTCGCGTTCGGCCCGGAAGTTGGCGAGCATGGCGTCATTGCTGAAACGGGCGAAGTCCAGCTGCTGGGCGGGGTTGCCCGCGGTGGGCGTGAGCCGGGGAGTGCCGATCTGCGACCAGTCGCCGTAGCTCTGGCCCCAGAAGCGGGTGCCCCAGGTGTCGTTGAGCGCGTCGAGCGATCCGTACCGCTCGCGCAGCCACCGCCGGAAGTCGTCGGCGGAGACCTCGCAGTAGCACGCGGAGACCGGTGCGCCGTACTCGTTGTGGACGTGCCACAGGGCCAGCGCCGGGTGGTCCCGGTAGCGCCCGGCGAGCGCGGTGGTGATGTCGGCGGCGGCCGCGCGGTAGTGCGGGTTGCTGTGGCAGATCGCGGCGCGGCCGCCGAACGCCAGGCGCCGGCCGTCCTTGGTGACCGGCAGGGCCTCGGGGTGCGCCTGGTAGAACCAGGCGGGCGGGACGACGGTCGGGGTGCCCAGGTCGGCCCGGATGCCGTGGCCGTGCAGTTGGTCGAGCAGCCGGTCGAGCCAGCCGAAGTCGTGTACGCCCGGGGACGGTTCGAGCAGCGCCCAGGAGAAGATGCCGACGCTGACCATCGTCACGCCCGCCTCGCGCATCAGCGCCATGTCCTCGGCCCACATGTGTTCCGGCCACTGCTCGGGGTTGTAGTCCCCGCCGAAGGCGAGCCGCTGCCCGGTCATTCGATCTCCCCACCTGTCCGTGAACGTGCACACCGTAGTCCACCCACCGAGGGGATCGGCAAGGGGGCAAGTCCTTGGCCGCTCGGAAGGGAACACCGTGTTTTCTACGCAATGTTGGGGATTGTCCACGCTGCCACTTCGTTACTGCGCAATGCCTTGACAGGTATCGGGCTGATTTCCCTACTGTGAACGCTCACAGCAGCCGGGAGATGAGCCGCAACCTGCGGACGCGCTGCCAGAGGGAGGACCCATGCTTTCGAAGCACCGCCGTCTCGCCGTCGGAGTCGCCCTGACCGTGATGGTCGGCACTCTCGTCGCCGGCTGCGACGGATCGTCCGACTCCGGTGCGAAGGGATCGTCGTCCGCCACGGCCAAGGACTCCGCCGCCGGCCCGGTCAAGCTCACCTACTGGGCGTGGGCGCCCAACCTGGACAAGGTCGTCGCCCTGTGGAACACCTCCCACCCGGACATCCAGGTCACCGTCGAGAAGCAGGCCTCCGGCGACGACCTGCTCACCAAGGTCATCACCGCCTCCAAGGCCGGCGGCGGCCCCGACCTGCTCCAGGCCGAGTACCAGGCGCTGCCCACCCTGGTCAGCAACGACGTCCTGGCCGATGTCACCGAGCAGGCCGGCAGCGCCTCGGACAAGTTCGCTCCGGGCCTGTGGAAGCAGGTCACGCTCGGCACCGACGCCGTCTACGCCGTCCCGCAGGACAGCGGGCCGCTGATGTTCTACTACCGCAAGGACCTGTTCAAGAAGTACGGCCTGACCGTCCCCACCACCTGGGACGAGTTCGCCGCCGACGCGCGCAAGCTGCGTACCGAGGACAGCGGCAAGTACCTCACCACGTTCTCCAGCAACGACCCGGGGCTGTTCGCGGGCCTGGCCCAACAGGCGGGCGCCTCCTGGTGGACCACGTCGGGCGACACCTGGAAGGTCGCCATGAACGACGCCGCCACCCGCAAGGTCGCCGGCTTCTGGGGCGGCCTCGTCAAGGAGGGCGCGATCAGCAACCAGCCGATGTACACCCCCGCCTGGAACAAGGCACTGGACACCGGCACGCAGATCGCCTGGGTCTCCGCGGTGTGGGCGCCCGGCGTGCTGTCCAGCAGCGCGCCCAGCGGCAAGGGCAAGTGGGCGATGGCGCCGCTCCCGCAGTGGGGCGCCGGGCAGGACACCACCGGCAGTTGGGGCGGTTCCTCGACCGGCATCAGCTCCCACTCCAAGCACCAGGACGCGGCCGCGCAGTTCGCGCTGTGGCTCAACACCGACCCGCAGGCCGTGAACGCCCTGGTCAAGGAGTCCTCCGTCTACCCGGCCGCCACCGACGCGCAGACCGGCGGCGCCCTGGCGACCGCCCCCGACTACTTCGCCGACCAGCCCGACTTCTACGCCACCGCCGCGAAGATCGCCGCCACCACCGCCCCCGCCGCCTGGGGCCCGAACGTCAACACCGCCTACAGCGCCTTCAAGGACGCCTTCGGCAAGGCCGCCCAGGACAGGACCGACTTCCTGTCCGCGCTGGACACCGTGCAGTCGACGACCGCGGCCGACATGCGCAAGCAGGGCTTCAAGGTCGCGGACTGAGCCGGCCGCCGAGCAGGAAGGAAACCTGACCCATGGCCGGCCGACACCCCCGCCGGAGCGTGACGCGGCTCGCGCCGTACGCCTTCATCGCCCCCGCCGTCGCCCTGTTCACCCTGCTGCTGGCGGTGCCGATCGGCTACGCGGTCTACCTCAGCTTCCGCAAGGTCCATGTCTCGGGCCTCGGTCTCGGCCCGGGCGCCCGCAGCGAGCAGTGGGCGGGCCTGACCAACTACACCGCGGCGCTCGGCGACTCCGAGCTGATCGCCGGCACCGTACGGGTTCTTGGCTACGGCCTGGTCCTGGTGCCGACGATGCTCGGGCTCGCCCTGCTCTTCGCCCTGCTGCTGGACGCGGACCACACCCGGCTGCGCGCCTTCTCCCGGATCGCGATCTTCCTGCCGTACGCCGTCCCGGGCGTCGTCGCGACCCTGCTGTGGGGGTTCCTGTACCTGCCGAGCACCAGCCCCGGCTACTTCCTGCTGGACCGACTGGGCATGGAGGGACCGCAGTTGCTGCAAGGCGGCGGGCTGTACGTGGCCCTCGCCAATATCGCGGTGTGGGGCGGCACCGGGTTCAACATGATCGTCATCTACACCTCGCTGCGGTCCATCCCCGGTGACCTGTACGAGGCGGCCCGGCTGGACGGCGCGAGCGAACTGGTGATCGCGCTGCGGATCAAGGTGCCGATGGTGCGGCCCGCCCTGGTGCTCACCTTCTTCTTCTCCATGATCGCCACGCTCCAGGTGTACAGCGAGCCGACCACCCTCAAGCCGCTCACCAACGGCCTGTCCTCCACCTGGAGCCCGTTGATGAAGGTGTACCGCGACGCCTTCACCCGCGGTGACATCTATTCCGCGTCCGCGACCTCGGTGGTCATCGCGGTGGTGACCCTCGTCCTGTCCTTCGGCTTCCTGAAACTGGCCGGCCGCCGCGCGTACGGAGACCACTGACATGACCAGTACCGAGACCCCCGGCGCCGCCCGGGGCGCCCGCCGCGGCGGCTGGCTGCCCACCGTCGTACTGCTGTTCGGCGCCCTGTACGCCCTGCTGCCCGTGCTGTGGGTGGTGGCCGCGGCCACCAAGAGCGGCCGGGAGCTGTTCTCCAGCTTCACGCTGCTGCCGGGCAGCGGGCTGATGTCCAACCTGCGCGATCTGAACGCCTACCGCGACGGCGAGTTCTGGCGGTGGATGCTCAACTCGGCGCTGTACGCGGGTGGCGGCGCCGCCCTGTCGGCGGTGCTGTCCGGCGTGACCGGCTACGCGCTCGCGAAGTACCGCTTCGCCGGGCGGTCGGCGGTCTTCAACATCCTGCTGGCAGGGGTGCTGATGCCGCCCATCGTGCTGGCGGTGCCGCAGTACCTGCTGTTCGCCAAGGTCGGCCTGGCAGACAGCTACTGGTCGGTACTGCTGCCGAGCATCGTCAGCCCGTACGGCATCTACCTCGCCCGGATCTACGCCGCCGGGGCCATCCCCGACGACGTGCTGGAGGCCGGACGGGTGGACGGCAGCGGCGAGTGGCGGCTGTTCCGCTCGGTCGCCCTGCCCATGATGGCCCCCGGGCTGGTCACCGTGTTCCTCTTCCAGTTCGTGGCGGTGTGGAACAACTTCCTGCTGCCCTACATCATGCTCGGCGACGACCGGAAGTTCCCCGTCACCGTCGGGCTGTTCACCCTGCTCCAGCAGGGCGCGTCCGCCCCCGCCCTCTACACCCTGGTCATCACCGGCTCGCTGCTCTCGGTGATCCCGCTGATCGCCCTCTTCCTGTCCCTTCAGCGGTTCTGGCGCCTCGATCTGCTCTCGGGGGCCGTAAAGTCCTGACCAGTGTCACGGCCGCTCCCGCCGTCGATCGACAGGCTGCCGCGGAACCGCGTCCCCGCCCTGGAGGAAGTACCGTCCCATGCCCGCGCAATCCGCCATCCCGCCGTCCGGCAACGGCCGCCCCCGGCCGCCGACGATCCACGACGTCGCGCGTGAGGCCGGTATCTCGCGCGGCACCGTCTCCCGGGTGCTCAACGGCGGGCACAACGTCAGCCCCGAGTCGCTGCGCGCGGTCAACGCCGCCATCAAGAAGACCGGTTACGTGGTCAACCGGCACGCCCGCAGCCTGGTCACCCAGCGCTCGGACTCGGTTGCCTTCCTGCTGACCGAGCCGCAGCAGCGCTTCTTCGAGGACCCCAACTTCGGCCAGCTGCTGCGCGGCTGCACGGCGGCACTGGCCAAGCACGACATCCCGCTGCTGCTGATGATCGCCGCCACCAAGGAGGAACGGCGGCGGATCGGACGGTACATCACCTCCGGTCATGTGGACGGCGTCCTGCTGGTCTCCTCGCACTCCGGCAACCCGATGGTCGAACTGCTCCAGCAGGCCAGGATGCCGGTCGTGGCCTGCGGGAAACCGCTGGGCCAGGCCGCCACTCCGGCGTACGTCGCCGCCGACGACCGGAACGGCGCCCGGCAGATGCTGCACCACCTCATCGGCCTCGGCCGCCGGCGCATCGGCACCGTCACCGGCCCGCTCGACACCCCCGGCGGCGTCGACCGCCTCTCCGGCTACCGCGAGGTGCTCGCCGAGGCGGGCCTGCCCTACGACCCGGCGCTCGTCGTCGAGGGCGACTACTCCCGGTCCGGCGGCGAGGCCGCGACGGCCCGCCTGCTGGACCAGGCCCCCGACCTCGACGCGGTCTTCGTGGCCTCCGACCTGATGGCCGACGGCGCCCTGGCCGCCCTCGCCCGCGCCGGGCGCCGCGTCCCCGAGGACATCGCGGTCGGCGGCTTCGACGACTCGACCTCCGCCGCCTCCTCCCGCCCCGCCCTGACCACCGTCCGCCAGCCCTGGGAGCGGATCAGCTCCGAGATGGTCCGGCTGCTGCTCTGCCTGATCGCCGGCGATCCCCCGGCCTCGGTGATCCTCCCGACCGAACTCGTCGTCCGGGACTCGGCGTAGCGGTACTGCGGTGGCCGCGGGTCATCTTTTGCGGCCGGGTCATCGGGACCGGCCGGGTCACCGACGGCCCGGGTGGACCGCGGGACGGTGAGCGGCCGACCGGCGGGCGCCGACGGCGACGGCGACGGGCGACGGGCGACGGCGACGGGCGACCCGGGACAGACCCGGCCGCCCGCCACCGAAGTCGGGGCCGGTCGGGACCGGCAGCCGCTCGGGGCGGACGACCCGTCAGACGCCTACGACGTCCACCTGACACTCGGGTTGACGTGGCCGGTCCGGTCGAAGACGGCCATGTTGTCCCAGCCGTCTCCGCTGTTGTTGATGTCGGCCGGGTCCCAGCCGTTGCCGGGGACCGCGTACCAGGTCGGTTCCCAGTAGAAGACGCCGATCGCGCCGGCGTTACGGGCGGTGTTCTGCACATCGGTGAAGTTCGCGGCCTGGCCCTGCGGGGTGAGCGGATAGCCCGAGCACCCGGAGGTGACCGAATTGCCGGTGCTGTCGGCGTTCGCCGAGGTGAAGGGGTAGGCCGTCTCGGCGATGACCACGTCCTTGCCGTAGCGGGACTTCATGTCGGAGACGACGCTGCCCATGTTGGACAGCGTGCCGTGCCACATGCAGTAGTACGACAGCCCGGTGATGTCCCAGTTGACGCCCTTCGCCTTGATCCCGTCGTAGAACCAGCGCGCGTTGGCGTCGCTGTCCGCGTCCGCGGTGTGAATGATCACCTGGGTCGCGCTGTTGCACGCCTTGGTGGCGTTGTAGCCCGACTTGAGGAGCAGGCTGAGGTTGGTGAAGTCGTTGTTGACCACCTTGCCGTCGTTCCACAGCATGCCCACGTTGATCTCGTTGCCGATCTGCACGCTGTCCGGTGTCGTGCCCTGGGACTTGAGGCTGTTGCAGACGTCGTAGGTGTAGTTGTAGACGTCCGTCTGGAGCTGGCTGATGCCGTGACCGGCCCAGGCCGCGGGCTTGGCCTGCTTGCCCGGGTCCGCCCAGGTGTCCGAGTAGTGGAAGTCGATCAGCAGCTTGAGGCCCTTCGCCTTGACCGTCTTCGCGTACTGGAGCACCTTCGCCTTGTTGTTGTAGCCACTGGCCGGGTTGTTCCAGACGCGCAGGCGGACATAGTTCACGCCGGCGTCCTTGAGGATGTCGAGCGGGTCCCTGGCCGTGCCGTTCGCGTCGTAGAACTTGGCGCCGAGGTCGAGAGCCCGCTGCGCGGTCGACACGTCGGCCCCGCGCACGCTCAGCGAGTTCGCCGCGGAGGCGCTCGTGGACGTGGTGAGCATGGTCGCCGGCAGGGCGACGGCCGCCAACAGCACGGCGATCTTCGCTCGGCGGCGGGTTTTGTCCATCGTCATTCCGATCTCCATTCGGTGGGTTCGGCGGGACGGACCCGCCGGATCGGATCGGCCAAGGGGGCCGCCTTGGCTCTGTGCACGTTCACATAATTGATGAGCAGCAGACCACGAACGCTTTCCGGATGGGCTTGAGGTGCACCACGCAGCTTCCCGATCGGTAACTCAACTGTCAACAGGAAGTGACCGATCGCCGGGAGGGGTCGTGCGATCCAGATCGGCGAAGCAGGCCCGGTTTCCGTTCTTCCTGCCTGCGCCCCAAAGGAATCAGCCCAGGTCAAAGCCATTCACTAGCAGAGCCAGGTCCATGGGGGTGCCGGATCGGAGACCATCGCGCTCCCCCGCATTCGAACATGATCGAACATCAGATCCCGACAGGGTCCTTGACGGCGTGCCGGAGCCTTCCTACTCTCACATCGGCTGGGAGCGTTCCCATACACCCTGAGCAGATCCGGTTCTCGCGCCCTCCCCGCCGAACACCGGGTCCGCCCGTCCCCCACACCGGAGACCACCGTGGCCGACTCACAGCGGGCGCCCGGTACGGGGTGGCGCCGGCAGCCTTCCGGGGCAGGTGGGTCTGCGGCGGTCCCATGCGGTTGTGTCCTTCCCCTTGACGGGACAAGGGGAAGGGCCTCTAATTTCTGCCCGAGGCTGAGAGCGCTCTCAGCCCACTCAGGCGCCACCCGCGCACAGATGACGGACAACCGTCCCGGACTTCTGCGCCGCGGCCGCGTTCCCCCCATCCACTCATCCGTTGCCCCCGCCCGGCACCAAGTGCCGAAGCGTCACGGAATTCCCCACTGGTCCTGGACGACGGCCGGCTTTCCGGCCATATGCGGCGACGGATTCTCCAAAAGGAGAATGCATGTTCTTCAAGCGAGAACGAGCAGTCCAGGAGGCGCCGGTGACGCCACACCGCCACGGCCTCCGGCGCAGTCAGGCACCTGTGATCGGCTTAGCCGTCGCCGTGCTGGGAGTGGCCGGCCTCGCGGTCAGCGCCTCAAGCGGCGGGGCGGCCGCGGCGGCCGTCCCGGCGGCGGCGCCCGCCGCCGTGGCGGCTCCGCCTGCCGGCTTCAGCCTCACCTGGAGCGACGACTTCACCGGTGCCTCGGGCACCGGGGTGAACGGCACGAACTGGAAGTACGACACCGGTCCGGGGAGCAGTTTCGGTACCGGTGAGATCGAGACGATGACGAACAGTACGGCCAATGTGTACCAGGACGGGAACGGCCATCTGGTGCTCAAGGCCCTGCATTCGGGCACCGACCCGCGGTCCGGCTGGACCTCGGGCCGTATCGAGACCCAGTCCTCGTCCTTCGGCGCGCCCGCGGGCGGTGTGGTGCGGATGGAGTCGTCCATCCAGCAGCCCAACGTCACCACCGCCAACGGCGCCGGCTACTGGCCCGCGTTCTGGATGCTCGGCTCCACCCTCCGCGACGGCGTCACCTGGCCCAAATCCGGCGAAGTCGACATCCTCGAAGACATCAACGGCCGCAGCTCCGTCTTCGGCACCCTGCACTGCGGCACCAACCCCGGCGGCGTCTGCAACGAATCCACCGGCATCGGCAGCGGAGAGCGCGCCTGCGGCGGCTGCCAGACCGGCTACCACGACTACGCCGTCGAAATCGACCGCTCCACCAGCCCCGAACAGATCCGCTGGTACCTCGACGGCAACAACTACTTCACCGTCAAGGCCAACCAGGTCGACGCCACCACCTGGGCCAACGCCGTCGACCACCCCTTCTTCATCATCTACGACCTCGCCATGGGCGGCGGCTTCCCCGACGCCTTCGGCGGCGGCCCCAACGCCAACACCGTCTCCGGCGCACAAATGAACATCGACTGGGTCGCCGTCTACAACAAGGGACCCGGCAGTAGCACGACCGGCGGCACGACGACCGGGGGCACCACAACCGGGGGCACGACGACCGGTGGCACGACCGGCGGCGGGACCACCACGGGGGACTACACCGCCAACGTGACGCGGGTCAGCGCCTCCTCCGCGCAGATCTCGTTCAAGCCGACCACGCCCGCGCAGTACGTGGACGTCCACTACCTGGTCAACGGCGCGAACCAGCAGAACTTCCGGATGGCCAACAACGGCGGCACCTGGACCCAGACGGTCAACGGCCTTTCCTCCGGCACGGTGTTGACCTACTGGTTCACCTACGAGAAGAACGGTCCGCAGTACGACTCCCCGCACTACACCTACACGCAGAGCTGAGATCGGGGAGCGGTACGACACTGACGCACGGCGGGTCCCGCCCGCCGTGCGTCAGCCCTCCCTCGCCACCATCCGGCGACCTGGGACCGCCCGGTCAGCGGCCGTCGGAGGCCGTCGGGGTGCGCTGCCCGGTGGACTCGGCCGGTTGCCCGGCTGCGGTGTCCGGCGGGGTCGCCGCGGTGTACGGGGGCAGCGGCAGCGGCCGGTCGAGCAGGAAGGCACGGAGGGCGGCCTGGTAGATCGCGGGCCGGTCGATCGCGATGGCGTGTCCGGCGCCGGGCACGTACACCAGGGTGGAGTCGGGAAGGGTGCGTTTGTAGTCGTAGGTGACCTCCCACTTCTTGTAGTCGCACTCGCCGCGCATGATGAGCGTCGGCACGTGCGCCGCCCGCAGCCGGGGGCGCGGGTCCGGCAGGTGTTCGGCGTCGTCGATGGTGAACTGGTTGACGTAGAAGCCTGTCCGGTTGTCCGGGAGGCTCGCCGGGGGCCTGCCAGGGCACTGGGCGGCGGGCAGGGAGGCCGTGAGGATCTCGCGGAAGCGCTGGTCGGCCTCCCGGTCTCCGACAAGATGGTGCGCCGCCTCGGGGTTGACCTGCTGGAGCAGCGCCAGGGCGATCATCCGGGGACTGCTGGTGAGGCTGTCGAACCGCCGCTTGGCGTCGGGCGTCAGCCGGTCGAACAACTCACCGGTCTCGCCGTCCGGGAAGGCCCCGTACCAGAGCACACCCGGGGAGCTGAGGACGGCCTTGGCGACCCGGTCCGGGTGCGCGGCCATGTAGTGGGCGGCGAGCGAGCCGCCCCAGGACTGGCCGACCAGGATGATCCGCTCGGCGCCGATCGTCCGGCGGATGGCGTCCAGGTCCGCCACCTGCCGGGCGTCGGTGTACTGGGTCACGTCGCGCAGCCTGCTGGAGCGGCCCGAGCCGACCTGGTCGTAGGAGTAGACGTCGAAGCCGTCGGTGGCCAGCGCGCGTCCGACCTCGGAGATGTCGTCGTTGGCGGTGCCCGGGCCGCCGTGCAGGAAGATCACGGGCGCGGGGTGGGCGGGGCCGGTGGCGGCCGCCTCGCGGTAGGCGATCCGGGAGCCGGTGGGCAGGTTCCAGAAGTGCACGTCCGGCGGCACGGCCTGGTCGGCGGGCCGCGCCATCGGCCGCAGGACGGTCACCCCCGACAGCGCCGCGACCAGTACGGCGAGCACGCCGGCGGAGACCACCGCGGCCCGGCGCCGCCGGACCACGCCGTACAGCGCGTACCCGGGCCACGCCGTCAGGAAGGTGACGCCGAAGAGGGCGGCGAGCGCGGCCGTCACCAGCAGCGGGATGGAGGCGGTGGCGACGGCCGCGCCCAGGAAGCCGGCCACGGCGGCGGCGAGCCCCAGGACCGCGGCCACCAGGAGGAGCAGGACGCCGCCGGTACGGCGGAGGAGTGTCTGTGCCATGAGGACCACGCTAGGAGCGCGCTCGGGCGCGTTCTTCCTGCTCAGGGAGGGGTTCGGTGGGTGCTCGGGGCACCCGGGCGGCGGGTCGCGGCCCCGCCGTGCGGCGGGGTCAGCGGACGCCGGGGCGGATCAGACCCGACTCGTACGCCGCGATGGTGGCGTGGACGCGGTCGCGTACGCCCAACTTGCCCAGGATGACGGCGACATGGTCCTTGACGGTGGCCGCGCTGATGCCGAGCGCCGTCGCGATCTCGGCGTTCGTCCCGCCACGCGCCACCTGGACGAGCACCTGCGTCTCCCGGCGCGTCAGCGCCGCCAGCCGGGTCGCGTCACCGGGGCCCGGCGCGGACGCGAAGTGGTCGATCAGACTCCGGGTCACGCCGGGGTCGAGCAGGGCGTTCCCGGCGGCGACGACCCGTACGGCCTCGATGACCCGCTCGGGCTCGGCGTCCTTGAGCAGGAAGCCGGCGGCACCGGCGCGCAGCGCGGCGAAGACGTACTCCTCCAGGCCGAACGTCGTCAGCACCAGCACCCGGGTGTGCGGAACGGCGGCCGTGATGCGCGCGGCGGCGGCGATGCCGTCCAGCTCCGGCATCCGGATGTCGACCACCGCCACGTCGGGGCGCAGCGCGGTGGCGAGTTCCACGGCGGCCCGCCCGTCGGCGCACTGGCCGACGACGCTCAGGTCGGCCTCGGCGTCGAGCACCGCGGCGATACCGGCCCGTACCACGGCCTGGTCGTCCGCGACCGTCACCCGGATCACGCCGACACCACCTCCGGAAGCCACACGTGGACGGTGCCGTCACCGGTCGCGGAGAGTGTACCGCCGACAGCGTCGGCCATCGCGTGCAGCCGCCGCCGCAGCGACGGCCCGGGAGCGGGCCGGCGGCCGACGACGACCTCGACCCCGTCACCGGCGAAGTGCACGGTGACCAGGGCCTCTTCGGACATCAGCGCCTCCGCCGACCGGTAGGCGACGACCTCGACCGCCGCCGGCAGCGGCCGTACTCGCCCGGTCAGCCGGGTCACCGCGCGGTGCTGCGCGGCCAGTGCGGCGATGCCCGCCACGGTGGGCGGCGGTGTGTCGTCGTCCGCCGCGGGCAGTCCGCGCACCTCGGTCAGCAGGTCGCGCAGCGCGCCCAGGCCGCCGCGCGCCTCGGCCAGGACCCGTGGCAGATCGGCGCGGTCGGCGGCGGCCACCATGTCCGCCACCGGGCGGCGGGCCGTGGCGCGCAGTTCGGCGGCCAGCCGCAGCCGCTCGGCCCGCGTCGCCTCGGCGGCCGTCCGCTCCAGCAGCGCCCGCCGGGCGCTCTCGCCGCCTGCCTTGGCCCGGCGGCGCCCGCCGGCCCGGACCCCGCACGCCCAGACGGCCAGCGCGGGCACCGCGGTCAGCGCGCCGAACACCGCCCAGCCTAGGGCGACTTGCCGTACACCCTCGCTGGCCAGGGCCAGGCCCGCCACGGCGGCGACGGCGACCACCGCGGGCCAGGTGCGCCGCGCGTCCCGGGCGCTCGGCGCCCTGGACGCGACCGAGTGCAACAGGACCAGGTCGCCCCACCAGCACCACAGCAGCAGGTCGGTGGTGTGCGGTGCGGTCACGCCCAGCCGGTCGCACCCGAGCCACAGCAGCAGCCCGGCGGAGGCCGCCGCGAGTCCGGTTCCGGGCGCCGAACGCCGCCGGGCCAGCGGCAGCGCGTGCAGGGCGAGCAGTACGAGGAGCGCGGCATGGCGGGCGGCGCCGGCGCCGGCGGGGAAGACATCCGGGCCGCCGGCGGGCAGCAGTCCCGCACCGAGCGGAACCGCGAAGACGAGCAGCGCGAGGGCGGCGTCCCGTGCGGCCGGGCCGCGCCGGCCGGCCCCGAGGCGGCGTCCCCCGGGGCGTCGCGCGGCGGGGGCCGCGGTCGCCAGGGGCAGTCGCGCCCGGACCCGCCAACCGGCCCCGACGCGGCCCGCCGACAGCCGGCCGCCGCCGGCCGCGACCGCCTCGCGCAGTACGGCCAGACCGCTGCCGCTGCCGAGGCCGGCGACCGGGGTCGTACCGCCGCTGTCGCACACCTCGACGACCAGGTCGACCAGGTCGGCGCGGTCAGCGCGGTCAGCGCGGTCAGCGCGGTCAGCGCGGTCAGCGCGGTCAGCGCGGTCAGCGCGGTCAGCGCGGTCAGCGCGGTCAGCGCGGTCAGCGCGGTCAGCGCGGTCAGCGCGGTCAGCGCGGTCAGCGGCCAGTCGTACCTCCACCTCCACCTCCGCTCCGGCGGCGTAGCGGACGGTGTTCGTCAGGGCCTCACGGACGACACGGAAGGCCAGTGCGGCCACGGCGGGTTCGGCTGCGGTGACCTCGCGGGTGTACCGGACCCCCGGGAAGGCCGCCACGAGCGTGTCGATGTCCTCCAGGAAGCGGGGGACGGCGAGGGCTTCGGCCAGCGCGTCGAGTTCGAGGAGTGCCTGCCGCCCTGCCCGGCCCGCGTGCCCGGTCGCCTCCGCCACCAGGGCGGGACGTCCGAGCCGGAGCGCGGCGGCGGCCGACACGACGACCCCGGTCAGCCGGTGCGCCGCGATGTCGTGCAACTCGGCGGCGAAGCTCAGGCGTTCGGTCCGTGTGGTGTGCCGGAGCAGGGCGGGAGTCCGCAGGACGTACTCGGCGCGCGCGGAACCGACGGCCCGCCGTCGCCGTCGGGAGCGGCCCAGTACCCACACCGCCGCCGCCCCGGCACAGGTCAGCAAGGCCGCGGCGGCCACGATCCGCGGCTCCTCGCCGTGCCACCGCGCGAGGCCGCCGACGGTCAGGGCGACCACGCCCGCCCCGAGCGCGGACACGCCCGCGGTGCGGCGCAGGGCGAGCGAGTGCAGCGCGATGACCACCGCGGCCGTGGTGACCGGCGCGCAGGCCAGGACCCGGGAGACGTCCGCGCCCGCGACGGCGGCGAGCGCGGCGCCCAGGGCCACCGCCGGCGCCGTACGCCGCAGTGCCACCGCGCCGACCGCGACCCCGGTGACGACCGCGACCAGCACTGTCCGGTCCGGGTCGGGCGGCGTGTCCCGACCCGTCACGACGGCGGCCCACCACACGGCTTGAAGGACGACCAGGACGCCCGGCGCCAGCAACTCCGGGCGCCCGCGATCCTCTCCCATGACTGGAGGCTACCGGCCCGCCCGGCCGGCGCCGCCGGACCGGCGGCGGCTGCCGCACGTGGCGGGTGCGACGGGAGCGCGCGTCACACGGCCGGACGCGGGTTCTCGGTCTCGGGGCCCTGTTCCGGGCCGGTGACGACCAGTTGCCCCACCCACAGGTCATCCAGGTCCTCGCCTTTGCGGACCCGGTGGCCCTCGGCTTCCAGGACGGCGGTGATCGCCGTGTTCATGGCCCGTATCGCGGTCTGCCGCGTGCGCACCTTGGGGTCGGTGAGGAGTTGATCGTGGGGGACGGTCAGGAAGTGCGCGTTCAACGACGGATGCGCCCGCCACTCGACGAGGGCGACGGGCGGGTCGCTCGTGTCGTCGACACTGATGTGCGCACCCGCCTCCAGCGAGTGATCGGGGGTCGCGGCGATCGGCAGTCCGGCCCGGATCAGGACAGCGGTGATCTTGTAGGCGAAGAGGTCGTGCGCGATCACACCGGCTCCTTTCGTGGAGGAACGGGGTGCGGGAACGGCCCCGGGCCGGGGGGAGCATATGCGGCCGACCCCAAGTACGCCGGTTACGGGACGAGTTTGGACAGGAGGACCTGTTGGTCGGCCAGGGCGATGGCGAGTTCGCCGGCCGCCGTGGGGTGGAGGGGGGCCTTGCCGGCCGTGCCTGAGCGGCACACGAGCTTCTGCCCTGCCGACCGCGGACCGGAGGAAGGCCGGCCCGTCACATCGGTAACCGCGCTGACCCGCGGTCCTCCTCCTGGTCGACGAGTGGGCGCCAGCTGGTTGCTCCGCATGCATAGGTCCTGACCTGCGGATGAAGGCTTTCTACCAGTCTGGTAGAAACTAGTAGAAGACTGGTAGTAGCACGATGTCGATCACTGGACACTGGCGCGCCGCCCGCCTGGACGAAGAACCTCCTACTAGTCTGGTAGAAACTAGTAGAAGACTGGTAGTTGCCTCCGCCCACACCCACGCCCCCGGCGAGGCACCCCAAGCGCGAACGGAGTTGCCCACCGATGAAGCGCCCACCGACCCCACCCGACGCTCAGGCAATCCTGAAAAATCTGGCCCGGGATAATCCGGAGAAGGTAATCCGAATTCTCACCAACCCCGGCGGTGGACCCGCGGACACCTATCTTCCATGGGATAAGATCAGATTCAAGACACCCCCCGACAGCCTTACCCATGAGGAATGGTGGGCGGCAATCAAGTTCACGCGTCTCCAGATGCGCCGCACGCTTCCACTGGCCGACGTGGAAGGCGTACCGTTCACTTTCGCACTACCCGATATCGTTCTCAAATCACTGGAAGAAGTGAACAGGGACGCGAGTGGGCAAATCGCCGCCAGTGAACAAGTAACGAATCCTGCCACTCGTGATCGCTATCTCATCAACTCTCTTATCGAAGAAGCAATCAACTCAAGCCAACTCGAAGGAGCTTCTACGACCCGTCAGGTCGCGAAGGAGATGATCCGGGCCGGCCGCTTGCCGCGAACGCGCGACGAACGCATGATTGCCAATAACTTTTCCGCCATGCGAATGATCGGCGAATTGCGAAAGGAGAAGCTGACCTCTGAGCTCATCTGCGAGATCCATCGTGTGGTCACCGATGGAACACTGGACAATCCAGAATCATCCGGCAGGTTCCAACTGCCGTCCGAGGATCGAGTCAGCGTATTCGCGGATACGGGCGTCTTGCTGCACACACCGCCACCCGCAGAGATGCTGCCCGAACGGGTGGACCGCCTGTGCGCCTTCGCAAATGCCGAACTCGACGACAGCTATATACCGCCGGTACTGCGTGCCATCACGATTCACTTCATGATCGGATACGATCATCCATTCGAGGACGGAAACGGCCGCACGGCACGCGCATTGTTCTACTGGTCGATGCTCAATCAGGGATACTGGCTGACAGAATATGTTGCCATTTCTTCGATTTTGAAGAACGCTCCGGCGCGATACGCTCGCAGCTACCTCTACACCGAGGACGACGAGAACGACCTCACCTATTTCCACATGTACCAACTGAGCGTGCTGCAGCGCAGCATCGTACAGTTGCACGACTATCTGGCGAGCAAGACACAGGAAGTCCGTGAGCTCCAAAGAAAAATCTCCGGCGCGGTCGACTTCAACCACCGCCAAATTGCACTGCTAAGTTATACGATGAAGCACCCCGAAGCTTCCGTGACCGCACAATCGCATATGTCAAGCCATAACGTGGTGTACGAAACAGCAAGACAGGATCTCATCGGCCTTGAACGGCGAGGCCTTCTCGACAAGCGACGCTCCGGAAAAGCATACGTATGGACACCGGTTGCCGACCTGGAGTCCAGGATTCATAATCTCGACACCGGAGACCAATAACATCAGGCTCAATGAGTGAGCTGTCAGAAGATCCTCTGGCCTGGGCTGAGGGGCACACGCGTGAAGGGCGTGCGGTCCCGCAGAAGAGGCCAAAGCAGCTGCGAACCTGGGGAGTTGGATGATGGCCGCCGCCTTTTCCGCGCGCGGCGACGCGGGTGCTTTCGGTACGGTCATCCAAGCTCACGACGGCCGACCTGGTCCGCTGGGCAAGCTTCTGGCCTCGCATCCCGACTGTCACACCCGCCTGCACCATCTGGCGCCGTACCTGGAGTCACATCGCTGAGCCGGGGCCGGGTGCTTGCGAGCCCCCGGAAGCTCCAAGTACGCCGGTCATGGGATGAGTTTGGACAGGAGGACCTGTTGGTCGGCCAGGGCGATGGCGAGTTCGCCGGCCGCCGTGGGGTGGAGGGGGGCCTTGCCGGCCGTGCCCTGGACGTACGGCTGGCCGGTGCACAGTTCGTGCCCGGCGAAACGCGGCCGCGCGACGGGGAAGCCCGCTGTCGTGGCGCCCTGGTCCAGCACGGTGTTGAGCGCCGCCAGCCGTGAACGCAGGACGTCGACCTTGACCGTGGTGAGCCCCTCACGTTTCAGGCAACCGATGTCCGGGCCGAAGGGGTCGTAGTACTCGTTGATCAGTACGGCCGGGTGCTGCGGCAGCGCGGTGAGCTGGCCCAGCAGCTTGCGGTAGTCGAGGGCGAAGCGGGTCAGCCTGCTGCGGAAGTACGCGTTCGTGGCCCGGTCGTCGCACACCGGGGCTGCGGCGCACAGCCGGGCCAGGTCCGCCCAGCCGACGTCGTTCGCCCCGATGCTGACGATGAGCGCCTGCGCCTTCGTGGCGCGCTGTGCCTCGGCGAGCTGGGGCGGGGCCACATGGTCGCCCACGATCTGCACGCCGAGGATGCCGTCGCGGACGGTGGCGCCGGAGCAGGCCAGGTTGAGCACGTTCCAATCGTTGGTCCCTGACAGCGCCTCGGCGTAGGAATCGGCGCTGCGCTCGCACGCCTTGTCGAGCGCGTCGGGCTTCGGCAGCGGCCGGTTGCCCGTGCCGGCCGCGGTGGAGTCGCCCAGGACGACCACGCGCACCTGGGCCAGCCGCGGGCCCGAAGCGGGCGGGACCGGGGCCAGCGGGCTGCGCCCGACCAGGTCGTCGAGGGAGCGCACCCGGTCCAGGGCGCGCGGGGTGCCGGAGGCCAGCAGGCCGAAGCCAAGCAGGTTGACCACGCAGACCGCCACCACTCCCCCGGCCAGCACACCGGCGGTCCGGCGGGGCGAGGTCCGCCGCAGCCCGGTCACCGCGGCCAGTACGACCAGCAGGACCCCCGCGGCCACGGCCGTCTCCCACAGGGCGTAGCGCACCCAGCCGGATGTGAGTTCGCGGCCCACGGTCAGGGTCAGCTTCCCGTGGCCGCCGGACTCCAGCAGCTCGGCGACCTGCGGGTCCTGGGCGATACGGGTGAGTTCGAGCCGTGGCCGGATGGGCCCGGTGAAGTGCTGCCTGGTGGGGATCGTCTGGCCGAAGAGTTCCAGCTCCCCCGGCCCTGACACCCCGAGACGCGGAGACGCGGCACCCACCCGGACCGTCTGACCGGCGGCCGACACGGCCTGGAGCGGCGTGATCCGCACCGCGAGCCAGGTGGCCGCGAAGGCGAGCAGCAGGATCAGGACCGCGTACAGGGCCGCGGTCGCCAGCCGCCTCGGCCAAGGACGTGCCACAGGATCTCCTTCCACGGACCATCGTCCGCCAGGACGCCGCGCCCCGCTCCCGGGCGCGCGGCGCGTTCTGACGTCATGTCCGGTGCCGTGCCTGGTGGGGGTGGTGATGGACCGGGACTTCGGGGCGCCGCTTGCCGGTGGGCATGACCGGGTGCCGCCCGAGGACGAAGACGCCGGTGACCGCCGCGACGACTCCGATCATCTGCAGGGCCAGCGCGCCGGGCGTGGTGCGCAGCTGGTCGTTGAGGAAGCCGATGCCGCAGGCGATGCCGCTCAGGGGTTCGGCCGCGCTCAGGGCCGGCAGGGACAGGCGCAGCGGCCCGGCCTCGAAGGCGCTCTGCACCAGGAGCAGACCCACGATCGCGAGGGCCACGACGGTCCAGGGCTGCCACGAGACGAGCAGTCCGGTGATTCCCCGGTCGCCGATGATCCCGCCGGAGACCCGGGTGAGGGCGTCCTGGAGGCCGTAGAGGATGCCCGCCGCGGCGGCCAGCAGGGGTGGACGCCGCAGCAGTCGCAGGCGCTGGGAGACGAGGACGAGGAGCCCCGCCGTTCCCACCACGCAGGCGATCACGAGCCAGTGGCGCAGCGCGCCGACGTGGCCATGGCCTCCGTGCGGGCGGCCCGCCAGGATGAAGGCCGCCACTCCGCAGCTGAGGGCGAGCGCTCCCAGCCACCCCGACCATCCCAGCGGCTGGACGCCCCTCCACCGGGCCAGCGCCATCGCGAACAGCAGGTTCGTGGTGAGCAGCGGCTCCACCTGGCTCAGTTCGCCGTGGGCCAGCGCCAGCGCCCCGAGGATCTGGCCCATGACCATGCAGCCGATACCCGCCAGCCAGAGCGGGACACGGGCCAGGTCCAGCAGGAGCCGGAAGGACAGCATCATGGACAGCGGTTCGCGTTCGGCCGCCTGTTGCTGGAGCACGAAGCCGAAGCCGAGCAGACACGCGGCGGGAAGGCTGAAGAGGTAGACCACGGTGTGCCATCCTCCTGCCGCGACCACGCCGAGGATTGTCAACGGCCGTACCCCGGGCGGGTCGGTTCCGCAAAGACACACGTGCGGCCTATCGCCGGGCCTGCGGACGCCCGCCCGGCCCGGGCGCGGGCAGACCCCGCTCCCGGACTCCTTCCGGCCGTACGCGCCCGTCGGAACGGCGGTGCGGAAGGTTTGAACACGGCGAGTCGCGGCTACCCCTCGATGGTCGATGCCGTCGCCGACGGCAGGGATGTGCGAGCCGGGCCGCAGCAGGTCCGCCCGCGGGCGGCCGGCGGACTCCGGCGCCGTATCGGGGCCCATCGGAGGAGGTCAGATTGGGACGCGCCACGGCGGATCCGTACGCGGCCCCGTCCATGCTCCCGTCACGCACCGCGGCCGCACCGGGCGCGGCGCTGGTGACGGGTGCCTCCTCCGGGATCGGGGCCGCTGTCGCGCGCCGGCTGGCGCGGGAGGGCTGGACGCTGCTGGCGGCCGGCCGTGACCGGGCACGGCTGGACTCCGTGGCGCGCGAGACGTCCGCCGTCACGATCGCCTGCGACCTGTCGACCCCCGACGGCGTCCGCCACTTGGCGGACCGGGCGCTCGGTCAGGTGGAGGGCATCGACCTGGTCGTCGCCGCCGCCGGCGTGGGCTGGGCCGGGCCGTTCACCTCCATGCCCGGCGAGGAGGTGGACCGGGTGCTCACCGTGGACCTGGTCTCGGTGGTGCAGCTGGTCCGGCAGGTCCTGCCGCACATGGTGGCGCGGCGACGCGGTCATCTGGTGCTGATCGGTTCGGTCGCGGGCTGTGTCGGAGTGCGGGACGAGGCGGTGTACTCCGCGGCGAAAGCGGGCCTGGGGGCCTTCGCCGACGCGCTGCGGTACGAGCTGTCCGGGACCGGGGTACGGCTGACGCACGTGGTGCCGGGCGTGGTCGACACTCCGTTCTTCGCCCGGCGGGGCGTGCCCTACCTCCGCGCCCGGCCGCGTCCGATCCCGCCCGAACGGGTGGCCGACGCGGTGCTGGAGGCGGTGCGCCGGGAGCACGACGAGGTGTTCGTGCCCGGATGGCTCCGCGTGGCGACCGGGATCCGCGTCCTGGCGCCCGCCTCGTACCGGCGTCTGGCCGCTCGCTTCGGCTGAGCCGGTCGGGCCCGCGGCCGGACGGGGGAACCCACGGACGTACGGGGGAACCCGACCGCACGAGAAGGGAGCCACGCATGCCGGACGGTGTCCACCGCGGCCGTGCGCTCGCCGCGGCCGTCGCCGCCGTCCCGGCGCTCGCTGTCGCGGCCCACGCCGGGCCGGCCGGGACCTGGCTCGCCGGCCCGCGACGCGCCCTGCTGCCGTCCCTGGCGGGCGCCGGCAGCACCGGCCATGTGGCGCTCACCTTCGACGACGGGCCCGATCCCCGCTCCACGCCCGCCTTTCTGGACGCGCTGGACGAACTGGGGGTCCGGGCCACGTTCTTCGTTCTCGGCGAACAGGTGCGCGCCCACCGCCGGCTGAGCCAGGACATCGTCCGGCGCGGCCACGAACTGGCGGTCCACGGCTGGACGCACAACCGCCCCTGGTGGCCGTCGCCGGTGAGGGAGGCGCGGCTGCTGGCGCGGGCCGCGCACGCGGTGGCGGAGGTGTCGGGCGCCGCTCCGACCTGGTACCGGCCCCCGTACGGCATTCTGACCGGGGACCGGCTGTGGGCCGCCCGCCGCACCGGGCTGCGCCCGGTCCTGTGGACCGCCTGGGGCCGCGACTGGACCGCTCACGCCACGGCGGGGTCCGTCCTGGCCACCGTGCTCAAGGACCTGCGGGGCGGCGGCACGGTGCTGCTGCACGACACCGACCGCCAGGCGGCACCGGGCTGCTGGCGGGCGGCACTGGCCGCGCTGCCCGCCCTGGTGGCCTCCTGCCGGACCGACGGCCTGACGGTCGGGCCGCTCGGCGAGCACAGCGTCGCGTGCCGCCGGGCCCTGCACACCTGAGCGCCTGAGCGGCCGTCAGACCTCCGCCCCGGCGGCGAGCCGCTCCAGCGGGCGTACGACATCGCCCCGGAAGAGGCCGCGCCCGGCCCGGGTGAGCCGCTCGCGCACCGGATCGCCGGAGGTGATCCGGTCCAGGGACTGCACCAGTTGCCAGGAGTCCGCGGCGTACTCGGTCAGGCCGAGCGCCGCCATCGCGCGTACGCCCTCGACGCCGTGGCCGGGGATGGGACGGTAGCCGATGACGGGGAGGCCGACGGCGAGCGCTTCGAGCGCCGTCTGTCCCGCGGCGTTGTCGACCAGTGCGGCGGCGGCCGCCATCAGGCCCGGCATGTCGTCGACCCACCCCAGGGCGACCGTGTCCGGCACCTTCGACAGCCGGCGGCGCAGCCGGTCGTTCCGCCCGCACAGCGCGACCGGCAGAAAGCCCGCGCCGGACAGCAGCCCGGCCGTCTCCTCCAGGCGGCTTCCCACCCCCCACGCCCCCGTGGCCAGCAGTACGGGCGGGCGCCCGTCGGCCGCCGCGAGCCGTTGCCGCCAGTACGCCTCGCCGTCCGGGTGCGGGTGGAAGCGGTCGGGCAGCAGCGGGCCGCACACCGCGGCGGGTCGGCCCAGGCGGCGCCCCACGTCCCGGGCGATCCGCGGGGTGAGGCACAAGGTGAGGTCGTTCCCCCGGTGCAGCCACTGCCGGTGGACGGCGAAGTCGGTGATGACCACCGCGCTGGGGACCGTGAGCCGCCCGCGGGCGCGCATCCGGCCGGTCAGCTGGGCGGCGAGGTGGAAGACGGCGACGACCGCGTCGGCGCCCCGGCCCGCCACCTCCGCCCGCAACCGGTCCTCGGCGAGCGCCGCGAGCGGCGCGCTGCCCGGCCGGGGGCCGCCGCCGGCCCGGAAGAACGCCGCGTAGATCCCCGCGTACACCACGGGGACATGCCGGATCGCCGAGCGGTAGAAGCCGCGCACACCGGCCCCGATGCTCCCGGGCAGCAGGTCCAGTACGTCGGCGTGCACGGCCTCGTGCCCGGCGTCGCGCAGCCGCCGGGACAGCTCGTCGGCCACCGCGTCGTGACCCGACCCCATGCTCGCGCCGAGGACCAGCAGACGGCTCACGGCGCCCGCCACCCGGGCTCGGCGAGGGCGGTGGGTACGGACGCCGAGGCGGACGGACCGGCGCAGGGGGAGAGACGGAGGCAGGGGTACGGGTACGGGCCGGGGCAGGGGGCCGTGATGTGCGGGCACGGGCGAAGGCAGGCGGGCGGCATGGGCACCTCGTATCTCGCGATGAGCCAACAGGTATCCGCAGGGCCTGCCGTCAAACGGGCGCGGGCCGGTATCCACCCGTCGTGCGTAGCCGGTCCTCAAAGGTTTATACACCCCCTTCGGGAGGATATGTCTCCTTTCTCCTGCCCGCCCATCCGGTGCGCGTGGGCGCCCGCCGGGACCCGGTGAACGACAGGGATCCACATGAATGTGCTCACCGTCGTCATGGCCCTGTTCTCCGCGCTGTCCAACGCGGCGGCGTCGGTGCTCCAGCGCCGGGCCGCCGTCGAGCCGGACGGTGTCTCCGGCCGCGGCGTCAGAGCGGCGGCCGCCCGGCTGGGGGAACTCCTGCACCGGGGGTACTGGTGGGCGGGGGCGGCGGCCATGGTGCTCTCCGCGGTCTTCCAGGTCATCGCCCTGGACTCCGGGCAGCTGTCGGTGGTGCAGCCCCTGCTGGCCACCGAACTGCTGTTCACGCTGCTCATCGCGGCCGTGGTGTTCCGTCACCGGCCCGGCGTCGTGACCTGGTTGTCCTTCGTGATGCTCGCCACCGGGCTCGCGGTCTTCCTGATCGCCGCGTCCCCCTCCCACGGCGGCGACCGGGCCGCCGACTGGCGCTGGCTCGTCGTGGGAGGGCTCCTGGCGCTGGCGGTCGGCTTCCTGCTCTACGCCGCCAACCGCCTGCGCGGACCGGGACCCGTACGGGCCGCCACGCTCGGTACGGCGACGGCCGCCTGCTTCGCGGTCACGGCCGCGCTCATCAAGGAAGTGACCGGGCGTTTCCCTGACGGGCTGTCCGCGGTCCTGTCCACCTGGCACACCTACGCGGGCGCGTTCACCGGCCTGGTGAGTGTGCTGCTGCTCCAGTGGACGCTCAAGGCGGGCACCCTCGCCGCTTCCCAGCCCGCCCTGACCCTGGGCGACGCTCTGATCAGCGTGGCCCTCGGCGTCGTGCTGTTCGGGGAGAGCGTCTCCGTGGGACTGCGTCTGCTGCCCGAGGCCGGGGGCGTCGTCCTCATGGCTGCGGGCATCGTCGGCCTGACCCGGTCGCCCGCGGTGGCCGGCGGGGAGAGCTGGGACAACGTCAAACCGGAATCGTCCCGCAAGCGCCGTGTCCGGTGACCCGGGCGAGCCCGGACGCCGGTGTCCCACGGCCGCGGGCGGCTATCCGGCGTCCCTGCGGGCCCGCAGCAGGGTCGCGATCTGCCGGACCAGTTCGTCGTCGCTGCCGACCGGCTTGCCGGAGACGAGGGCGCCCAGCCGCTCGGCGGTCTGGAAGTCGTACGCCCGCTCCCGGTCCGCTCCGGGCACGCTGCCGTACTCCTCCTCCGAGCGGAACCCGACGGTCAGGTCGACCGCCTTCGCGATCAGCCAGCTGAGGACGAAGGAGAACGCGATGACGGAGACAATCGCCACGAGCTGACGGCCCAGCAGTCCCCAGCCGCCGTCGTAGAAGAGGCCCTTCTTGCCGCTGATCCGTGCCGTGGCGAACAGCCCCACCATGATCAGGCCGATCAGGCCGCCGACCCCGTGCACGCCGACCACGTCGAGTGTGTCGTCGACGTTGAAACGGAACTTCAGGGTGATGGCGAAGGCGCACACCGCGCCCACCACCAGACCGGTGACGACGGCGCCCAGGGTGTTGATCTCACCGCAGGCGGGGGTGATCGCGACCATGCCCGCGACCGCGCCGGACACGACGCCCACGGTGGTGACCCTGCCCGTGCGCCACTTCTCGACCAGCGGCCAGGTGACCATCGCCCCCGCGGCGCCCAGCTGGGTGTTGAGGAACGCGGCGGCCGCGTTGCCCTGGTCGGTCAGCGCCGAGCCGGAGTTGAAGCCGAACCAGCCGAACCAGAGCAGCGCGACCCCGATCACCAGGAGCGGGATGTTGTTGGGCCGCTCCTCGCGGCGGGCGAAGTCGCGCGGGGCGCGCAGCACCAGCGCCACCGCGAGACCGGAGACCCCGGAGTTGAGCTCCACCGGCAGACCGCCCGCGAAGTCCAGCGCGCCCAGGTGCCGCACGATCCAGCCGTCCCGGTCGAACACCCAGTGGGCGAGGGGCACGTAGACGATCAGCAGCCACAGGACGACGAAGACGAGCCAGCCCTTCATGGTGGCCCGGTCGGCGATGGAGCCGCTGATCAGGGCGACCGTGATGATCGCGAAGCCCATCTGGAAGGTGCTGAAGATATAGGTGGGGATGTGCCCGGACAGCGTGGTCAGCCCGATGCCCCGCATGAACGCGTGGTCGAGGTTGCCGAGAAGTCCGGCACCACCGATGTCCGGCCCGAACGCCAGGGTGTATCCGGCCACCCACCAGACGAGCGTGCCGAAGGCGAGCGCGGCGAAGCTCATCTTGATCATCATCAGGATGTGCCGGGTGCGCACCATGCCGCCGTAGAAGAAGGCCAGACCCGGCGTCATCAGCAGCACCATGGCGGCGGAGGTCAGCAGCCAGGCGGTGTCACCGGAGTCGTACGCGGGGGGCATCGGCGCGAAGACGGCGTTCACGGCGGGAGACCTCACAGGAATGGGGGTGCGGGAAGGTCGGGTGCGGGTCGCGTACGGACCGGGTTCACGGGCTACGCCTTGCGCAGGTCGGGAGCCGGAAGGCCGGTGAGGAGTTCACGCACGCGGTGCCACGCGGCGGTACGGGCGGCGGCGACCCGGACCGGGTCGCTGTCCAGGATCCGGACCCACGCGCCGCAGTCCCGCGGCAGCACGCTGGCCCCGTACAGGACCCCGAGGCCCGCCAGCGCCTCGTGCAGGGTGTCGGCGATCTCCGCGGCGGGCCTGCGGTCGGTGATCACGAAGAACGAGGAGACGTGGTCGGCGCCGGCGAAGACCGCGGGCCCGCCGCCGGGTCCGGGGCCCGCCGTGCCGGGCATCAGGCGGAGGGTGTCGACGGCGAGCAGGGTGCCGTCGGGCCGGGCCACGTGCAGATCGATGGCGAGGGCCCGGTACTCGTGGCGCTCACCGCGGGCGAGCCGGCCCGCGGTGACGGTGTCCCCGAGCAGGACGGTCGCGCCGGGGGCCACCGTGACCTCGGTCCGCTGGTAGAACCGGGAGTCCTTGAACGGGATCAGCGGATCGGGCAGATACTCCACATAGCTGCCGGTCCCCGCGGTCAGATGGACGAGCTGCGTGGCGTAGTCGTACTCCGTCCGGAGCACCTTGGCGGCCGCCTGACTGGTCAGATGCACCTGGGTGCCGGGACCGCAGCGGAAGTCCATCCGGTAGCGGTCGGCCTGGACGATCCCGCCGCCCGTGGACATCAGATAGACGTAGGCCATACCCGGCAGCGCGGGGTCGATCCACAGCGGCCGCATGATCTGCAACGGCGTCTTCTGGTACCGCTCGACCAGTTCGGTGCGCCCTCCCCGCACCGCGAAGGCCAGATCGAGAATGCCCACCTTGGCCGGTGAGCCGGCGGGCAGCGTGTCGGGGACCGCGGGCGAGCCTGCCAGGTCCGGGGGCAGGCGGACCGCGGTGTAGTAGCCGGGGGCGAGCCGGTCGGGCCGCGGGCGTTCCGGGGCGGCCCGCATGTCAGACCAGCACCGTACGGCGGGACTCGAGGTAGGTCGCGATGGCGTCGATGCCGATCCCGGTGAGGCAGTCGGTCAGGACCACCGGGCGGTTGTCGCGGACCCGGTGGGCGTCGGACTCCATGACGCCGATGTCCGTCCGTACGTACCGCGCGATGTCGATCTTGTTGATGACCAGCAGGTCCGAGTCCGTGATGCCCGGTCCCCGCTTGCGCGGCATCTTCTCGCCCTCGGCGGTGTCCAGCACGAAGAGGAAGAGATCGACCAGGGCGGGGCTGAAGGTCAGGGTGAGGTTGTCGCCGCCGGACTCGTAGAACAGCATGTCGGTGTCCGGGAAGCGCTCCAGCATCTCGGCGCCTGCCGCGAGGTTCATCGTGGGGTCGTCGCGCACGGCGGTGTGCGGGCAGGCCCCCGTCTCCACCCCGACCACCCGCTCGGGGTCCAGGACGCCCTGGAGGGCGGTGCGGACGTGCTGCGCGTCCTCCTGTGTGTAGATGTCGTTGGTGATCACCGAGGGGTGGTGGCCGCGTTCGATCAGCACCGGCACCAGCGCCTCGATGAGCGCGGTCTTTCCGGACCCCACCGGTCCGCCGATACCGATCCGCAGGACGTTGTCGTTCACGGTGCTCCCTGGCTTGGTCGTGGGCGTGGGTCGTTCCGGCCCGTCGTGGGCGCGGGTGGTCAGCTGGCGAAGAGCCTGGCCTCGGCCCGCTCATGACGGCCCGACATGATGTCCGAGGCGAAGGCGGTGGCTCCGACGTCGGCGAGGTCCCGGCGCACGGCCGCTGCCGCGGCGGCCTCGATAACGGGCGCGGCCCGCCGGAGCAGCACCTGTGCCTTGCGGTGATCGGTCAGCCGCAGCCGCAGGGCCGCGCCCGCGAAGCTCACGCAGAAGGCGAAGAGGTCCGAGACGACGGCCTGCCGCAGCGGTACGCCCGCCGCCGCGTAGATGATCCCGGCGGCCACCGCCTGCGTCCCGGGGGCCTCCCGGCGCCGGACCCGCTCGAAGTAGTCGCCGATCTCCGGGTGGTCGAAGACCTCCCGGGCGAGGTCGAGCAGTTGCCGGCCGGTCCGGGTCGCCGCGAGGCGCGTCTCCCGGCCCAGCTTGGTGGCGAACAGATACTCGTCGATCCGGACGACGGCCGCCGGGTCGCCCGCCCGGGTCGCCCGGTGGGCGAGCGCGAGCGCGGTGGCGTCGGCCGGGCCGACGGCGTGCAGCAGCAGGTCGTCGAGCAGCAGCGGCAGGGATTCGGCGTCGACCGCCTTGGCCTGGGCGAAGCCCTCCAGGGTGTGCGACAGGGTGTAGAAGCCGCTCGGGAAGGCGGAGTCGGTCAGCTGGAGGCTGACCAGCAGCGAGCCGATCCGGGACGCGGAAGCCGGCCCGGACCCGGGCTCGTACCCCGACCCGGGCTCGTACCCCGGCCCGGACCCGGCCTCGTGCCCCGGCCCGGACCCGGGCTCCGGGAGGGCCGTCGCCGCGGGGTCCGCCGCCGTCGCCGGGGCGGGCTCCCCCGGTGTGCCGCTCTCGTCGCGGTACATGGGCCTAGACCAGGAAGTACAGGTGGTTGAGGGGCAGTTCATCGGCGGGATCGATGGTCGCGACCTTGCCGTTGAGGGTGACCTTGAATGTCTCCGGGTCGATCCTGATGTCCGGCAGCGCGCTGTTGCGGACCATGTTGTGCTTGCCGATCGTGCGGGTACGGCGGACCGGCAGGACCTTGCGCTCCAGGCCGAGTTCGGCCGGCACCCCGGCGGCGATGCCGGCCTGGGACATGAAGGTGACGTGCGTCGACGCGAGAGCCTTGCCGTACCGCCCGAACATCGGCCGGTAGATCACCGGCTGGGGGGTCGGCAGGGAGGCGTTGGTGTCGCCCATCTGGGCCCAGGAGATGATGCCGCCCTTGATCACCATCTTCGGCTTGGCCCCGAAGGAGTGGATGGGCCAGAGCACGATGTCCGCCAGTTTGCCCTTCTCGATCGAGCCCACGTAGTCCGAGATGCCGGTGGCGATGGCCGGGTTGATGGTGAGCTTCGCGAGGTAGCGCAGGACCCGCTGGTTGTCGTTGCGCTCGGAGTCGCCCTCCAGCGGGCCGAACTTGTCCTTGCAGTGGTGCGCGGTCTGGAAGGCCCGGGTGACGGACTCCCCCACCCGGCCCATGGCCTGGGAGTCGGAGGAGAACATGCTGATCACGCCGAGGTCGTGCAGGACCGTCTCGGCGGCGATCGTCTCGGCGCGGACCCGGCTGTCGGCGAACGAGACGTCCTCGGGGATGTCATGGCTGAGGTGGTGGCAGACCATCACCATGTCCAGCAGCTCGTCGACCGAGTTCCTGGTGTACGGCAGCGTCGGGTTGGTCGAGGACGGCAGGATGTTCGGCTCGCCCGCGACCCGCATGATGTCCGGCGCGTGGCCGCCTCCCGCGCCCTCGCTGTGGAAGGTGTGGATGGTACGGCCGTCGATCGCGGAACGGGTGTCCTCGAAGAAACCGGACTCGTTGAGGCTGTCGGTGTGGATCGCCACCTGGATGTCGTGCCGGTCGGCCACGTTCAGGGCGTTGTCGATCACCGCGGGGGTCGAGCCCCAGTCCTCGTGGACCTTCAGGGCGCAGGCACCAGCCACGACCTGCTCCTCCAGCGCCTCCGGCAGGCTCCCGTTGCCCTTGCCCATGATGCCGAGGTTGACCGGCACGCCCTCGGTCGCCTGGAGCAGACGCGCGATGTTGTACGGGCCCGGGGTGCAGGTGGTGCCGTTCGTGCCGTCGGACGGGCCGGTGCCACCGCCGATCAGGGTGGTGATGCCGTTGGTGAGGGCCTGATCGGCCTGTTGCGGGGCCACGAGGTGGACATGGGTGTCGATGGCGCCCGCGGTGGCGATGAGGTGCTCGCCCGCGACGGCCTCGGTGCCGGGCCCGATGATCAGGTCGGGGTGGACGTTGTTCTGGGTCTGCGGGTTCCCCGACTTGCCGATGCCCGCGATCATGCCGTCCTTGATGCCGATGTCGCACTTGACGACTCCGACCATCGGGTCGATGACCACGACATTGGTGATGACGGTGTCGAGCGCGCCCTGCGCGCTGGTGGCCTGCGGGTCGGAGGCCATGCCGTCCCGCATGGTCTTGCCGCCGCCGTAGAGGACCTCGTCCCCGTACTGGCCCTCGCTGAAGTCCTTTTCGACCTCGACGACGAGATTGGTGTCCGCGAGGTGGAAGCGGTCGCCGACGGTCGGGCCGAACATGTCGGTGTACTGCTTGCGGGGCAGGATGGGCATCAGTGCGAACCCTTCTTCTTCTGGTGGGACTTCTTGCCGCTCCTCGTGCTCGGCCGCGCCGCGTGGGAGTCGGCGTGCGCCCGGTCCCGGGCGCCCTGGAAGCCCTGTTCGATCGCCTTGCGGACCGCTTCGACCCTGATCGGGTGCGAGGAGACGCTGCCGTTGAACAGCCCGCTGAAGCCGACGAGGCGGCCGGTCCCGGCGTACGCGCACAGCTCGACCTCGCGCGTTCCGCCGGGTTCGACGCGCACCGAGGTACCGGCCGGGATGTTGAGGTGCATCCCGAGCGCCTTCTGCCGGTCGAACAGCAGCGCGGAGTTCACTTCGAAGAAGTGGTAGTGCGAGCCGATCTGGATCGCCCGGTCGCCGGTGTTGCTGACGGAGAGCGTGACCGTGCGGCGGCCGGCGTTGATCTCGATCGGACCTTCGCCGTACAGGTACTTCTGACGGAACGTCATGCCGTACTCCTGTTGACTCGGCCCGCGCCAGGGGCGGGCGGGTGCTGATGCGCGTGGGCGTGCGCGTGTGCGTGGCCGCCGGGAGGACCGTGGCCGTGGTCGTGGCCCTCGCCGGGCGCGTGGGTGTGGGCGTAGCCGTGATCGGCGGCGAAGCCCAGGCCGGTCGCGAAGCCGTCGTCGCCGTGCTCGCTCCACCGCCGGCGGGCGTCGGCGACGCGCTCGGCGAGCACCCGGGCCAGCGCCGCCGGGGAGAGCAGCGGACCGTGGCGGTGGACCCGCGGACCGGCGTCGTCCGGGACCTCGGGCGGTACGAACGCGGCGGGCAGCAGCGTCACCCGGGAGGCACCGAGCCGCCGGCAGCGCCGTACGCCCTCGGCCGGATCGGGGTCGCCCCCGGTGAACGCGACCTCGACCAGGGTGTGGCGGCCGTGGCGGCGTACCAGGCTCGCGACCCGGTACAGCTCGGCGTCGTCGAAGGGGTCGCCGCAAGGGGCGGTGAGCAGCAGGGCGCTGTCGTCGGGAATCCGGCCCGCGGCCGCGCGCAGCCAGGAGACCAGGTGCTGGGAGGTGCCGAAGGGCGCGGCGAGCAGCGTTCCGCGGCGTTCGCCCTCGGGCAGGGCCCGCAGGGTACGGGCGGTGTCCGCGACGAGTTCCGGGTTGCGGCCCAGCGTCATGGGGACGACGCACACCTCCTCGCCCCCGAGCCGCAGCTCCGTGACGCGCCGGAACAGCTCCCGCCCGCTGCTGACGACGGACACGTCGAGCCCGGCCGCGTCGCTCAGGTCCCGCCCGGAACCGGCCTCGTGGCCGTACGCGGCGACCACCCGGCAGCGCTGGGACACCGCGCTCAGCCGCCGACGGGGTCGTGGCAGGACACCAGCTTGGTGCCGTCCTTGAAGGACGCCTCGACCTGGAGCAGTCCGAGCATGTCCCGTACGCCCGGCATGGTGTCGTCCTCGCCGACGACGTGCCGTCCGAGTTCCATGCAGTCGGCCACGCTCCTGCCGTCCCGCGCCGCCTCCAGGATGGCCTCGGAGATCAGCGCGACGGACTCGCTGTAATTCAGCTTGAGACCGCGGTCCCGGCGTTTGCGGGCCAGGTCGGCCACCACGTACACCAGCAGTTTGTCCACCTCGCGGGGGGCGAGATTCACGTCGGTACCTTCCTCGGGATGTACGGAGGGGAAAGGCGGATTCGCGGGCGGGCGTTCCTCCCGCCCGCCGGAAACGGGGGCATCGCCGGGACGGCCGCCGTGAACGTCCGGGTCGTGAGGGTGAAGGGCCGGGTGAAGGTGTGGCCGTCGAAGGTCTTGAGGAACGACGTCGGCGAGGCCGTCGCACCCGTGGTGGCCGCGGCGCCGATGAGGGCGTACACCCCGTTCCGCACCGTCGTGGTGAGAAAGACCGCGGCGGTCGGCACGACTGTTCCCGGCGTCGTGAACGGTCCGATCCGCCGGCCCGCCGCCCAGGGCCCGGCCGGGATGAGCACGCCGGTCCGCACACGGCTGAAGGTCGACCTGGCCGACACCCCGCACGGAGGCCGGGAGGAATCCGTGCGGCTGTTTCCTCTCGAATTTCCGGAGGAATTCCGGTGCGGCGATGAGCAAGGCGAACCCCAGTGTCGGGCGGGAGACCGGCAGGCAGCCCGACCCGTGAGGAGACCCGATGCCGCCCGAGCATCATGACATGAAATACGATGTTTGTCCGTAAATGATCTGATTCAACACACCCATTCGGACGGCAGGGCGGGCGCCGCGCGCGGGTGTGCGGACGGTCCGCGTCGCCGGTGAAACGACGGCAGCCGTACAGGCGTCTGCACCTGTACGGCTGCTTCCTATCGGGGCACGTCGGTTCGCGTCACCGGACGACGCCCGGTTCTCAGACGACGATGCGGTCCAGGTTGGGGGCGCCGGTGGGGTTGGAGAACTGGATGGTGTTGCCGCTGCCGGCCTTGAGGGCGACCGTGACCGTCTTGGTGACGACCGTGTTGTAGTCGGGGGTCTCGGGGAAGCTGACCGTCTGCGCGGTGCCGTTGACGGTGACGACGGCGGTGCGCGCCTGGCCGACGCTCATGAAGTAGATCGTCAGGGTGTAGTTGCCCGCGGCCGGTTCGGAGACTCCGGTGAAGGTCGCGGTGCCGCCGCTGCCGAGGTAGCTGATCTTCTGGCCGCCGGAGCAGTGGGCGCAGCTGGTGACGGTCGTGCCGCCGGCCAGGGTCGCCGCCTCGGCCTCGTACGACTTGCCGCCGGCCGGAGGGGCGGTCGTCGGCGGGGCCGTGGTGGGAGGCGCGGTGGTGGGGGGTGCCGTGGTCGGAGGCGTGCTCGTGGGCGGGGTGCTGGTGCCGCTGGTGATCTTGTTGAAGATCTTGGAGTAGGCGTACCCGGTGCCCTTGTCGTAGCCGTCGACCTCCCAGAAGGCCAACTCCTGGACGCCGTTGGTGGCGGCGAAGCTCTCCAGGGTGGTGGCGTTGGCCTGGGTGAAGTTCTCGTTGTCGTCGTTCTTGCCGGCGATCGGGGTCAGGCCCATCCGGCCGTACGCCGCCGAGGTGGAGATGCCGTAGAGGCTCGCGAGCTGCGACGCGGTGCCCTTGGCGGCCGACTGGGCGTCGTTGAGGGCGTTGTGGCCGTTGCCGAAGTCCATGGTCATGATGTTGACGACGCTGACGTTGACGCCCTTGCTCTTGGCGTCCTTGAGCAGGTTCAGGGTGTCGGACTCCAGGCCGGACGGGTCCACCGCCAGGGTGTAGTCGACCTCGACCGACGGGTTCTGCGCCTGGAGGGCGGCGAGGGCCTGGTTGCGGCGGGTGTTGGCCGCGGTGTTGCCGAGGGTGCTGCCCTCGATGTCGAAGTCGAGCCGGGTGATGCCGTACGTGCTGACCACGCTGGCGTACGCGGCGGTCAGCGAGGTGACCGAGGTGCAGGTCTGGGCCAGCTCCCCTCCCTCCGCGCCGCCGAAGGAGATGATGACGTTGCCGCCCGCCGACTTCAGGGAGTTGACCTGCGAGGTGAAGGCGCCGAGGGAGCTGCCGCCGTTCTCCCACTGCGGGGTGCAGCCGGACTTGGGGATCAGGAAGGCGAGCGTGTAGTTCTTCAGCCCGGTGGCCTTCATGTCGGCCGCCATGTCGCCGGCGGTGTTGCTGGAGAGTTCCAGGTAGGGCGCGGCGTAGTGGGCCGGGAAGGCGCTCGCCCCCTGGGAGCTGGCACTGGCGCTGGCGTTGGCGGCGAGGGCCATCGCCAGCGCCGCCAACGGCAGCGTGGACGCGACCAGGGCCTTATTGCGGCGTGACCATGTCACGGATTTCCTCCAGGTGGGGTCGGGAGCGGGGGTGCCCCCGGGGGCGGTCGGCGCTCCGGCCGCGCCGAGGGACCCGGGGTCGCGGGGATGGCCTACGAGAACCCGGGAAAGCGGCGTGCCGAAGGAAGGGGTTGCCGCATGCGACGTCTCGACAGCGGGCGTGGCGGATCCGGGAGTTGAGCAGGGCGTGGCTGTTCCGCGCGGTGAGCCGAGGGCGGCCTCACCGACCGGAAACCGTTGTCGGAACATGTCAAAGTCCCGGCAGCGCCAGAGTCAACTCGCGTCCGTGGGGCCCGTCAAGGGTTCTCGTAAGGAAAGTTTCCTAACAGTGCGGGCCCTCCACGGTGAGCAGGCCGAATCCGGCCGCGAGCGGGTCGCGGCCGGTGTGGCGCTCGACGTCGTCGACAGCCGATGACGGAGCTTCAGCCGACGGCTCGGAGCTGTTCGAGGAGTTCGCCGACGCCGACCATGTGCGCGTATCGCGAGAGTTCCGGTTCGAGGTCGCGGATCATGGTCACGCATCTGGGTGCGTCGATCCGGCTGGCCAGGTCCAGGGAGTGGGTGGCGGTCGCCGCGGCGATCTCCGGTTCGCCGTCCCGGAGATAGGTTTCGGCCTGGTAGGCCAGGAACACGGATTTGGTCTTGGAACGGGTGGTGCCCAGCAGGGTGATGCCTTCGTCCATGAGCTGGTGGGCCTGACGGCGCCGGCCGAGGTCCGCAAGGCAGCGGCCGCTGTCCGCGGCCAGGTCGGCGTGCGACATCCACGCGCACCAGGCGGGGGCCGGGTCGTACGAGGGTGTGTCGAGTGCCTTCTCGGCGGCGGCGAGGGCCCGGCGGCACAGGCTGTCCTCGTTGAGGACGGCCAGGGCACGGGCCTGACGCAGGTGCAGCAGGGAGCGTGCGGTGGGGTGCTGGGTGCGGGGGATGACGTGTTCGAGGATGTCGGCGGCGGTCCGGGCGTCGTTGAGCCACAGCAGTTGGTAGGCGAGGTCGGACAGAATGCCCGCGCCGAGGTCGCGCTGGTGGGCGGTGTGGGCGTTGTGGAGGGCGGCGTGCCAGAAGTGGCCGGCGGCGGTGTGGCGGCGTTCGTCGAACTGGGCCCAGGCGATGGCCTGGGCCAGGGTGGCGGCCAGGGTGTGGAGGCGCCGACCGGCGGTGGTGGTGTAGCGGGATTCGCTGATGAATTCGGCAACGGTGGTCAGGTGCGCGTCGAGCAGGTGGTGGGTGCGGCGTCTGCGCTCGGTGGCGAGACGGATCAGCTCCGCTCCGGTCGCCTCCAGCCAGTCCAGCATCTCGGCGTCGACCGCTCGGGGTGCGGCGAATCGCGCGATCCGGCCGGGTTCGGTGTCGGCCCATTGACGGGCGAGTGCGGCCAGGGAGCCGCTGGTGTAGGCGAGGAAAGTGCGGCGGTCCAGGGAGGTCATCAGGGCCTCTCGGAGTGAGGGGACGGCGCTGTGCGGGCCGAGGGTCATCGGCTTGTCCTGGCCCGGGAGCCAGTGGGGCCAGCCGAGATGGGCGACGGCCTCGTAGTCGATGCCGAAGACCTCGGCGATCAGTGGCTGGGATTCGTCGTCGTCGGGGGTGGCCCAGTTGGTCTCCCACTTGGAGACCCGCGATCCCCTGGTGCCCGAGCGCAGGCCCCGTCGGGCGGCGGCCTGCCGGATACGGCGGGCCAGTTCCTCCTGCGACCATCCGCGCTCGTTCCTGGCGTGTGCGAGGGGGTGGCGGATCTCGTCGTCCACTCCCCCACTTCATCATCTGCTCCGCGTCCGGGAGAGCTGTTCCGGAGAACCGGGGATAGGGCGGGGATAGGCATTTGCTCTGGGCACGACGCCCGCCGGCGGCTGTACTCGTTGTGTTCCGCCCGGCACCCCGTGTGACTGGGCGGGGCGCGGTGGCAGCCGTTCCCCCATGGGTCTTGTCCCGCCCGCCGGGCTGGGGTCTCTCCGCCTGTCGGGCGAGGGCCCGGGGGAACCTTCGCCGTCCGCAGTACGCCTACCGCCGCCGACGCACAGGGAGGGGCTGCCATGTCGTACGACCACTGAGCCCGAGGTACCCGGGGCGGGCCCGCTGAGGTGGGCCCGCCCCTCCCGCTCCGGAAAGGACCCGCGATGCCGTCTGTGACTGACCGTTACGACCCCCTGGACCCGGAGATCCTACGCGACCCGTACCCGGTGCTGGCCGAACTGCGCGAGCGTGAGCCGGTGTTCTGGCACGCGGGCATGAAGTCGTGGGTACTGGCCCGGTACGCGGACAGCATGCGGGTGCTGCGCGACCACGGGACATTCGCCCGCGACCCGCGCCGCACCGGGGGCACGGTGCCCGAGCCGTCATTGAGCGTGCAGACGCTCGACCCGCCGCAGCAGAACGCGGTGCGCTCCTTGTTCATGACCGCGCTGCGCGCCCAGGACCTGACCGGGGTCGAGGACCGTGCCCGCGCCCTGGTGCGCGAGCGGCTCGACCAACTGGCCGGCGGGGGCCCGTTCGATGTGGTGGCCGAGATCGCGGTACCGCTGTCCGTGGCGGTCGTGTCCGGTGTGCTGGGTGTCGAGCCCCCTCCGTACGGGGAGTTCGCCGCGGTGTCGGACGCGATCATGAGGAGTATGGACGGCGGTCTGAACCCGGCGCTCGTCGAGCCGGGCCGCGTGGCCCGCCGACGGCTGAGCGACCTGGTCGACTCCTGGTTCGCGGCCTCGGCCCGGCCCGGCCTGCTGGCCCGGGTGCGGCAGGCCGCGGTGCCCGACGCGCTGAGCCGACTGTACGTGACGAACACCGCCAGGGTGATGTTCCAGGGCGGCTACAGCACGATGGCGGCCGCCGCCGGCAACGCCGTGTACACCCTCCTCACCCGCCCGGGAGCCCTCGAACAGTTGCGGGACCCGGCACTGCTGGCCACGGGAGTGGATGAACTGGTGCGCTTCGACGGGCCGGTGCAGGGCACCACCCGCGTTGCGGTGCGTTCCTGCCGGATCGGCCGCGTCGACATCGCCCCCGGGCAGAAGGTCGTCGCCTTGTTCGCGGCGGCCAACCGCGACCCGGCCGCCTTCACGCGGGCGGACGAGCTGGTGCTGGACCGCACCCCGAACCGCCACCTCGGCTACGGGTGGGGGCCGCACTCCTGCATCGGGTCGACGGTCGCCCAGGCCGGGCTGCGCGCCCTGATCGCGGCCCTGAACGACCACCCGACCCGCCTGGCCGCGGCCGGCGACAGCGTGAGGCGCCGCACCGCGACCATGCGGGCCTTCGAGACACTGCCCGCCCTCCTCCCCTGACCCCGCCCCCTCCCCGCCTGCCCCCGGGCGCCGCTCACCGCGCCCGCGGGGTTTCCGACCACGTCTTCAGGAGTCCCCTGTGCGCATCCTCATCGGCAACCACATCGACCCCTCGATCCGCGAACGCGGCGACATGCGGGCCTGGACGCAGCGCCTGCTGTGGTTCGCCCGCCCCGGTGACCTGATCATCTTGTGCTGCGAGCCGGACACGGCGTTCACCGGATACGCCCTGGCCCACACCGGCGTGCCGCGCGAGGAGCTGACCGTGCTGGCGACCCCGGCCGGAGTGTGGGGCGACCGGTTGCTCGATCCCGCCTCCCTGACCACCCCGGCGTTCGTGGACCGGGTACGCGCCGCGCTCGGTCCGGCCGGGGCCGGCGCGGTGAGCGAGGTGTTCGCGCTGTGGCCGTCTGCCGCCGTGGCGCGGCTCGCCGACGCCCTGGGCGTGGCCGACCGCTTCCCAGGGGCGGCCTTCTTCGTGCAGGGCGGCGGGGAGATCGGCAACAGCAAGGCGAACTTCCGGGCACTGGCCGCGGCGGCCGGGGTGCCGGTCCTGCCGGGCCGGGTCTGCCGCAGCCGCGCCGAAGCGGTGGAGGCGACCGGCGCACTGCTGGAGCACTCCCCGTGCGGGGCCGTCGTGGTCAAGCAGGCTCACAACGGGGCCGGCGTCGGCAACCAGTTGCTCGTACGCGAGCCGAGCACGGCCGTCGACCACGTCGGGGCCCGGCACCTGCACCATCTGGCCCCGGGCCCGGACGGCATCGCCGCGTACTGGGATCAGCGGTGGCCGTGGGCGAGCGGCGAGGGCCGGTGGCCTGTCGTCGTCGAGGAGTTCGCGCCCGGCGCCGATGCGGTGTGCTCCGAGCACTACGCCGCAGACGCGGGCACCCGGCCCACCGAGACGGGCCGCCTGTTCTACGTCGGGCGGCGCCTGAGCCACCAGGTCGTGCCGCTGAACGGAGTCACCGAGCAGGTACGGGCGGCGTTGCTGGACGGCGGCGCCCGGCTGGCCGAGGCGTACCGGGCGTTCGGCTACCGCGGACACCTCAGCGCGGACGCCCTGGTCCTGCCCGACGGATCCGTGGTGTTCACCGAGGTCAACGCCCAGGTCTCCGGCAGCCTGCACATCTACCGGCCGATCGCCCACGGCATCGTCGACGTCACCGCCGTCCCGGCCCGGCAGGTGTGCGAGTACCACGTCCCGCCCACCTGGGCGGTGCCCGACTTCGGAACGTTCCTGGCCGCGCTCGACGAGCTCGGCCTGGCCTACGACCCGGCCACCCGTACCGGGGTGATCGTGTCGATGCCCGCCATCCCCCTCGCGCCGGGCGAGCCGGTGCAGTTCGTGTTCTGCGTCGCCTACGACCCCGCCGAGGGCCACGCCGCGGTGTTCGACCGGCTCGACGCGCGGTTCGCGAGCGTACCGGCCGGCACCTACGACGCCAGCCGGCACATCGGCACCGGCGCCGTGTCCTTCTCCTCCTGACAGGGAGCCACATCCATGACCACCTCCCCTGCCGAGGCCGCCCGTCTCTCCCCCGTCTTCGACGCCGGCCGGCTCGCCGCCGAACTCACGGCCGTCACCGGCCACACCTGGAACGCGCAGCGCACCCACATCTACGGCGGACAGGTCGGCACCCCCGCCGCGATCGACTGGCGGGTCCTGCCCCTGCGCAGCCTCGGCGGCGACCCGGAGCGCACCGACCCCGGCGGCCCCGGCCCTCAGCCGTTCGCGGCCACGCACTGGCTCGGCGATCTGCCCTACCTCGCGCAGATCCTGGACTCGATCCCGGCCCCGCTGAACGCGGTGCGGCTGATGGCGCTGGGGCGCGGCGCCGTCTCGGACCCGCACCGCGACCCCAAGTACCGCCTGGACCGGGGCATCGTGCGCCTGCACATCCCCGTCGTCACCGACCCGGCCGCCGTACTCGTCCTGGACGGCGTCGAACACTGCTGGCAGCCGGGCACCTTCTGGTACGGCGACTTCTCCCGCGAGCACCTGGTACGCAACACCAGCCAGACGGTGACCCGCGTCCATATCGTCATCGACGCCCTGCTCACCGCCGGCCTCGCGGCCTGGTTCCCGGCCTCCTGGCAGGAACTCCTCACCCACGGCGAGGTCCTGATCAACCACACCAATCGGGCCGATGCCCCCGCCTGGCCCACCGGGCTGCCGTACGAGGGGCTGCTGCCGTCCGGATTCGCGGACTTCGACGCGGCCGCCCCGCTGGACGGCTCCCTCATCCCCGCCCGCATCGGCCACGGCCCCGACAGTGTCCTGGCCCTGACCACCGCCGGGCGGACCTTCGCGCTCGTCCCGGCCGGCGGGGGTGAGTTCCGGTTCTCCGGCTGGAGCGAGCAGCGAACCCTCCAGCCGGACAGCGACGGCGGCCTGATCCTGCGCTCCCGCCGCGGCCGGGCGACCGCCGACCGGCATGTGACCGCCGCACCCCGCACCGCCTGACCCCGCCCCACAGCCCTGAGAGGAACCGCTCATGCGCCTGAACTGCCACGACGACTTCACCCCGCTCCGGGAGGTCATCGTCGGGTCCGCCGCCAACTACGTGGGACACGACCGCGATGTCAGCTTCGAGTTGTTCCACCACCAGAACCTGACGGGCTTCCGCTCTGACTGGGCCTACCCCCGACTTACGCAGGCCGGGCACGGCACCCGCGGGCAGAACTGGGCCATCAGGCAGCGCTACGCCGAAGAACTGCACGAGGACGTCGAGGGCCTGGCCGTCACCCTCGCCGGGCTCGGCGCGGTCGTGCACCGGCCGCTGCCCCTGCCTGCGGACGCGGCGCCCATCGCGGGCCTGGGCTGGCAGGCCGCCCCGACCCCGGCGCTGAACATCCGCGACAACACCCTGATCCTCGGGGACGAGATCATCGAGACGCCGCCCGCGGTCCGGTCCCGCTACCTGGAGACCCGCCTGCTCGCCCCCGTCTTCACCGGCTACTGGGAGTGCGGTGCGCGGTGGACGACGATGCCCCGCCCCACCCTCACCGACGCGTCATTCGACCTGTCGTACGCGCGGGACGCCGCAACCACCCTGGGCGGGCCGACCGAGGCCATCGAGGACCCGCGGCCGGGCCCGTACGACGTCGGCGTGGAGATGATGCTCGACGGCGCGCAGGTCCTGCGGCTGGGCCGCGACCTGGTCGTCAATGTCGCGCAGGACAACCACACCCGGGGCGCGGAATGGCTTCAGCGGCACCTGGGCGACAGGTACCGCGTCCACCGGGTGTGGCGGATGGCGGACAACCACATCGACAGCATGGTCCTCGCCCTGAAGCCGGGGGTGTTCCTGGCCCGGCACGACGGCATCCGGGACCTGATGCCCGAACCGCTGCGCTCGTGGCGCTACATCGTGCCCCCGGAGCCGGACGCGGGAGCGTTCCCGGTCTACGACGACTACGAGGACCTGATCCTCACCAGCCCCTACATCGACCTCAACGTACTGTCGGTCGACGAGCACACGGTGCTCGTCAACGAGGAGTGCGCCGGCCTGATCAAGGTGCTGGAGGCGGAGCACTTCACGGTGGTGCCCGTACGGCACCGGCACCGGCGCCTGTTCGGGGGCGGATTCCACTGCTTCACCCTGGACACGCACCGCACCGGCGGCTTCGAGGACTACCTGTGACCGCTCCCGGCGTCCTGCTGCTGGACGCGGCCGGCCCCGAGTCCGGCGCGATCGCCGCAGCGGCTGCCGCGCGCGGACACCAGGTCCATGCCGCGACCACCGCTGTCGCGTACGAGGGGTACGGGCAGGCGTTGAAGGGCCTGCTGACCGGACGGGTTGTCACCGACTTCGCCCGGCCCGGCCAAGCTCTCGACGAGATCGCCGCGTACGCCCGCCGCCGCGGTGTCGGCGCGGTGCTGACCGTCAACGAGTACCTGACCGAGCTCGCCGCGCGCGTCTGCGCCGAGCTGAGGGTGCCCGGCAACGACCCCGGCCGGGCGCGGGCGGCCCGGGACAAGGCCGCCATGGCCGAGGCGTTCGCGGCGGCGGGGGTGGACGCCCCCTACACGGTCCTCGTCTGCGACGACGCAGGGCTGCGGTCCGCGCTGGCAGACTCACAGGTCGGCTTCCCGTGCGTCGTCAAACCGCTGTCCGGGGCCGGCTCCGCAGGCGTCACGGTGGTGTCCGGAGCGGACGGCGCGGCCACGGCCGCCGACGCCGCCCGCGCGGCGGTCGGCATGTACGGAAGGGTGGGTGACCCGCGCATCCTGATCCAGGCATACGTCGTGGGGACGGAGTACAGCGTCGAATCGTTCACACAGGACGGCAATACAACACATCTGTGTGTCACCGAAAAGACCGTCACCAAGGGCGCGCACCGGGTGGAGACCGGCCACAGCCTGCCGGCCTCCCTGCCCCCGGTCGCGGAACAGGCCGTCTACGCGGGGGTGGAGAAGGCGATCGCCGCGGTCGGCATTCGCAACGGCGCTTCCCACACCGAGGTCATCGTCGGCCCGGAGGCCCGCTGCACGGTCATCGAGATCGGCGCCCGCCTCGGCGCCGGCCAGATCGGCTTCCTCATCCAGCAGGCACTGGGTATCGACCCGTGGACCGCTCTGCTCGACACTGCCCTGGGCCGTCCCGCCAACCTCACCCCTACGCGTCACGATTACGCCACCGTACGGTTTCTGACCAGCCCTCGGTCCGGGCGGCTGGCGTCGGTGACCGGACTTCCCCCGGTCGGACCGGGTGTTCCCTTTGTCAGCCTCCGTACATCCGTCGGCAGCCGCGTGGACGGAGCACGGACCAACGGCCATCGGCTGGGGTCGTTCGTGGTCACCGGCTCAAACGCCCAGGCCGTGGAAGAGCGGGCCGACGCGCAACTGCGGCAGATCCGCGTCGAAGTGGAACCGCACCCGAACGGCGAACCGGACCCGGTCCCCGGCAGCTTGGCCAGGGCGGGCCGATGAGCGGGCCACCCACTCCTGCGGAGACTCACGGTTCTCTCTCCGCTCCGGAGATCACAGCTGCCTGCTTCCCTGTTCCTGCCCTGCTCCTGCGCACCAATGACCCGGCAGCCCAGCGAACCATCAGCGCTTTCGCCCACCAGCAGGCCGGGACGGCGCGCACCTTGCACCGGGCCCTGAGCATCGCTCTCCACTCGGCCCACGACACCGGCACCCGGGTCGCAGCGTTCACCACGATGTTCAAAGCAGCGGAGGACTGGAGGTACGAGGCGGCGGCAACCAGCCCGCACAGCGTCGGCCGGTACAGCCCCCGCTGGGCGGAACGATTCCGAACGCCGGTCACCGACGACAACCCCAACCTCTTCCGCATCGGGGATCACGCCCGGTTCCGGGACGGCGCCAAGTGGGATCCGGCCACCCGCATCTACCGGGGAGGCGCCGAGACCCCGGCCAGCCGGACCATGCGAAGGTTCGAGGCGATCGCCGCCGCGAGGTTCCCCCAGTCGCCGAGTGTCGACGCCGTGTGCAACCGCGTCGCCCTGCCCGACGGCCGTATCGCAGAAGGAACGCGGCTCCTGCGCGGTAGTGCCGCCCGTCAGGCCGCAGCCGAGATGGCCGCCCGGATCTCAGCACGGGGCGGGGACATTTCCCGCATCACCACCGACGGATCCCTGATCTATGCCGCCAGTACACCGGGGACAGACCACCGCGCGATCTTCCACCGGGCCATGACCCTGCTCGCCGTGGAGCACGCCACCCCCGCCGACGCACTGGCCGCCTGGCTCCAGGCGGCCTACCTCCTCTACCAGGCCCCCCGCAAGAAGCGAGGCGCCGATGCGACGATCCGCACCTTCCTCATCGCGGCGGGCGTTCAACTGCTGCCCGAACCGCCCGTACTTCCGCACGACATCGACTTGCGTGCCTACGTCCAGACGCAAGATCTGTTCGTGACCGAGCTACGGACCGTCCAGAACATCGCCAAGGCTCCTGTCAGACGGCCGGCCTGACCCGCTCGCTCGATCAACTCAGGCCGGCTTGTCTCCATCCATCCGGCCGTGCTCGCCCCACGGCACGCAGGTACGCGACCGGGCGGTTCCTGACCGGCCCGCGCGCCTGAGGCCGGCGAGTCCGTATCCGCGTCGAGCCCGTCCGGGGAAACGGGTCCGGTCAGGTCAGGCCGACCAGCACCTCGGCCAGCGCGTCGTAGCTCTCGCGGACCGCGTCCGCCTTGGCCAGCCGGTGCCGCTCAAGTCGGATCGCGCCCAGGTGCCGGGCCTCATACACCCTCGCCCGCCACACCTCGGCGGGCGAGCGCTCCGGAACACCGTAGGACTCCCAGAACGCGGTCCGCTCGTCCCCCTTGGCCATCGCCATGCGGATGGTCCAGTCAGCGGCGGGGTCACCGAACCATGTGCGATCGAAGTCCAGCACTCCGGTGATGACCGGTTCGGGGGCTGCCGGGCCCATCAGGGCGTTGACGGTCCACAGGTCCCCGGTGAGCAGTCTCGGTTCAGTGACCTCGTCGAGCAGGACGCAGTCGTGCGCGGCCACCGCGGCAACCTTCCGCAGGTCGGCCGAGTCCAGGCCGACACTGTCCAGGTCGGCGGCGATCTCCTCCAGCGACGCGACCACCGCCTCGCTCCACGTGGCGTGCCCCGGGCCGTTGACAGGCCCGAAGTGCGGGCCGCGCACATCGTGCACGGAGCGGGCGATGGCTCCCATCTGCCGGAAGAACGTCGGCCACGCCGTACGTGGATACGTCCCCAGATGCTCAGGAGCGGGGATTCCGTCCAGGTGGCTCTGGATCATCCAGTCCCGGCCGAGCACCTCGTGCGACCAGTCCGCAGCGAGCACCTGCGGCATCAACGGCGCGATCACCGCCAGCCAGGGCTGGCTCGCGTACTCGTTCCGCATCAGGTGGCGCTCACTGCGGAACTGGCGGCCCTCATCCGGCGCGACCCGCAGGATCACCGGCCGATCCCGCCCGGCCAGGGTCACGCGATAGACGTTGTTGTACATACCCGTGCCCAGCTCGACGGCGGACACCGGCATGGCCTCGCCCCCGAAGGCCCGTCGGCAGACCTTTCCGATCTCCTCCGCGGTCAGTGACTGCTGGAACGCCTCTGAGGCACGCTCAACCGGCTGAAAGTCCATGCAGCTCAGAATGGCCCGCTCGTCGGCCGTTCGTCACATCCATCGCGTACGGCGATGCGGCCGGGAACGCATCCGTGCTGGTGACGGCGGCCGGATCACCGCCTGTCATGACTTCCGACTGCAACACCAGCCTCCTTGTCCTGCCCGGCCGGCGTGACCCGCGGGTCAGTGTGCCGGGGCCGCTGCCTGCGGCCGGTGGTGCGCCGCGACGCGGTCGCGGAACGGGCGGCGGTGTACCGCCTCCGCGACCTCCGTCAGCAACTTTCCGAGTGGCATGGAGAGTTCGGCGTCCAGGGCCGCCATCGCCGCCGCCGTCGCGTCCCACTCCGCCTCGATCCGCGGCAGCAACGCATGGGCCTTCGGCGTGAGCGCGACGAGTCGGCGGCGGGCGTCTCGCGGGTCGGGGGTGTGCGTGACCAGGCCGGCGCGGGCCATCTGGGCCGCCGTCTGGCTCGCGGCCGAGTGCGTGACGCCCACCACTGCCGCCAAGTCGCTTACCGAGAGCGGACCTTGGGCCAGGAGAGCCCGTACGGCCGGGGAGAAGCGGGGGCGGTACTCGGCGAGGCCCTGCTCCTCGTAGAGCTTGGCCACGTCGCCGTCGAGGAGTTCGAGGACGTGGCGGAGGAGGGTGCCGACGGCGGCCGGGTCGGGGTGAGCGCTCACGGTTGTAATATAACAGCGCTGTCAGATCTCAGGAGGACGTGTCTCCCATGGCCGAGCTCTATCCCCCCATCGAGCCGTACGAGCACGGCATGCTCGACGTCGGCGACGGCAACGGCGTGTACTGGGAGGTCTGCGGTAACCCCGCGGGCAAGCCCGCCGTCGTCCTGCACGGCGGGCCGGGTTCCGGCGCGGGGCCGTTCTGGCGGCGGCTGTTCGACCCGGTGGCGTACCGTGTCGTACTCCTCGACCAGCGCGGGTGCGGGCGGAGCACGCCGGACGCCGCCGATCCGGGGACCTCGCTCGCCGTCAACACCACGCCGCGTCTGATCACCGACATCGAGCTGCTGCGGCGGCACCTCGGCATCGAGAAGTGGCTGGTCATGGGCGGCTCCTGGGGCGTGACCCTCGCGTTGGCCTACGCCGAGCAACACTCCGCGCGCGTATCCGAGTTGGTGCTCTTCAGCGTCACCAACACCACCCGCCGCGAAGTGGAGTGGGTCACCCGGGACATGGGGCGGATCTTCCCCGAGGAGTGGGCCCGCTTCCGCGACGCCGTACCGGGGCCGGAGCGCGACGGCAGCCTGGTGGAGGCGTACGCGCGGATGCTCGCCGACCCCGATCCGGCCGTACGGGAACGGGCGGCGCGGGAGTGGTGCCGCTGGGAGGACGTGCACGTGTCCACCCACCGGGGGTACCGGCCCGATCCCCGCTACGACGACCCGCGCTTCCGGATGCGCTTCGCCCGCCTCGTCACGCACTACTGGCGGCACGCCGGCTTCCTGGAGGACGGGGCACTGCTGCGCGACGCCGGAAAGCTCGCGGGCATCCCCGGCGTGATGGTCCACGGCCGGATGGACATCAGCGGCCCCCCGGACATCGCGTGGCACCTGTCTCAGGCATGGCCGGACGCGGACCTCGTCCTGATCGACGAGGAGGGCCACGGCCTGTCGGGCGACGCGACAACGACGGCGGTCCTCACGGCGACAACCCGCTTCGCCACAAGCTAGAAAACCGCGCCGCCCCGGCGGCAGGGGGCCGCCGGGGCGGCGGGCGGGGTCAGGTGGTCAGCTCCTCGGCGGAGCGGACCGCGAGGTCAAGAACGCGGGCGTCGGCGAGGAGGACGGACACGTTTCCGGGCAGCGGGAGGCCGTCGCGGCGGGTGATCCGGAAGACATGGCGCTCCCCCGGCAGCAGCGTGACCAGAGCGCTGTCCACGGCCAGTTCGGCCGGTTCGACGCCGAGCGGCCCGGCGAGCCGGTCGGCGAAGACACACACGTCCCGCAGCACGGTCACCGCCGTGACCGTCACCAGGAGTGCGCCGTCCACGACCGCCGGGTCGACCGCGCGCTCGGGCCGCGGGCGGGTCAGCTCCCGGTCCGGGCGATAGGTCCAGACGGTCCTGACCCCGTCGGCGTCCACGACGAGCATTTCGGCGCGCGGGTCGCCGGGCAGGGCGACGTCGGGGTCGAGGACCACCCGCAGCAGACCCCCGGCCGGGCAGTCGGGCCGCAGCCGGGCCCGCGCGTGCTCCCGGCCGTCGAACCCGACCCGCCGGACGAGCACGTCGGGCCGCCAGTCGCCGTCGGAGTCGTTGACGAGCGCGAGCACGAGCCCCCCGTCACCGGTCGGGTCGTGGGTCGGTCCCGGGTGGACCGGCTGGACCGTGGCCAGCCGAGGCGCGAACGCGTGCCGCAGCGCGTGCCACAGCGGCTTCTCGATCCCCGCGCTGTCGACCGCCGACCAACTGATCGCGGGCCAGCAGTCGTTGAGCTGCCATACGACGACCCCGCCGCAGCGCTCGCGGGAGCGCAGCCACTCGGTACCCGCCGCGACGGCACGCGCCTGGACCAGTTGGGTCGCGAAGTGCCAGTCGGCGCCGTTGCCGGGCGTGGGCACATGCGGCTGGAGGCCGCGGGTGAGCTTGTGCATGCCGTCGATCGCCCGCAGATGGTGGCGGGTGAGCGGCGAGTCGGGCCCGGGGGTCTCACCGTCGAGGACCCGGGTCAGCGTGGTCCACGCGGCGGGCCCGCACCACCCCATCTCCGCGACGAACGACGGGTCGTGGTCGCGGTAGTGCGCGTAGTCGGCGTCGTTCCAGGGGTCCCACAGATGGCTGGGGCCGTGGCTGTCGGCCAGCGGGTCGCGCTCGACGGTGCCCGACCAGGGCGAGTTCGGCAGGTAGGGGCGGGTCGGGTCGAGGCGGGCCAGCACCCGGGGCAGTACGTCCAGGTAGTAGGCCGCGCCCCAGCCGCGCGTACCGAGCTGGTCGGCCCAGCCCCAGTGGTGCCGGCCGAGAACGGTCTCGTTGCCGCCGCACCAGAGCACGAGACTGGGGTGCGCCGACATCCGCGCGACGGCCTGTTCCGCCTCGGCGGTGACCAGTTCGGCCGTCTCGTCGTCCTCGCAGTAGGCGGCGCACGCGAAGAGGAAGTCGTGCCAGACGAGAACCCCGCGTTCGTCGCAGGCGTCGAGGAACTCCTCGGTCGCGAAGTGGCCGCCGCCCCAGACCCGCAGGAGGTTGGCGTTTCCCGCGACGGCCTGGTCGATCCGCCGGGTGACGCGTTCGGGCGTCGCGCGGCTGGCGAGAGTGTCGTCCGGGATCCAGTTGTAGCCGCGTACGCGTACGGTCCGGCCGTTGACGACCAGCGCCCAGCGGGTGCCGAGCGGGTCCGGGGCCTCCTCGACCGCCACCGAGCGCAGCCCGGGCCGGACGGCGGCGGTGTCGAGTACGCCGTCGCCGTGGACGAGTTCGGCCCGCAGTCCGTAGCGGGGCTGCTCGCCGAGGCCGATCGGCCACCACAGGTCGGGGTCGTCGACGGTGAGCGCGAGGGCCGCCTCGCCGTCGGTGACCGGGCCCGTCGCCGATCCGGCGGGCCGCCCGGCCGGATCGGTCAGCTCGACCCGGACATGGGAGCCGGCCGGGGCGTCGACGCGCACATGGGCCGTGAGGTGGGCCACGCTGTGGTCGGGGGTGAGCCGGACGAGCGGCCGTACATGCTCGATCCGCCCGGTGTACGTCTCCAGCCGGATGTCGCGCCAGATGCCCGCGGTGACGTAGTGCGGCCCCCAGTCCCAGCCGAAGTTCGCCGCGGCCTTGCGCACGTGCGCGTACGGCTCGTCGTACGGGCTGGGCAGCGGGCCGTGCGCGCGTTCATGGGCGTGGGCGGCTTCCCAGGCCGAGGCGAAGCGCACCTCGACGAGGTTGTCGCCCGGCCGCATGGCGTCGTCCGCCCGCCACCGGTAGGCCAGGTGCTGGTCCCGCGCGGCGCCGATGTGCTGCCCGTTGACGTACACCTCGGCGACGGTGTCGAGGCCGTCGGCGACGAGGTCGGTGCGGGTGCCGGGGGTCGGTGACCAGGAGAAGTGGCGGCGGTAGGTCCATTGGGAGTGGCCGACCCAGGTCTGTGCCAGTTCGCCCCACCCGGCGTCGGGATCGGCGAGCAGGCCGGCGGCGAGCAGGGCCGTGTGCACCTCGCCGGGCACCTGGGCGCGCACAGCCGCCGTCCGGATGGCGTCGGGGGCGTCGTGCGGGCCGCCCGACCAGGTCAGTTCCCATTCGCCGCCGAGGTCGAGCCGGGTGGCGGCGGGCGTGGTCGTTTGCGTGGTGAGTGTCATCCCTTGACCGCCCCCGCGGTGAGTGCTTCCTGCATACGGCGGCTCGCCAGCGAATAGGCGACGTACACCGGCAGCAGGGTCAGTACCGTGCCGGCGGTGAGCACACCGAAGTCGGTCGAGTCGGAGATCAGCGTGGGCAGTGCCACTTGGACGGTGCGGACATCGGGTCCGGTGCCGGTGATGGTCAGTGAGAAGAGGTACTCGTTCCAGAACGTGAGCAGTTGCAGGATCGCCACGCTCACCACGCCGGGCATGGCGATGGGGATGAACACATTGACCAGCAGCCGCCAGTTGCCCGCGCCGTCGAGCGCCGCGGACTCCACCAGGGCCGTCGGCACGGTCCGCATGAACTGGGTGAGCAGGAGCACCGACAGCGGCAGCGCGCTGGCCGGCAGGAAGAGCATCTGGAACTCACGCGTGTAGAACATGTCCATTTTGATCGCCAGGATGACCGTGGGGATCAGCGCCGCGAACGGCGGGATCAGGAAGCCCACCGAGAAGGCCCCGGTGACCAGCCGCGAGAGCCGGTTGTCCAGCCGGGCGAGCGCGAAGGCCGCGGGCAGCGCGAGACCGAGGGTCAGCACGATCGCGACCGCGGAGATCAGCAGCGAGTTCAGCAGGGCCTGCCCGAGGTCCGCGGTCTGCCAGGAGGTGCGGAAGTTGTGCCACAGCCAGTGCTCGGGCAACGCGAAGGGGTGGTTGAAGATCTCGATGTTGGTCTTGAGGGCGCTGACCACGAGGTAGTAGAGCGGCACCGCGAGCACCAGCGCGTACAGCCAGGACAGCGGAATGGCGAGCAGTCCCGCGCCGCGCCGCCGGGAGCGCCGTACGAGGCGGGCGCGTTGGGGGCTCCGCACGGGGGCGCGGGAGGGCGAGGGGGGCGAGGGGGTGCGGACGGTCATCGGATCTTCTCCAAGGGGCTGCGCATCAGCGCGCGGATCAGCAGCATCCCGGCCACCCCGACCAGCAGCAGGACGACGCCGACGACCTGGCTGTAGCCGAGGTCGCTCTGCGAGAACGCCTTCTCGTACACCAGGTAGGACAAGGTGGTGGACGAGGTGCCGGGACCGCCCTTGGTGAGCAGCAGGATCAGTGCGGCGGAGGTGAACAGCGTCCACAGGAACTGCAGCATCGTCAGAGTGCGGACGTAGTCCTTGACCATCGGGAACGTGATCTGCCACATGATGCGGAAGCGTCCGGCGCCGTCGATCCTGGCCGCCTCGATCACCTCGCCGGGGACGCTCGCCAGTCGGGAGGCGAACAGCACGGCGGTCCAGCCGACGCCGCGCCACAGGTCGATGGCGATCAGGCTGGGCAGGGCGGTGCTGGGATCGGCGAGCCAGGAGCGGGCGAGCGAGTCCAGACCCATCGCGTTCAGCAGGCCGTTGGTACCGCCGTTCGGCGACAGCACCCCGTAGAAGATCATGCCGGTGATGGAGATGGAGATCAGGCCCGGCGAGAAGTACAGCACGGACAGCAGCCGGTAGCCGCGCGGTTTGGTGCTCAGGTGGTAGCCGAGCATGAAGGCCAGCGGGATCATCACCGGGATGACGACGGCGACCTGCACCGCGCTGTTGCGCAGTGCGTCGTGGAAGAGCGGGTCGCCGAAGACATGCCGGATGTTGTCGGTGCCGACATAGGCGGGGTCGTAGATGAGGCCCTTCCACCGCATGGTGGCGATGACGAACATCGCCACCAGCGGCCCTACCGAGAAGACGGCGAACCACACCAGGGACGGGACCGTCAGCCAGAGCAGACGGGGGGTGTTCAGGCCGCCGCGGCGCCGTCCGCGGCGGCGGGCGGCCGGCGGCGCGGGCTCAGGCGCGGCGCGGGTGGCGGCCGGCGTGCTGGTCAATGACATGGAACTGTTTCTTTCGGCCGGAGAAGGACTGGCGGTGCGGGAGAGCGCGGGACGGGCGGGTGCCGGACCGGTGCCGGAGCGGTGCCGGAGCGGTGCTACGGGCACGGGCCGTGCGGGGGCCGCCGTGGTGCGGCGGCCTCCGCACGGGAGCTGCGCGGTCGGCCGCTCAGCTCTTGGTGGCGTCGTCGAGGCCCTTGCAGATCTTGTCGGCGGAGGACTTTCCGTACGCCCCGGTCAGGACCTGGATGATCGGGTCGGACGCGGAGCCGATCCACACGTCGGGCACCACGGCGTAGTCCACCGTGCCGTCGAGCTTGATCGACTGGGACAGCAGCGGGTCTGTGGCGTACTGCGAGAAGTCGCCGGCGGTGGGCGGCAGGATGCTCGCGTCCTTCACGAAGTCACCGACGGCCGCGTCCTTGTAGAAGGAGGTGATGAGCTTGCGCACGTTGTCGATACGGTCCTTCGACGCACCGCGCTTGGTGATCATGAAGCCGACACCGGTGAAGCCCTGGAAGGCGGTGGGGTTCTTGTAGACCGAGCCGGCGGGCAGCGGCAGCCCGCCGAGCGTGGTGTGCGTCTCGACGCCGGTGCCGGACTTCTTGGCGTCGGTGTAGGCCCAGGAGCCCGCGGACATGATCGCGGCCTTGCCGGAGTAGTAGGCCGCGTACATCGCGTCGGCGTTCAGGCCGGCCGCGCTGTCGGCGAAGACCTTGGCGTCACGCAGCTGGGTGAAGAGCTCGATGCCCTGCATCACGGACGGGGTGGCGCAGTAGCCGCCGCTCTGCATGACCTTCTCCATGGTCGCGGCGTCCGTGAAGGACTCGGCGATCTGGTAGAAGAGCTTCTGGCCGGTCCAGTCGTTGCCGCCGACCGTGAGCGGCTGGACGCCCTTGGCGCGCAGCTTCTTGGCGGCGTCGATCAGCTCGTCGGTGGTGGTCGGGATCTTGTCGACGCCGGCCTGCTCGAGCAGGTCGGTGTTGTACCAGAGCGGCCAGCTGAACCCGGAGAACGGCAGGCCCTGGAGCTTGCCGTCGGGCTTGCCGCCGACCCGCCACTCATTGAGCGCGGCGGGCTTCACCTTGTCGGCGAGGCCCCACTCCTTGAGGTAGTCGTCGACCGGGACGGTGACACCGGCGTCCAGCCAGCCGAGCGTCTTGTCGTAGAGGTTGACGATCACCAGGTCGGGGGACTTGCCGGCCGCCACGGCGTTCTCCACCTGGTCGTCGATGGTCTCCAGGCCGTCGGTGGAGTTGACCTTGACGCCGGTCTCCGTGGTGAACGCCTTGAAGACGCCCGCCTGCGCCGCCGCCGCGGTGTTGCCGGCCGACCAGCGGGTGACGACATCGATCGAGTTGCTGCTGCCGGTGCCGTTCGCCGAGTCGCCGCTCGTGCCGCAGCCGCCTACGGCGAGGGCGAGGGCGCTGACGACGGACGCGGCCACTACGCGCACGGCCCGTGACCTGGTGCGGTGGTCCATGGTTTTTCCTTTGTTCTGCTGCTTCGGGGCAGGACGAGGTGACAGCGCGTCGATCTCGACGATCGGCCTGTGGCGGTGTGGGGAACGACGAGCTGAAACGCGCCGGGGAGGGTGTCCCGGGCGGTTGCCGATGGCACACCGGTGTACGTGGGTACGTGGTGCTCGGCACACAGCGTCTACGACGCCAACCCCGAAGTCAATAACAAAGATTAGTAATCTATGAAAGCGCTACCGGACGACAAGCCGGGCGGGCGCGGCCTTGACCGTACGGGGTCCGGCCGGGACCGCGGTGTCCTCCGCCAGGGCCTCGGCCAGTACGTTCCCGGCCAGCTCGCCCAGCTCCTGGACATCGTGGCTGACGGCGCTGAGCGGGGGAACGGCCAGTTGGCACAGCGCCGAGTCGTCCCAGGCGACGAGGAAGAGATCGGCCGGGACCGCCAGCCCGAGGCGGCCCGCCTCGTGCTGGGCGCCGAGCGCCATGACGTCGTTGTCGAAGACCAGCGCGGTCGGCCGGTCCGCCAGCTCCGCGAGGGCGCCGAGGGCGCGCACGCCCGCCGCCTCGGAGTAGTCGCCGTCGAAGGTCGCCGTGCGGACGCCGAGTTCCGCCGCGACCTCCTCGAAGGTGCGGCGCCGGATGATCGTGTGCGCCATCTGCGCCGGGCCGGCGACATGGCCGAGGTGGGTGTGGCCCGCGGCGGCCAGTTCGGTGACGACATCGCGCATGGCGACCTCGTCCTGCGTCCACACCGCCGGCAGCCCGCCCGCGGTGACCGGGTCCCCGATGACGACGGTCGGCATGCCCAACCGCTTGACCAGCTCGACGCGTTCGTCACCGGGGAGCAGATCGATCAGGATCATGCCCTGCACCTGGCCGCGCTGCGCCCAGGCCCGCATCCGGTCGCTCGCCTGCCGTACCGTGGCGACGACCTGGAGCAGCACCGGCACACCGAGCGGCGCGAGCACGCGTTCCATACCCGCGATGAACTCGTGGAAGAAGGGCTCGGTACCGAGGACCTCCGCGTCCCGGACGAGGGCGAGACCGACCGGCGTCCCCTCCTGCGGGCGTGGCGCCGTACGGGTCGGTGCCGCGGCCATGGTGTCCTCCTCGTCGATTAACCTCGTCCCGTGACGTAGTCGTGCGACAGCGTACGGCGAGACGAGAGGTGGTCGAGCGTGGCCCGACGGGAGTCTGCGGCCGCCGGGCCCGGGAGCCGGGCGCTCATCGTGGACCTCATCCGGTCTTCCGGACCGATCAGCCGGGTGGAGCTGGTCAAGGTCACCGGGCTCACCCAGCCGACGATCTCCAACATCGTCCGCCGGCTGATCGACGACGGGGTCGTCCGCGAGACCGGCGACACGGTCGCGACCCGCGGCAAGCCCCGGGCCATGCTGATCATCAACTCCCGCGCGGCGTACGGCGTGGGCATCCATGTGGGCGCGGACACCCTGACCTGCGTGGTGACCGACACCCGGGGCGGTACCGTCGGCCGCCAGCTCGTCGCCGGGACCGCCGACAGCCGGCCGGCGGGCGTGGTGGCGCGGCTCGCCGCGCTCTACCGGGATGTCACCGACGGCCTCGGGCTGCCGCCGCAGAGCGTGGCCGGGATGGCGGTCGTCGGGCCGGGACCGGTCGACATCGCCCGGGGCGGGTTCCTCGCGCCGCCGGGCCTGCGGCAGTGGGCCGGACTCGACCTGGCCCGGGCCCTGACCGGCCGGCTTGACGTGCCGGTGCTCGTGGACAGCGACGCCTCGGCGGCCGCCGTCGGGGAGTTCTGGGGGCGGCGGGTGTCCCGGGAGCGCGTCTTCGGGTGCCTGTACATGAACTCCGGCATCGGTTCCGGCGTGGTGCTGGACGGCGCACTCCACCGCGGCGCCAGTTCGAACGCGGGGAAGATCGGCCATGTCACGGTGGTCCGCGACGGCGAGCGCTGCCACTGCGGCAATCGGGGCTGCCTGGAGCAGTACGCCGCTCCGCGGGTGCTCGTCGCCCGGGCCCGGGCCGTTCCCGGTCTGGCCGACCGGCTGCGGATACGTCCCGACGACCCCGACGCGCGGGCCTTCGACGTGCTCGCGCGCGCCGCGATCTACGGCGACGCGGAGGCCCGCGCGCTTGTCGACGAGTCGGCGGCGCTGCTCGCGGAGGGCGCGGTCACGCTCGCGAACCTGTGGGATCTCGACACACTCGTGCTCGCCGGGCCCGGCTTCGCCGTCGCCGGGTCGATCTACGTCACCGAGATCCGCCGCCGGCTCGCGGAGCGGGCGTTCACCCGGGATGTGCACGGCGTGCGGGTCGATCTGTCGAGCAATCCGCGGGACGCCGCGGCGATCGGCGGGGCGGCCCTGGTGCTCCAGGGTTCGGTCGCGCCGGGCCACGGACCGCAGGTCACGGCCCGCGCCTAGCGCGCCGACCGCGCACGTCTCCCCCTGTCACCCGCGCTCCGGCGCGCAGACGGATTCGCGCACGTCTCTTGATGCGGGCGCGGGGCGCCGGTACGTTACGCGGACCGCCCGGCTCCCGACCGGTTGACGCCAAGGAGTTACATGCATAGATTAATAATGTAACTTACTCGCAAATAGTTGGGTGTTGAGCGGAAGGCCGTCCGGACGTCCCGTCCCGGCGGTGTCCCACCGGTACGCGAGTCCCCGTACCGGCCACGCACGGCGCACCGCGTCCTGAACCGCCCCTCGCACCAAGGGACTTGAGCACCATGGCCGTGCCGCCGGGCCCGGCGGCACGCACTCCTCCGCGCCCTCGCGCGGTGTTTCGGCGTCCGGATCCAGCCGCCCGGCGCCGCCTCGCTCCGATCAACCGCGCCCCGTCGATGCCGGCTGCGACCGGCGCCCACGTCGGGGATCCGCCTCCGCAAAGGAACCCCCCATGAGACATGACAGAACCCGCCGGGCCTCGCGCATCGGCGCCCGGCTCAAAGCGCTCTGCGCCCTCATCGGCGTCGCCGCGCTGATGTCGGTCGCCCTGCCCGCGCTCACGGCGCAGGCGGCCGCCCCTCGCGTCCTTCACGTCGCCAAGAACGGCAATGACGCCAACTCCGGTACGCAGGCGTCCCCTTATCTGTCCGTCAACCGCGCGGCGCAGGAGGCGCAGCCCGGCGACACGGTGATGGTGCACGCCGGGCTCTACCGGGAAACGGTCAAGCCGGCCCGGGGCGGCACCGACGAGTCGCACCGCATCACGTACACCAACGCCGGTGACGGCGAGGTCGTCATCAAGGGCTCGGAGGAGATCAACTCCTGGGTGAAGTCCAGCGGCAACGTCTGGAGCGTCACCCTGCCCAACAGCTGGTTCGGCAGCTGGAACCCGTACGCCCAGGGACAGCCGAACGGCGGTGGCGGAGGCACCTTCGCCGGCTACAACGCCGGTGACGTCTACCTCGACGAGACCGCGTACAACGAGAAGCCCGCGCTCAGCAATGTGCAGAGCACGGCGAACACCTGGTACTCCGAGGTCGGTTCGTCCAACACCACCATCTGGGCCAACTTCAGCGGGGCCGACCCCAACGCCCGGCTCGGCGAGATCAACGTCCGCCGACAGATCTTCGCGCCCGACGTGTGGGGCCTCGGCTACATCACCGTCAACGGCTTCACGATCAAGCACGCGGCCAACACGTACTCCGACTTCCCCGACAGCCCCGACCGCCGGCAGGCCGGCGCGATCAGCGTCTACGGCGGGCTGAAGTGGATCATCCAGAACAACATCGTCGTCAACGCCAGGACGATCGGCATCGACATCGGCCTGAGCAACGACACCTGGGCCGGAAACCGCCCGGGCACACCGCGCACCGACTTCCACGACACGAGCAAGTACGGCTCGCACATCGTCCGCAACAACTACATCGCCAAGTGCGGCCAGTCGGGGATCGCCGGTGTCTTCTCCTGGCACTCGCAGATCCTCTACAACATGATCGAGGACACCAACTACCGCAATGAGTTCAGCGGTGCGGAGACGGCCCCGATCAAGGTCCACTACATGAACGAAGGGCTCATCAAGGGCAATTACGTCAAGAACTCGAAGGGCGGCAACTCCGCAGGTATCTGGACCGACTGGGGCAACCAGAATGTCCGCATCACGGGCAACATCGTGATGAACAGCCCGTGGGGCTACTACGCCGAGGCCGTCCACGGACCCATTCTCGTGGACAACAACGTCTTCATCGGCAACAGCGACATCCGGACCCTGGACGCCACCGGCATCGTCTTCGCCAACAACCTGTTCCTCGACAACGGCCGCGTCAACACGGACGGCTCCGGCAGGGACGCGTACTACTTCCAGCCGGGCACGATGAACGAGACCACCGCGCTCACCTCCCCGCAGAAGTTCTTCTGGTACAACAACCTGGTCCAGGGCACGACTCTTCCCGACAGCGCGACGGACAAGACGCAGGTCAAGGAAGGGAACTTCAGCAACGTCATCTCCAACGCCCGTTACACGGCGACCAATACGCAGATGTCGCTGAGCTTCGATCTGGACGCGTCCGGCATCAAGGGACTGACCCCGGTGACACAGTCCCGGGTGGGCGTCATTCCGCGTGCCAACCAGAGCATCGCGGCCGATGTGACCACCGACTTCTTCGGTGCGGCGGTCAACACCGGCAGTGTCATGGCGGGTCCGTTCGCGGGCGCGCACAACGGCACCAACTCGTTCGCGCTGTGGCCGCCGGCCGGCCAGACCGTGCCGAAGCCGCCGGAGCCTCCGGCGGGCACGCCGGTGAATCTGTCGCTGAACGCCAACGCCAAGGCGACCGCCTCCTACCAGGACGGCACGCTGACCGCCGCCAACGCCATCGACGGCAACCCCTCCACCCGCTGGTCAAGCGACCACAGCAACGACAACAACGCCTGGATCCAGATCGACCTCGGCAGCACGTACACCCTCTCCACGGCCGTACTGTCCTGGGAAGCCGCCTACGCCAAGGGCTACAAGATCCAGGTCTCCGACGACGCCACCCACTGGACCGACGCCTACTCCACCACCACCGGCCAGGGCGGCACCGAAACCGTCACCGTCAACAAATCCGGCCGCTACGTCCGTATGCAGGGCGTCACCCCCGCCACTCAATACGGCTACTCGCTCTACGAGTTCGAGATCTACGGCACCCCGGCCGGCGCCACCGGCAGCGGTCCGACCTTCTACGGCGACGCCAACTACGGCGGCACGGCCGTGACGCTGGGCGCGGGCAACTACGACCTGCCGCAGTTGCAGGCCGCGGGCATCGCCAACGACAGCATCTCCTCGATCAAGGTCCCCGCCGGATACACCGTCACCGCCTACGCCGACGGCGGCTTCACCGGCACCCAGTGGACCTTCACCGCCGACAACCCCAACCTCACCACCACCGGCAACAACGACGCCATCTCCTCCCTGCGCGTCACCGGCGGCGGAACCGGCGGCACGGCCGGCCCGGGCGACAGCGGCGGCAGCGCCCTGCGGTCACGGGCGAACAGCCTCTATGTCACCGCGGGGTCGTCACCGCTGGTCGCCAACGCGAGCACACTGACCGCGGCCCAGCGCTTCGACCTCGTCCATCTCGACACTGACAACGTTGCCATCCGCGCGCACGCCAACAACCAGTACGTCAGCGCCGACAACGCCGGAGCGGCCGCCCTCATCGCCAACCGCCCCACCGCAGGCGCCTGGGAGACCTTCCACCTGGTCACCAACCCGAACGGGACCGTGAGCCTGCAAGCGGCCGTCAACGGCAAGTACGTCACGGCCGAGAACGGCGGCGCGCAGCCGCTCATCGCCAACCGCGACTCGATCGGGCCGTGGGAGCAGTTCGACCTGACCGCGTAGCCCCGACCGTCCCCCCACCGTCCCCCCACCACAAGGGAATCCGATGACACAGGGCATGTTCCGCCCGATATCGCGCTCCGCGCTCGGCAGACGGCTGCTCGCCGTCGCCCTGCCCCTCCTGCTGCTGCTCTCGGCCGCACTCCAGTCAGGCACCGCGCGGGCGGCCGGCACGCCGGTGAATCTGTCGCTGAACGCCAACGCCAGGGCCACCGCCTCCTACCAGGACGGCACGCTGACCGCCGCCAACGCCGTCGACGGCAACCCCTCCACCCGCTGGTCCAGCGACCACAGCAACGACAACAACGCCTGGCTCCAGGTCGACCTCGCCGGCCAGTACAACGTGACCACCGCCGTACTGTCCTGGGAAGCCGCCTACGCCAAGGGCTACAAGATCCAGGTCTCCGACGACGCCACCCACTGGACCGACATCTACTCCACCACCACCGGCCAGGGCGGCACCGAAACCGTCACCGTCAACAGAACCACCCGCTACGTCCGGATGCAGGGCGTCACGCCCGCCACTCAATACGGCTACTCCCTCTGGGAGTTCGCGGTCTACGGCACCGCGGCCGACGGCACGGGCGGCACAGGCGGGACGGGGGCCGGGACCATCGGCTCCGCGACGACGGCACCGTCGACCAGCTATCCGCAGTCGTACGGCGACTGGCAGAACGGCCTTCTCGCCGGCAACGGCAAGCAGGGCATCATCGTCTTCGGCAATCCGCGCAACGACACCGTCGTCTTCGACGACAAGGACTTCTTCATGGCCCGGTCGGAGGCCCATCCGCACCGGACCTTCAACACGGTCAGCCAGGACAACATCAACAAGGTCCGCGACGAGCTGATCGCGGGCCAGTACCAGCAGGCCAACCAGCTCGCCGCCGACGTGCAGGGCTACCAGGGCGGAGGCGAGGGCAGCAAGCACCCCGGCTACAAGATGACCATCGCGATGCCGGACGCCGGAGCGATCAGCAACTACGTCCGTTCCACCGACTACTCGGCGGGCGTCGTCGCGGTCAACTGGACGGACAGCAAGGGCTCATGGGAGCGGGACTCGTTCGTCTCCCGGACCGACGGCGCCACCGTCCAGTACCAGGCGGCGCCCGCGGGCCAGAAGGAGACCATGACCCTGGGCCTGTCCATCGACCCGGGCATGAACCTCCTCAACAAGGGCGTCACCACCACCAACAACTCGACCACCGACTATCTGAATCTGCGCGCCAAGTACCCCAACGGCAGCTACAACGCCGGGTACGAGGGTGTCACCCGCATCGTCACCGACGGCACCAAGAGCCTCAGCAACGGCCAGGTCACCGTCTCCAACGCCAGCTATGTGCTGCTGCTTTCGCTGACCCAGCGCTACAACGGCACCTACAACGGCGGTGTCCCCGCCGAGCAGGAGTGGAACAAGAACCTGCTCCAGCAGAAGCTCGCCGCCCTCAGCGGCGACTACCGGACGCTGCTCAACCGGCACACCGGCGCGCACAGTTCGATCTTCAACCGGGTCTCCCTCGACCTGGGCGCGTCGGCGCAGGACCGCGCCAAGTCCACCGAACAGCTCCTCGCCGAGCAGAAGACGACCTCGACACCGATCCCCGCCCTGTACGAGCGGATGTTCTACGCGGGCCGCTACCACTTGCTCGGCTCCAGCGGGCCCACCCAGGCCCCGGACCTGCTCGGCAACTGGACGGGCGACAGCAATGTCGGCTGGGACGGCTACTACCACCTGGACGCGAATCTCAATCTCCAGATCTCCGGCGGCAACGTCGGCAACATGCCGGAGGCCATGGCCGGCTACTTCTACCTGAACAAGCAGTGGCAGAAGGACTTCGAGACCAACGCCAAGAAGCTGCTCGGCACGAGAGGCATGCTGACCGGAGGCAACACGCCCAACGGCGAAGGGCTGATCTCCAACATCAACTTCGACTACCCGTACCAGTACGTCACCGGCGGGGAGTCCTGGCTGCTCTACCCGTTCTGGGAGTACTACGAGGTCACCGGGGACACCACGTTCCTGGCCGACAAGTACTACCCGCTGATCCGCGACATGGGCGACTTCTACGAGGACTTCCTCACCAAGAAGGACGGCAACGGCAAGTACATCTTCGCGGGCTCCATCTCGCCGGAGAACACCCCGCCGGGCGGTGTGCCGCTGGCCGTCAACTCGGTGTACGACATCTCCGGTGCCAAGTTCGCCCTGACGACGCTGATCCAGACCGCGAAGACCCTCGGCCGTGACGCCGACAAGATCCCGGTCTGGCAGGAGAAGCTGGACCATCTGCCCCCGTACATCATCAACAACGACGGCGCGCTGGCCGAGTGGGCGTGGCCCGACCTGGCGAACAAGAACAACTACCAGCACCGGCACTCCAGCGGGCTGCTGCCCGTCTGGCCCTACCGCGAGATCACCCCGGAGACCAACCCGGCGCAGTACAAGGCCGCCCAGGTGTTCCTGCAGAAGAAGGACACCGGCAACTACGAGAACGCCGGCCACGGTCTGCTGCACGCGGCCCTGATCGCCGCCGACCTGAACAACGCCGACTCGGTGGCCGCGAAGCTGCTGCGGTTCGCCCAGGACGGCTACTACTACAACAGCATGGCCACGTCCCACTACAACAACCACAACACGTTCGCCACGGACGTGGTCAACTCCGTGCCCACGATCATGATGGAGATGCTGGCCGCCACGCAGCCGGGCACGCTGGAGCTGCTGCCCGCCGTGCCGAAGGGCCTGAAGAAGGGGTCCGTCTCCGGGATGCTCGGCAAGGGCCGGTTCACCATCGACAATCTGAGCTGGGACACCGACAACCGCAAGGTCAAGGTGACGCTCACCTCGGGCATCGACCAGAACCTGACGCTGATCCAGCGCAACGGCATCGAGTCGATCACCGGTGACGGTGTCTCGATCCAGAGTTCACCGCTCGGCGGCATCGCGCGTGTCCTGTCGCTCCAGAAGGGCAGGACGGTCACCCTCGACCTGACGCTCAGCGCGGCGAAGTCCAACCTGGCCCAGGGCAAGGCCGCTTCGGCGTCCTCCGAGTCGAACAGCGACCAGAGCGCGGCGAAGGCGTTCGACGGCGATCCGTCCACCCGTTGGAGCGCCGGCCCCGCCGCCGACAGCTGGCTCCAGGTCGACCTCGGCGGCACGTACAACCTGCGGGAGGTCGACCTCCAGTGGGAGGCGTCGTACGCCAAGGGGTACAAGCTCCAGGGCTCCACCGACGGGTCCACGTGGCGGGACCTGTACACCACGGCGAACGGCTCGGGCGGCACCGAGAAAATCCCCGTCGGCGGAACGGCCCGATACGTTCGTATGCAAGGCACAGAGAAATCCGGACAATGGGGCTACTCGCTCTACGAGATGGGGGTGTTCGGCTGACCGACGGGAATCTCCCGCCGGTTTACCGGTTGATGACAGTCTGACCTGCGACACGTAAGGGTGCCGATGCCACTCCACCGCGAGTGGCATCGGCACCCTTCTCGTCGTGAATAAGGCGTGTCACCGGCCCGAGCTGCGGAAATATGGCCGATTCCGATATCAAGAATGGCCGTTCCCGATCGGTCCGCCATTACTTCACAACCGGTAAAACCCCTGATCACAGCAGCTTTCTGCGATCCTCCGACATGCTTTTCATGGGCGTTATCTACGCGCATACCATCCGCATACCAGCGATTCACCGTTTTCCAATGCGCGCTGCCTAGCGTCGGGCCCGTCCATCGGCGACCGCCGGTGGATCGCTGGGAGCGAAGGAGGATCACCATGGCCGACGAAAACGAGCCCGTCACCGAGGAGACCGCGGAGCAGCCGGAAGTCGAGGCGCACGCCGCGGCGGAGGTGCTGGACCTTCAGGGGATCAGCGTCAACGCGACGGAGGCCTTGGACGGTCGTATTCCGGGGAGCTGCAGCTCCTGCGTGGGCTCCTTCTGCATGTGATCCGGATGCGCTAGCGCGCCGGCCGGGCCGGTGGTCATTCCACCGGCCCGGCCGGCCCGTATCCCGGTCGTTCGAGGAAGCCACGACAAGACGAGACAACACCGGTCGACACCGGACGAGACCAGTCGAGACCGGACCAGACCGGACCAGAGCAGTCGAGAGAGGAGCCGACGGCATGGTGCTGACATGGGAGACGATGCTGCGCTACCTGACGTACCACCCCCGGTGGTACGAGGACATCAGCCGGCGCCAACCGGACAGCACCCACCTCGCCGAGTACCGCGCGGCGATGCCGGGAAGCTGGCGGCTGCGGCGGCACAGCTACTGGCTGATCGCGGACCCGCCCGGCGCGGCGGAACTCGGCCAGGGCTGGAAGCTGCATGTCTCCGCCACCTCGCGGACCAGCGCCGACACCCTGCGCCGATGCCTGCCGGTGCTGCGTGACGCGGGCGTGCGGTTCAAGTTCCTGATCGACACCACCGCGATGCGGGAGCTGAACAGCAAGTCCTTCTCCCGTTCGGCGAGCGGGAAGTTCATCACCGTCTACCCGCCGGACGAGCAGTCCTTCCACAGCGTCGCCCGCGCGCTGACCGAAGCGCTCGAAGGGTTCGACGGGCCCTATGTCCTGTCGGACCGCCGCTATCCCGGCTCCCGTGTCGTCTCCTACCGGTACGGCGGCTTCACCAGCAAGTTCCGGCTGCACTCCACCGGTCTGCGGGAGCTGCTGATCGAGGCCCCCGACGGCACGCCGGTGCCCGACGAGCGCACCCCGTACTGGACCGTGCCGGACTGGGCGACCGATCCCGTGACCGGCGAGGGCCGCCGGCCCGCCACCGCGCCGGCGTCCCCGGACAGCACGAAGCCGACGCGGGGCGCCAACTCCTCGCCCGACGCGAAGGCGTCCCCGGACACCGGGCCCGCCCCCGACGCCCAGCCATCACCCCGCCCCAAACCCCTGCTGGACGGCCGTTACGAGGTCACCAGCGCCCTGATGTTCAGCAACCGCGGCGGGATCTACCGCGGTGTCGACACCGTCACCGGGGCGGACGTCGTGCTGCGCGAGGCCCGCCCCGGCGTCGAGGTCGGACCGCACGGCGTCGACGCGGTGGAACTGCTGCGCCACGAGCACCGGCTGCTCACGGAGCTGGCCGACAGCGGACTGTTCGTCCGTCCGCTGTCCTTCTTCACCCGGTGGGAACACTCCTACCTGGTCGAGGAGTTCGTGGAGGGGACGCACTTCGGCACCCTGAGCACCAGCCTCAATCCGCTGTACGAACTCGAACTGACGCCCGGGCACCTGGCCGACTACTACCAGCGCTTCCAGCGGCTGTGGCTCCAGATCGCGGACGCGATCGCCTTCTGCCACGCACGCGGCATCGTCCTCGGCGACCTGTCCATGACCAACATCATGGTGACCCCGGACGACCGGATCCGCATCATCGACCTGGAGTCGGCCTTCCACGAGGACATCGACCGGGGAGCCGGACTCAGCACCCCCGGCATGGTCACCCGCCGCGCGGTCGCCGCCAGGCACGGGGACCGCCGTACCGACTACTACGCGCTGGGCGGCGTGCTGCTGGCCACCGTGCTGGCCTGTCAGCAGAACGACGTGATCGAACACGCCCTGCCGCTGCGGCTGCTGAGCGAGGCTGCCGCGGACCTCGCGCTGCCGGCCGATCTGGTCGCGCTGATCACCGACCTCTACGACGAGGACGCGCCGCTGCCCGACCCCGCGGCCCTGCGCCGGCGGATCGCCGAGCTGCCGTTCGCCACCGCCTGGCTCCAACCGCCGCCGCTGGCCCGGTCCGTGGCGCCCGAGCCCGACCGCAGCGCCCAACTGCACGACCGTATCGCCGCGGTGGTCGAGGGCGTGGTCGACTACATGGAGGGCACGGCGGACACCGCCCGGCAGGACCGCCTCTTCCCCGCCGACGTCCTGGTCTTCGAGACCAACCCCCTGTCGCTGGCCCACGGCGCCTACGGCTGTCTGTACACGATGAGCTGCCTGGACCGGGAGGTCCCCGACGCCTTCCTCGCCTGGGCGCTGCGCGGGTCCACCTCGTACGAGGCGATGCCGCCCGGCCTCTACTACGGCTCGGCGGGCGCGGCCTGGGCGCTGTCCGCCCTCGGCCACCGCGACCAGGCGGTACGGCTGCTGCGCGAGGCCGGCGGCCACCCGCTGCTGTACGACGAGCCCGGGGTGCTGACCGGCGCGGCCGGCCACGGCATGGCCTGTCTGCGGCTGTGGCGGGACAGCGGGCTGCCCGAATTCCTCGACCGCGCCCGCGAGATCGGCGACCGGCTGGCGGCGACCGCCCAGTGGGAGGACGGCCGGGCGCACTGGCCGGACTCGTCGGGCGCGGTCCCGGTCGGCTACGGCAACGGCGCCTCGGGCGTCGCGATGTTCCTGCTCGCGCTGCACGCGGTCACCGGCGACAAGGGCCCGCTCGATCTGGGCCGGGCCGCCGTGGAGTTCGACCTCTCGTGCGTCATCTACTCGACCAGTGGGCTGGCCCAGTTCCCGGCGTTCGTCGCGGGTGACGGCCCCCTGGTCCGGCGCAGCTACTGGGACGAGGGCACAGCCGGCATCCTGACCACCCTGCTGCGCTACGCGGACGTCACCGGCGAGGACGCGCTGCGCAAGCACGTGGAGCGCCTGCTGCCGGACGTGCGCCGCAAGTACACCGCCTTCCCCCAGCTCTTCCACGGGATCAGCGGCATCGGCAACGCCCTGCTGGACGCGTACGAGTTCCTGGGCGACCCGGAGCTGCTCGGCGACGCGGAACGGGCGGCGGAGGCCGTGCTGTGCAGCGCGGTACGGCGGCCCGAGGGCATCGTCTTCCCCGGCGAGCAGACCCTGCGGGAGAGCTGCGACCTGGCGACCGGGTCGGCCGGCGCGGCGCTGTTCCTCGACCGGATCCGGCGCGCCGCCCCGGGCCTGCGCACCAACCGGAACTTCGTACTCGACGACCTGCTGTCCGGCGCGCGGTCCATCCCGGGTGACCGGACGTGACCACCGCGACCCTGGCGACCGAGCGCCGGGCGTCGATGCTGCGCCACAACCGGCAGTTCCGGCTCCTGTGGATGGGCCAGGCGCTGTCGCGCTTCGGCTCCTCGATGTCCGGCGTGGCGTTGCCGCTCGTCCTGCTGACGCAGGGCTATCTCACGACCGATGTCGCGGTCGTCAGCACGGCGGTGGCGATCTCCGGGCTGACGGTCCGGATTCCGGCCGGGCTGCTGGCCGACCGCTACGACCAGCGCGGACTGCTGATCGGCAGCGACCTGGTCCGTCTGGTGGTCGTCGGGGCGGTGGCCCTGTGGGTCGCGGTACGGCCGCTGCCGCTGTGGCTGGCGATCGCCGCGGTCGTGGTGTCGGCGGGTGCGAGCGAGGTGTTCGCGCCGTCCCAGTTCCGGTTGGTCCGGAAGGTCGTCAGCGCCGAGCAGATCCCCGCGGCGATGTCGCTGAACCAGGCGCGCACCTACGCGGCCGACATGGCAGGGCCGGCGGCGGCGGGACTGCTCATCGGTGTGCTCCCGGCGCTGCCGTTCGCGGTGGACGCGCTCACCTTCCTGCTGTCCGCGGTGTGCGTGGCGGCGACGGTACGGGGGTTCCGGGCGGGGGCCGGTGAGACGTCCTCGCGCAAGGATCGGGCCGTACGCGCGGATCGGGCCGTGCGGGCGGATCAGGCCGTGCCGCCGCGGGCCCGTCCGGCCGGGCGCGCGAAACGGTGGGGTCCCCCGCCCGGTTTCTGGGGTCAGGTCACCGCGGGCCTGCGCCACCTGGCGCGCGATCCGTTCCTCCGCCGGTCCACCGTCTTCTTCAGCGGTCTGACCGTGGTCTTCACCATGTTCGGCTCCGCCCTGCTGCTCGGCGTCGGACGGCAGCCCGGCGGCGCGCAGGCCGTCGGCTGGGCGCTGAGCACCGCCGCCCTTGCCGGACTGCTCGGCTCCCTGGCCGCTCCCTACCTCCAGCGTCTGATGCCGCTGGCCGTCCTCGTCGCCACCGGCCCCGCGGTCGCCGCCGGGCTGCTGCTGCTGGCGTGGCTCACCGGCGACACCCTCGCCTTCGTCGCCGCTTTCTCGGCGATGTGTCTGCTCGTCCCGGCGATCAACGCCGCCGTCGTCGCCGTCATGGCGACCTCGATCCCGGAGGAGATCTACGGCCGGGTCACCACGGCCAACGACTTCGCCGTCCAACTGCTGCAACCGTGCGCGCCGCTGGCCGCCGGGGTGCTGCTGGTCAGCTGCTCGCTGCCGACGACCGCCCTGGTCCTGGCGGCCTGCCTCGCGGCGCTGGCGCTCCTGGCCCTGACCCTGCCCACGCCGGCGCCCGCCCGTACCGGCCGTCCAGAACCCTCCCGGAGTGACGCATGACCACCATCTCGGAGACCGCGCAGCCCGTCGGCCCTCCCCCGCTGTCCATCCCCCTGTCGGTGCTCGAACGCGGCGGCCACTCCGCGGAGACGAGCGGCGAACAGGCCCTCCAGGACGTGGTCGAGACGGCCAGGACCGCCGACGCGTACGGCTACCACCGCTTCTGGATCGCCGAGCACCACGCGGCGCAGAAGAGCGCCAGCAGTTTCCCGGCCGTGCTGATCGCGCACATCGCGGCGCTGACCGAGCGGATACGGGTCGGCTCGGGCGGCGTCATGCTGCCCAACCACCCTCCGTTCACGGTCGCCGAGCAGTTCGCCACCCTCCAGGCGCTGCACCCCGGGCGGATCGACCTCGGCATCGGCCGTTCCTCGGGCGGCACCACGGCCGCCCACCGTCTGCTGGAGGCGGCGCTGCGGCGCGACCCCCGCGCGGTCACCGAATTCCCGGCCCAGATCGACGAGTTGCTGGGCTTCCTGCACCACAGGGGACCGGACAGGAACCGCTTCCACGCCCTGCCGCTGACCCCGCACACCGCCACGCCGCCCGAGGTCCATGTCCTGGGCGCGAGCGCGAACAGCGGCCGGATCGCCGCGGAGCGGAGCCTGCCCTTCGTCTACGGCCACCATCTCAGCCGTACGGTGTGCCGCCCGGAGGCCGTGGAACGTTACCGGTCCGCCTTCGAGCCCGGCCCGGACGGCGCACAGCCGTATGTCATCGTCTCCGTCCAGGTGGTCTGCGCCGAGAGCGACGAGCGGGCCGAGTCGCTGGCGCTGGAGACCGCCGTCTATCTGATCGCCCACTCCGGGGACACCGCCCCGGACGCCCCGCTGTCCCCGGTCCGGGAGAAGTACCTGGCGGAGCGGGCGTTGGAGGAGTACCAGGTGGTCCGCGGGGCGCCGGCGACGGTGGCCGCCGAACTGGACCGCCTCGCGGCCGAACTCGGGGCGGACGAACTCATGATCGTCCCCTACGAGCTCAGCGGAGCCGCGCGCGGCCGGACCCTGCGGCTGGCGGCAGGCGCCCCTCGCACCCAGTCCCCGAGAAGGGCCGCCCGCTCATGACGATCGCACCCCAGTCGCTGAACGCACATACCGCCGGGCGCGACAGCCTGCGGACGGTCCTCGGCCGGTTCGCGACCGGGGTGACCGTACTGACCGCGGGACGGGAGGCGCCCCGGGGGATGACGGCGAACTCCTTCACCTCGGTCTCCCTGGACCCGCCGCTCGTCCTCGTCTGCGTGGCGCGCACGGCCTCCGCGCACGGCATGATCCTCGCGGAGGGCCGGTTCGCGGTCTCCATCCTCTCCGCCGAGCAGGCGCACCTGGCCCGGCACTTCGCCGACCACCGACGAGCCGGTGGACGCGGCGAGTTCGACACGGTCGACACATTCGGCGGCCGCGTCACCGGGGCTCCGCTGATCAGCGGGGCGCTGGCCTGGCTCGAATGCGCGGTCGCCGCCGTGTACGACGGAGGCGACCACTCCATCGTGCTCGGCTCGGTGCTCGATCTCTCGTGCGGGGCGGCGGACGAACCGCTGCTGTACTTCCGCGGCGGCTTCCGCTCCTGACCGGCCGCCGGACCGACCTCTGACCGGCTCCCGAGCCTCGTACCACCCCGACTCCCCACTCCCGTATCGCCCCGGAGCGCATCGTGACCATGACTCAGCAGACCGCGCCGAACGCCGTCGACCCCTCCACGCCGTCCTTCCCGGTCTCCGTGCTCGAACTCGGTGCCCGTCTTCTGGAAACCGGTGCCGAACAGGCCCTCCAGGACGTGGTGGAGACGGCCAGGACCGCCGACGCGTACGGCTACCACCGCTTCTGGACCGCCGAGCACCACTCCTCGCGCAAGACCGCGAGCGGCTTTCCCGCCGTACTGATCGCGCACATCGCCGCGCTGACCGAGCGGATACGGGTCGGCTCGGGCGGCGTCATGCTGCCCAACCACGCCCCCTTCACCGTCGCCGAGCAGTTCGCCACCCTCCAGGCGCTGCACCCCGGCCGGATCGACCTCGGCCTCGGCCGCTCGGCCGGCGGAACGGCGGCGACGAACGCGCTGCTTGAGGCGGCGCTGCGCCGCGATCCCCGAGGGGCCGTCGAGTTTCCGGGGCTGATCGACGAACTCATGGGCTTCCTGCACCACCGGGGTCCGGATCAACATCGCTTCCACGCGCTGCCGTTGACCCCGCACGCCGCCACGCCGCCCGAGGTCCATGTCCTCGGTGCGAGCGAGAACAGCGCCCGGATCGCGGCGGACCGGGGACTGCCCTTCGCCTACGGCTACCACCAGGGCAGCTCCAAGTGCCGCCCGGAGGCCGTGGAACGCTACCGCTCCGCCTTCGACCCCGGGCCCGGTGACGCGCGGCCGCATCTCATCGTCGCCGTCAACGTGGTCTGCGCCGAGACCGACGAGGAAGCCGAGGCCGAGGCCCTGCGCACCTCCGCGTACCTGGCCGCGCACCCGGAGGAGAACCCCCTGACCGGCCCGCTCTCCCCGGCCCGCGAGAGGTACTTGGCCCAACGGGCGCTGGAGGAGAACCAGGTCGTTCACGGCACACCGCCGAAGGTGGCCGCCGAACTGGCCCGGCTGCGGGCCTCACTTGGCGCGGACGAGATCATGATCGTCCCGTACGAGCTCACCGGAGCCGCGCGCAGCCGCACGCTGCGGCTGGCGGCGAGTGCCCGGCGCGCTCAGCCGCGCGGGCAGCACCCGGAACCGGCCGCGGAGGTGGCCGCGGAGGTGGCCGGGCCCCGGCGTTGACCCGGGCGGGCGCGTCGTCGGCGGTGCGGTCCTCCGGCGCGCGCGGCGGTCGTCGGCGTCGGCGCACGGCCGTCGTACGCGCCTCAGACCACCGTCTGCACGGCCCTCAGGAACTCCGGCCACGAGGGAACGCGCCGGCCGGGAAGAGCACTGCGCAGGCTGAGCTGCAAGGTGCGGCGCAGCGGGTGGGGCGACTGCATGATCGCCTCGTTGCGGTCGGCGAGGCGCGCGAGTTGGGCCGGGACGGGCAGCCGGTCGCTCTTGGCCCCGTTGCAAGTGGCGTGCGCGGAGGCGAGGTTCCACAGGACGTCCAGATCCGGGCCGTTCCAGGAGCCGACACTCCTGAGCCGGTCCATCAGGGAGTACGGGAAGACATGGTCGACGGCCACGGCCTGGCCCGCGGTCAGGACCTCGCCGCAGATCACACAACGCCCGTGCTGGAAGCCGACCGTGGCCTCGTGCAGTCCGGTCACCGAGCGGCGGCGGCGCTTGTCGGTGATCCTCAGGGTCTCCCGGTCGACCACGACGCCCTCCTCGATCAGGCTGCGGCCGACACCCGCGGCGAAGGAGCTCTCCACGATGCTCCAGCGCGCGTCCAACTCGCCCGCCAGGCCCGCGGCCTGCTCCGACCGTGCCAGCCCGAGCAGGTCGGAGGTCAGCCGTACGACACGCTGCCGTCCGGTCCCGGCCAGCTCGTAGAAGGTGTGGGGGACGGCGCTGTCGCCGCGCAGGTGGTGGAACTTCCGCATCACCATCGCCGGCATCGAGCGCACCGCGGCGGCCAGCAACTGTTCTGAGGGATGCCCGGCGGCCAGCGTGGCGGCGCTCTCCCGGGCGGCGACGGCGAGAAAGTCGTTCTCGCCCAGGTCCGCGGTCTGCGGCGCCTGCGGGCCGAGCGCCAAGTGCCGTACCACGCCCAGGCTGTAGGCGGCGGCGAACTCCGCGAGGGGTACGGCGTCCCGTCCGTCCCGCCCGAACTCCAGCAGGGTCTGACCGAGTGCGAACTTGTACGTACGCGTGTTGGCGCCCATCAGCACGGCCAGCCGCCACGACGCGCGCGCCGAGGCGTCCTGGGCGTAGAACTCCCGTCCCCGCTCGCTCACTTGTCCTCCTTGCGCAGGGCGACGGTCTGCCACCACACGTCGTCGCGGCCGAGCCGGTCGGCGCCCCGCTCCACCAGCCGGACCAGCCGCAGCCCCGCGCGCCCGCCGTCGCGCGCGACCTCCTCGGCCGGCACGTCGAACATCACGCGGTCCGCCGGCGGGGTGCCGCGGCGCAACGAGATCACGAGGAGTCCCGCCGGAGCGAGCAGGGCGGCCAGCCGCTCCATCGCCGCCGGGCGTACGGCCGACGGCAGGTGCATCCACACCGCCGACAGCAGTGCCAGTTCGAACAGCCCTTCCAGCCGGGGCAGTTCGGGCAGGGAGTCCGCCAGCCAGGCGATGTCGTCGCTCACGGGCGGGCGCCGTGCGACCTCGCGCAGTTCGCGCACGGGCTCGACGGCCAGCACCTCGTACCCGCGCCGGGCCAGGGCTTCGGCGTCCCGCCCGGTGCCGGCCCCGATGTCCACGGCCCTCGCCGGGGGCGACGGCAGCAGATCCAGCACTCCGTCGTGCACCTCCTCGAAGGTGAGGCTCCCGTACCGCCGCGCGAGAAGTTCTGCGTTGCGCGCGTAATACGGCGAGCCGCCCGCGGGCGGCTCGCCGAGCCGAGTGAAGTCGTCGTCGCCCCTGCCTGCCATGCGCCCACGCTACGACACCCCTATGACAACGCCCGCGCCCATCCCCGCGCGGGCGGGGAGGCATGCCCGCGTCGGCGGGGAGCGTGCACGCCGGGGAACCCGGCGCGCCCGGGGGCGCGAAGGCCGGCGGCCGCGCCACACTCGCGCTTGTCCAGGAAATTGGCCGGTTCATGCCCGGGGTGAACCGTTACGGTGCCCTGCACCGACCCGTTGTCCCAGGTACCTGTCCGGAACCACCACCGCCCGGGAGGACCCTTGTTGATCATGCCGTTACCCGCCGGCCGCCCGCCCACCGCGTCCCGCTCCCCCAGGGCGCGCGCCGCCCGTCACACGCCGGAGGCGGTACGGTGACCGCCCCGGCCTCCTCCGTCCCCGCCGGCGCCGGGGCCACCGCCACCGACGACGGCGAGCAGCCGCCCCCGCCCCCGCCCGCCGAGATCACCTTCACCGGGCACTGGGGCAAGAACCCCCTCGGCGGCGTCTCGTTCTGGGCCCTGTGCGCCCGGCTGCCCTCCGTACTCGGCAAGACCGCCCGCATGACCTGGCTGATCGATCGCCGCGCGGTCACCCTGCTGCTGTCCTGTCAGATCCTCACCGGCCTCGCCTCCGGCCTGCTGCTGACGGCCACCGCCCACGCCATGCGACCCCTGGTCGGCACCGCGCCCGTCGCCGACCGGCTGCACTCCGCGCTGCCCGCCCTGATCGTGGCCGCGCTGTCGTCCACCGGGGTCCGTATCGCCTCGGCATTCGCCTCCTACGCCGACGACCGGATCACCCCGGGCCTGACCACGGCGGCCGACGCCGCGCTCGTCGAGGCCGTCTGCCGGGTGGAGGCGACCGCCTACGGCGAGGACGGTTTCGCCGACCGTCACGAGGCCGCCGAAATGGGCGTCATCCGGACCCAGATGATGGTGCAGGACGCCCGGACCTTCACCGCCGCCCTGATCCGGATGGTCGCCGCGGCGGGAGTGCTGACCGTGCTCAAGCCGCTGATGCTGCCGCTGCTGCTGCTCGCCGTACTGCCGGCCGGTCTCGGCGCGGTGCTCTCCGCGCGGGTCGACTACGCCACCCACTACGCCAACGTCGGCGACCGCAACGTCCGCGGCATGATGCGCTGGTGGTCCACCGAGGCCCGTTACGGCGACGAGGTCCGCGCCAACGGTATGACCGAGTACCTCCTGTACTGGTACCGCGCGCTGTCCGAGCGCATCGACCGCCGTTCCCTGGCCGTCGCCCCGCGCAAACTCCGTATCGCCCTGGCCTCCTCGGCGCTCGGCGGGTTCTTCCTCGTGGCGACCTGGACGACCCTGGGCTGGCTCGCCGTCTCCGGACGCGTCGAACTCGCCCTCGTCGCCACCGCGATCGTCGCCGTGCAGACCGTACTGGCCGCCCTGTCACAGGTCGTCGTCAGCGGTGCCGCGATGTTCCACAGCAGCCTCTACCTCGCCGACATGCAGTCCTTCCTCGACATGGCCGCCGACCGCGCGCCCGAGCGCGGCGAACTCACCGTCAGCGGGCCGGTGCGCGAAATCCGCCTGGACGACGTGGTCTTCCAGTACCCCGGCAAGGACGAACCCGCAGTCGACCATCTGTCCCTGACCCTGCGCCGCGGCGAGATCGTCGCGATCGTCGGCGAGAACGGCTCGGGCAAGTCCACCTTGAGCCGGCTGGTCACCGGGATCTACCTCTCCGACAAGGGACATGTCACCTGGGACGGGACCGACCTGGCCGACGCCGACCCCCACGACGTGTGGAGCAGATGCGGACTGGTCCCGCAGATCTTCGCCCAGTGGCCGCTGCGCGTCCGCGAGAACGTCACCCTCGGCCAGCCCCGCACCCGCGACGACGAAGCCGTCTGGGCGGCGGTCGACGCGGTCGGCATGCGCGAGGCGATCGAGAAGCTGCCCGGACGTCTGGACGCCCTGCTGGCCCGTGAACTGTGGGGCGGCGCCGAGTTGTCCGGCGGCCAGTGGCAGCGGCTGGCCTGCTCCCGCGCCCTGTACCGCCGCCCCGACCTGCTCATCCTCGACGAACCCACCTCGCAGATGGACGCCCGCGGCGAACACCAGATCTTCGAGGAGCTGAAAGCCGTCTCGGGCGACCGGATCACCCTGGTCGTCACCCATCAGCTGGAGAACACCCGCGTCGCCGACCGGATCGTCGTCATGGACCACGGCCGGATCACCGAGCAGGGCACCTACGACGAACTCGCCGCCGGCAACGGCATCTTCGCCGAACTCCTCGCCCTGTCCAAGGACCGTTGAGCCCGCGCGCAGAGCCGACCGGGGGGTGTCCGCTCAGCGGGCGATCTTGAAGCCGAAGACATCCGTGCCCAGGGCCGCGCTGACGTCCATCCAGGCCCGCAGCATCATCTCGGTGGCCCGGGCGGTACGGATGCCGCCGAGGTCGATGACGTCCCGCCAGCCGAGCGCCCGGAGCAGGTCCGTCACGACCTGCTTGGCCGACGGGTCGTCGCCGCTGACGAACACCGAGTGGTCGCCTCCCGCGACGCTGCCCGGCGCGGTCATCACATAAGCGGCCAGGGTGTTCAGCGTCTTCACGACCCGCGCGCCGGGCAGTGCCCGCTGAAGCTGCTCGCCCAGGCTGTCGGTGTTGACCGGCTCCAGTACGGCGTCCTCGGCGGCGAAGTCGAACGGGCTGGAGACGTCCATGACGACGGCGCCGCGCAGCCGGTCCGCGAGCGGGGCGAGCGCGGCGACGCAGAAGGGCCCGGACACCGCGTTGACCACGAGGTCGGCGCCCTCGACGGCGTCGGCGAACCGTACCGGCCCGGCTCCCGGACGGTCCGCCAGCAGCCGTACGAGCTCCGGGTTGCCCGCCGTCGTCACGGCCGGGTCGCGAGTGCCGACCACCACCTCGTGGCCGAGCCCGGCGAACGCCGGAAGCAGCACCCGGCACACAGCGCCGGTGCCCAGCATCGCGATCCTCATCGAAGGGTTCCTCTCACTCGATCCCGGTCGGCGGCGGAAGTCGGGTCCGGGGCCGGGGCCGGGACGGCCAGGGCGGTCGGGGCGGCGCGGAGTACGGCGTCCAGGTAGCGGGCGATGGCGTCCCTGTTGCGGACCAGGAAGTGGATGCGCTCGGTCATCCGGTCCCGCTCGTGCTCCAGCGTCGCGATCGTCTCCGGTGTGGCGTCCGAGACGTAGAGGGCCCCGGGTCCGTTGAGGCAGGGGAGGATCTGTCTGATGATCCTGGTGGGCAGCCCGGCGTCGAGCAACCCCCTGATCTGGAGCACCCGTTCGACATAGCGCTCGTCGTACTCCCGGTACCCGTTCGGGGCGCGGTCGGAGACGAGCAGCCCCTGCTCCTCGTAGTAGCGCAGCAGCCGGCGGGACGTGCCGGTGCGCTCGGACAGCTGCCCGATCCGCATGTGGCCCACCTCACTTCGGACGACCTTGACCTTCACATCGGTGTGAAGGTCTGAGCATACAAGTCATGACCACTTCTCACCCGGAGACACGGACCGACGCCGGAGCGGCACCGGACGACCGGCAACTCCCCTGGAACGCACTGCTGGCACTGGCCACGGCCGCCTTCATCGCGATCCTCACCGAGGCACTGCCCGCGGGGATGCTGCCCGACATGGGCCGCGGCCTGTCGGTCGGCGACTCCGCGATGGGCCAGGCCCTGACGGTCTACGCCATCGCCTCCGCGATCACGGCCATCCCGCTCTCCGTGGCCACGGCGACCTGGCGGCGCAAACCGCTGCTGATGGCGGCCGTGGCGGCAATCGCCCTCTCCAACACGGTCACCGCCGTCTCCGGCGACTACGCGCTGACCATGGTCTTCCGGTTCGTCGCCGGTGTGGCCGCGGGCTTCATCTGGGCGCTGCTGGTCGAGTACGCCCGCAGGCTGGCCCCCGCCCACCTCCAGGGCCGGGCCATCGCGATCACCATGACCGGCGTACCGCTCGCCCTGTCGCTGGGCATCCCGCTCGGCACCTTCCTGAGCGGGGTCCTCGGCTGGCGGCCGACGTTCTTCCTCGTGACCGTGCTCGGTGTCCTGCTGCTGGGCTGGATTCTGGTGTCGGTGCCCGATCTGACGGGCCACCGGCCGGAGCACCGGGAGCCGGTCCTGCGGGCCTTCGCCCGGCCCGGCGTGGCGGCGGTGCTGTTCGTGGTCGCCGCCTACGTCCTGGCCCACAACATCCTCTACACCTATATCGCCACCTTCCTCGACGCCTACCGTATGAAGGGCTCGACCGACCGGGTGCTGCTGGTCTTCGGTGTCGCGTCCCTGGTGAGCATCTGGGTCGTCGGCGCCCATGTCGACCGGCGGCTGCGCCTGTTGACCCTCGCCAGCACCGTGCTGTTCGCGGCGGGCGCGGTGCTGCTGGCGCTGATGGCGGGCACCGGGCTCGTCGTCTACCTCGCGATGGTGCTGTGGGGGCTCGGCTGGGGAGGTGTCACCACCCTTCTCCAGACCGCAGTGACCGACGCGGGCGGCGCCCCCGGACAGGCCCTGCTGGTCACCGTGTGGAACGCGTTCATGTCGGCCGGCGGGGCCGCCGGCGGAGTCCTGCTCGACACGCTCGGCGCCAAGTCCTTCCCGTGGAGCGTCCTCGCCCTGCTGGGACCGGTGCTGGTGGTCGTAGCGCTGTCCCGTACCCACGGATTCCCGGCCAGACGCGCGGGGACGGTCTGAGTCGGCACCGGCCGGGGCGCCGGTGACACCGGGGGACGTTCACGGCATAGTGGCGGCGACGGTCGGCGGTCACGACGCGGCTCCGGGCCGCGGGAACGGAAAGCGTTGCGATGACACGGGACTTCCCCGAGTGCCCACGAGGCCGGGCAGGCGCGCCCGGCCGGAGCCGGCCGTGACCCGGCTCCACGTGTTCGACATGGACGGCACCCTGCTGCGCGGCACCACCGCCGGTCTGGAGATCGCCCGCCGGCTCGACTGTCTGCCCGAACTGGTCGCGCTGGAGGGGGCCTTCGCGGCGGGGACCCTGGACACCCGCGGTTTCGCGGCGGCGGTGTCCACGCTGTGGCGGGCGCTCACACCCGCGCTCGTGGCGGAGACCTTCGCCGGGAGCCCCTGGATCGGCGGTATGCCCGAGGTCTTCGCGGACATCCGCCGCCGCGGGGAGCGTTCGGTCGTGGTGACCATGTCGCCCGACTTCTTCGCGGACCTGCTGGTCGGTGCCGGCGCGGACGAGGTGATCGCCTCGCGCTTCCCCCCGCTGCCGCTCGCCGGCCCGCCGGACCCCGCGGGCATCCTCGTACCCGAGGACAAGGTGGGCGCGGTGGACCGGCTCCGCGCGGCCCTCGCCCTCGGCCGCGACTCGTGCGTGGCGTACGGCGACTCCGGCTCGGATCTCCCGCTGTTCCGTACGCTGCGGCACACCGTGGCGGTCAACGCCGGGTCCGCTCTGCGTGACCTCGCCCGCTACCGGTACGACGGCGACGACCTGCGGGCCGCGTACCAGCTCGCCCGCGCCGGAATGCGCGAGCGGGACGCACCGACCGCGCGCCCGGGCAACGTACCGCTCCGGCCGGCGGACACCACATCCCGCTGACGAGCGCGGAGACGGCCGCCCGTCATGCCCAGGACCGCCGGCACGGGGGTGCGGCGGTCCTGGGAGTGCGGGCTCCGGCCCGGGCGTCAGGCCGCCCGGGCCGGGGGCTCAGTGGTGCGGCGCGTCGTAGTAGTACCAAGGCGAGTGGTCGATCAGGTCGCCCGGCGTGTGGGTGAACCACGGCGCGAGCTTGGTGTGGATGTCCGGGACATCCGTCGTCGGCACGGTCGGCAGGTAGTGCGGCACGTGCGGGTGCAGCTTCTGCCAGGTGGACCAGCACCGGTCGATGAAGGCGTGGTGGAGGAAGAAGACCGGGTCGTTGGGCGACCCGATGTACATCATGTGGCCGCCGACCCACACGTGACCGGCGCCGTGCAGCTTGCCCAGGGCCGGCTCCCAGGGGAACTTCGCGTACCCCTCCAGGTGGTTGCGGAAGCTGGCGAAGGGCGAGTCGCTGCCCGAGGTGTGGTTCCACGGGTAGGAGTCGTACACCGTCAGCGCGAGGGTGTCCGAAAGCTCCTTGGGGGTCGGCAGGTTGGGCGTCAGGGTGCCCATGTCGCGGACCAGGTAGTCACGGTCGTCCGTGGTGTAGTGGCCGTTGACCGGCGCGGGCTCGGAACCGTCCGACACCACGCTGATGTTGATGACCCAGCCGTTGTCGCGGGCGAACGGCCCGGTCGTCACCCGGCGGTCGCCCTCACGGCCGTTGCCGCCCATGAAGTTCTCGTCCCACAGCGGGGAGTCCACGCCCTGGTCGATCGTCCAGTCCCAGTACGGCAGGGTGACCCGCGGGTCGATCTTCTGGAGCTCCTGCTCGAAGTGGATCAGGTACTGGCGGTGCCACGGGAAGAGGCCGGGGTTGACATGGCCGAGCCGCTTGCCGCCCAGCTTGTTCAGATAGTCCGAGGAGTTCACCTGTATATGCAGGGCCACGAACTTGTCGTAGATACCCCGCCGCTTGATCTCCTTGACCGCGTGGACGAAGCGCGCCTTCTCGGCGGCCGTCATGTCCAGGTGGTTCTTGCGTACGCCGGGCACGTGTCGTCGGTCCTCTCGCCGCGCGCTCATGCGCTGTGGTGGTGTACGGCGGCCGTTCCGGCCGGCACGGGGGTGGTCAGCAGGTTGGCGCCGCGCAGCTCGTCGACGGCCCGGCGGGCCGCGGCCAGCGGGGACTTCTCCAGCCCGTAGTGGCAGAGCGAACTGAGGTAGGCGCCCTCGCCCAGCTTCATGACGTGCAGCGGGCGGTCGTCGATGTAGACCACCTGGTGGTCGCCCTCGGGCTCGGAGACCCTGATGCTGCGGCCCTTGTACGTCTCGGCGTGCGCGTCCTGGGCGGCGGCCTGCGTGCTGTGCCCGCCCGGCAGCAGCTTGTCCTTCAGCGCCTCCGCGCCGATCGCGGCGGGCAGCGCGGTGGCAGCGGCGACGCCCGCCGCGGCCTGGATCATCTGACGACGCTTCATCGCAACTCGTTTCTCTTTTCGCAGGTGGAGTGCTTGATGAGGAGCATCATCCGGCCAGGTCGTGTTGTGCCGATTTCAGATCGATATCACCGGCCGAGGTGCCCACGATGCCCTTGGGCTCCAGCAGGAACTGCGTGTAGTTGTCGTCGTGCGGGATGCCGGGGACCGCGGTCCACGGCAGTACGGTGCCGCGGGTGATCTTCCGTACGGTCGGCTCGCGCAGCGCCCGGTCCACGACCTCCTCGTTCTCGGTGAGCAGGTTGAGCACGAGGGAGTGACGCAGCGGGGCGGTGCCGTCCTGCGGCGTCCAGGGGGCCACGATGACGAAGGGGAACGGGAGTTCGGTGCCGACCGCCGGGTCGTGCGCGCTGTCGGCGGAGAGCACCAGCGGGCGCGGCAGGAACGATCCGTCGGGCAGCTCCACGAGTGGCCCGTTCTCGTCGTACGCGGCCGAGTGGTCGGTGAGCGAGGCGCGCAGCGCGTCGGTCTGGCGGCGCAGCTGGTCGGCCCGCTCTGCGTCGACCACGAGCAGGGACGCCTCGGGGGCGTCGGCCGGGAGCACCGGGAGCGTGCTCAGCCGGCGGGCCAGCGCGTCGGCGACCTCGGCGGGCGGGCGGGTGGTGAGCACCGCGGAGAGGTTGGTGCAGCGGGTGCCGCCGTCGAAGGAGGCCGAGGCGACCAGGTGGTCGAGCAGCCGGTCGTCGAGGTCGGCGTCGAGCAGCGCCTTGGTGCTGCCGGGGCCGCGTACCGCGACCGACTCGTCGCGCTGCCAGGTCTCGACGGCCTTGCGGCCGCCGTAGATGATGCCGCGGTCGGCCTCCCGCAGCAGGAATTCGCCGACCGGGCGCTCGCTGGGCAGGAAGGCGATCCGCTCGGGGTCGAGGCCGGCCCGCAGCAGCGCCGCCACCAGCCGCCGGGCGGTGAACGGGTCACGGCTGCCGGGCCGCACCAGCACGCTGTAGCCGTGGAAGACCGCCTGCACCCAAGTGGCGTTGGGTACGGGGTGGTTGCTGGCCATGACCGCGGCGAAGGTCCGCCCGCGCGGCACCCACCGGGTACGGAATCCGGCGCCGAAGTCGGTGACCGGCAGTTCGGCGGCGGTCGTCTCGGGCAGCGCCTCGATCTCGGCGACGAGGTCGGTGACGGCGAGCCGTCCGGTGGCCGCGGTCAGGCCGGTGGCCTGGGTGACCCGGGCGACGTACTGTCCGACGCTCTCGCCGTCCAGTTCCTCGGTGGCGAAGATCCGGGCCGCGGCGCGGAAGATCGCGGGGGACGGCGGGAGGCCGTCGGCCGCCGCGCGCATCCGGTTCAGGGCGGCCTGGGCGAGCAGCCGCGGGGCCAGGCCGATGTCGGCCAGGTCCGCGCCGTGGACGCCCACGAGGGTGGTGCGGTCCGAACTGGGCACGAGCCGGCCGGAGACGACCGGGTCGACGCGTATCGGCCCGGCGGCCGGTGTGCTGGGGTCCGCGGCGGCCATCAGTAGACCCCTTCTATGACGGCGACGTCGCCGATCCGGGTGTAGGTCTGCACATCGGCGACCCCGTCGGGGCCGCCGGCGACGGCGGGCGCGATCCGTACGGCGCTGTCCCGTTCCAGGATGTTGGGCAGGAACATCTCGTCGGAGACCAGGTGCAGCCGGACCCGGCCGCGCTCGCCGTACTCGACGAGATCGCCCTGCTCGTCGACGAGTTCGAGCCTGGTGGTCGCCGGGAAGGGCTCGAAGACGCAGGGGAAGGTGTCGTCGGCCAGGGACGGGCGCTGCGGGGCCACGCCCATCAGGCTGTTGCCGTAGATCCCGATCACCGCGGTGCCGTCGAAGAAGACCTCCTTGAGCATCCGCAGGCTCTCGGCGCTGATGGAGGTGCCGGCCCAGATGATGGCCCGGACCTTGGTGCGTACGAGGTCGTACAGCTCGCTGCGGGCGCAGATCGCTTCGAGCAGCGGCGGGGTGGTGCTCAGTACGGCGACGTCCTGGCTGCGCAGGACGGTCTCGGCCTGGTCGAGCAGGTGCTGTACGTATTCGTCGGCGAGGTCGCCGCGGCCGGTGGCCAGCAGGCGCTTGACCCAGCGCGGGTCGAGGTCGACGGTGTAGAAGATGCCTTCGCCCAGGGCGGCGTAGCGGGAGACGTCGAAGCCGATGACATGGGGGCCGGTCGGTCCGAGGTGGAGCCAGTTGCCGGTCTCGGGCACGCCCTGGGCGACCAGGCGCCGCTGGGCCCACTCCAGCATCCGTGAACGGTAGGCGCTGTCGACGACGCGCTTGGGCGCGCCCGTCGTGCCGCCCGAGTCGTAGACCCGGAAGGTCCGGTCGGACAGCCCGCGCGGGATCAGCTGCTGGGCGGGTACGTCACGCAACTCCGCGCTGACGTCGGGGAAGCGGCGCAGGTCGTTCGCGTCCCGGATGTCGTTGAGCGGGTCGAAGCCGAGGCTGTCCCGTTTGGCCAGCCAGAACGGGGAGCCGGTCGCGGCGTCGAAGTGCCAGGCGACCAGTTCCCTGACGTGGTTGTCGAATTCTGTCGTCATCACCAACTCCAGGAAAGCGGGGACGGAGCATTGTTGGGCGAAGCGCGTATCGACGGCCTATCGCCCGGATATCCGCCGCCCCGCGGTGCCGGGCGCCCGGCAGCGTCCCCCCACCCCGCGCGGTGCCGGGCGGGGAGACGCCGCCGGGCGGTGCCGGGCGCCTGCCCACGCCGGTCCGTGCCGGGCGCCCGCCCACGCCGAGCCTGCGCGGCCCGGAAGCCGAGGACTCGGCGCGCAAGCGCGCGAGGCCGGGACGAGCGCGCCCCGCGCCCGCTCGGGGTCCCGTGGCCGGAAACCCCTTACGGTCGCCAGGAGTTGGGGCCCACCGCGCCGACCGCAGCCGCCGCCCGCACCCGGCCATGAGGCCGAAGCGCCAGATCTCCACGCCTGGCCCCAGGGGTCGCAGAGCCGGGGACGACCACCTGCTGGCGTCTCCCCCTGCCCACCCCAGGCCCGCCCACAACCGGGCTCGGGGCCGGCGGCCGGAGCTCTCGGGGCCACGCGCGAGAGTTCCGCCGCACGGGCGCATGGGCGGGGAGCGGGGGGGCGCGAGGGCTGCGCCCGGGTCGCGGCCGAGGGGCTATACGGACACGTGCCGGCGCAGAACAGGAGGGTCAGAGTCGGCGTGCTCGTGCCCGGCACCCAAAGGCGGAGGGACCGGCTTCCGGAGAACGCCCCTGCACGGTGCAGGCGCACGCCCGAGTGCGGCCGTGGCATCGGCCACGCGCCGGCCCGGGCAGCGGCCCGCGCCCGCGCGTATACGGGAGAACCAGGGTCGGGCGCCCCCTGCTCGGCTCCGGGGCAGCGGGCCACCTGCCGGGAGTCCCGGAGCCGGGGGTTGGTGAACGCGCGTGCCCGCGCGGGGTTTTCGGGGCCGAGGCCCCGGCGTTGGCGCACGCCCGCGCGTCCGCGCGCCCGCAGACAGGTCCGGGGCAGTCCCCGGGACGGGGGCCTCACCCCCGCGCGCGGGACGCGTGAACGTGGGAGCAGGGCGCGCGCCTAGGCGGCCGGCTTCTGGCGGCCGTTGGACAGCACGAGGGCCAACAGGCCCGAGACCAGCGGCAGCACGGCGACCAGCCCCAACGCACTGGTCAGCTCCATGGACTTCGCCAGCGCGCCCGCCGCGCCCGACCCCATGCCGCCGCCGACGAAGAACGTCAGGTTGAGCAGGCCCATCGCGCCACCCCGCCGCTGCGGAGGGATCCGGACGGACATCAGCCCCGTCGTCACCACCTGCGTGACCGCGAAGGCCGCGAAGCCCAGCGACGCCCCGCTGACCAGCAGCCACGCGCCGCCACCGTTGATGCCCGCGATACCGATCAGCACCGCGGAGGCGACGGCCGCCCCGGCGAGCAGGATGTTCCCGCCCTTGCCGGAGGTCAGCTTGCCCGCGAGCCGGGAGACGATCGCGCCGATCGCCGCGCCGGGCAGCAGCGCGAAGCCGATCTGGAAGACACTCCAGCCGTAGGACTTGACCAGGATCTGCGGCACGGCGTACATCGCGGCGAACAGCCCCGCGTACACCCCGATACCGATCGCGCCCGCCAGCAGGAAGGTCCCGTCGGTGGCGAGCGAGCGCTGCACGAAGCCCTCGGGGCTCTGCCGTACGCGGGCGGTCAGCCCGGCCGCGGCCACGACCACGATCGCGACCAGGGTGAGCACGACCGGCGTGGACAGCGAGAGCGTCGGCGACTGGATCAGTACGAGCAGCGCGCTGACCGTGGCGGTGAGCAGCGCGGCACCGGGGACGTCGATGGACTTGCGCGAGCCGGGCCGGGTGGCCAGCGGCAGGCAGAACGGCACGGCGAGCAGCGACAGCACGGGCAGCACGACGGTGAGCCGCCACGTCATCCACTGGGTGACCACGCCGCCCATCAGGGTGGCGCTCGCCGAGAAGACGGCCATGGTGCCGCCGAATCCGGCGAGCACCTTGGGCCGTTGGGCCGGATCACCCGAGGCGGCCAGCGTCAGCGCGCCGGAGGTCATGGCGCCGGAGCCGGCGGCCAGTACGAAGCGGCCCGCGACCAGCGTGCCGAGGTTGGGCGCCGAGACGCAGATGCCGGTGCCGAGCAGCAGCACCAGCGAGCCGACCAGCAGCGTGGCGCGGACACCGAGCGCGTCGCCGAGCCGGCCGAACAGGGCGGTGCCGACACCGAGTGCGAGCGCGTGCGCGGTGAGCACCCACGCGGCCTGCGCGGGGGTCGCGTGCAGGGCGACCGAGACCTTGGGCAGGGCGACACCCGCGGCGGTGACGCCGAAGACGGCCGGGCCGAACAGCGCGCCGATCCGCATCCCGGCGGACCGGGCGCTGAACGGTGGTGACTCGGCGACGGCCGGGCTGGGAAGCGAATGGACGACGGGCTGTTCAGTGGTCATGACGGATTCCTCGATCGGGGGTGGGCAGGATGTTGTGGTTCGCCCGGAACAGGTTCTGCGGGTCGTAGGCGCGCTTGAGCGCGGTGAGCCGGGCGTGGGTCTCCGGCGGCCAGCAGGCGCGGACCCACTCCTCGTCGGCGGTGTCGGGGCCGCTGAGGAAGTTCAGATAGCGGCCGCCGGTGCCCCACTCGGCCAGCGCGTCCAGCACCCGGGTGGGCCCGGGGGCGAGGGTGGCCAGGGTGAAGGCGGCGTCACGGTTGCCGACGGCGTTCGGTACGGGCGAGGGCCTGCCCAACGCGCCGCCCAGCAGCCGCAGTTCGACCATCAGGTCATCCGCGTCGGCGCCCGGCCCGGCGACCGCGAGCAGCCGGTCGACCGCGGCCTCGTCCAACTCCCGCAGGGTGATGCAGCGTTCGTTGTACGGCATCGGGTCGACCGGGTCGCGGTGGATGTCGGCGACGGAGGTGTACGGCATCTCGCCGACCTCGTCCAGCACGACCGGCGCGGCCGCGCGCATCGGGCGCAGCAGCTCCTCGCCCTCCTCCGCGCTGCCGAGGTGGGCGACCCGGACATGGACCATCAGCCGCGCGCGCAGGAACTCCGGGACCTGGGGCAGGTCGGGCAGACGCAGCAGCGCGATGGAGGTGACCAGTTCCTCGGGGACGTCCGCGGCCCAGCGGCGCCAGGCGTGCAGCACCTCGGCGGCGTCGGCGCCGTCGTAGTACAGGCCGCCGCCGTAGAGCCGGGTGACCGGGACGAGTTCGAACTCCATGGCCGTCACGACGCCGAAGTTGCCCTTGCCGCCGAGCAGTCCCCAGAACAGCTCGGGCAGGTGCTTCTCGGTGACCGACAGCAGCCGGCCGTCGGCGGTGACCACGGCGATCCGGGTGACATGGTCGGCCGCGTAGCCGTACTTCCTGGCCAGCAGGCCCATGCCGCCGCCCAGGGTGTAGCCGACGACGCCGACCAGCGGGGAGGAGCCGTTGAGCGGGGCGAGGCCGTGGGCGGCGGCCGCGGTGATGACCTGCTCCCAGCGGGCGCCGGCCGCCACCCGCGCGGTACGGGCGACCGGGTCGACCGTGACGTGGTCCATCCGCCGGGTGCTGATCAGGACTCCGCCCAGGGTGGGTGCGGCGATGCCGTGGCCGGTGGCCTGGACGGCGACGGGCAGACCGTAGTCGGCGGCGAAGGTGACCGCGGCCCGTACGTCGGCGGCGCCGGCCGCGGCGACGATGAGGGCCGGCTGGTGCTGGGCGACGCGGTTGAAGCCCGCGCGCTCGGCGGCGTAGTCCTCGTCCCAGGGGAGCAGAACGTCGCCGTCGACCTCGGCCGCCAGCGCCGCCACGGCTCCGGGGGGTATGGGCGGAGGGTTCGGCGCACCCCGGGGTCGTTGCAGAGAGTGCGTGGCTTCGGGCATTCCGTCTTCCTTCAGGGTCTGTTCGGTGTCCACAGCGCCAGTGTTGGCCTCGCGGTGGACACGTCCCATCCCTTGAATGAGGGAAGTGCCGCGGGCCCGTATCCCCTGTTCTGGGGGGGTACGGGCCCGCGGTGTGCCGAAGGGCCGGGGTAACCGGCCGGGGGTACGGGGTGATACAGGGCGATTCAGGGTGGTATGCGGTGCTACTGAGGGCTCCGACGCCCGCTGGGGGATCTCGCCCCCGTCAGGAGGTCTCCCCCTCCCACGTGGTCATCCAGAAGGACATCACCCGCTTGAAGACGAGGTGTTCGGCCTTCAGCTCGGCGTTCTCCTGCTCCAGCTTCGCGAGCCGGTCCTCCGTGCGCAGCGCGTCCGTCGCCTGTTCCGGCAGCAGCCGGGGGAAGTTGATGGTGAACCGGAGGTCGTCGGCGGTGTTCCGGCCGTTCGACGGGATCTCGACCCGTCCGGAGTCGCTGGTCAGTATCGCGTACTCCAGGTCGCGCAGCGCGGCTGCCGGTCTTATCCCCAGTTCGTCGTCCAGCCGCGCCCGTAACTTGCGGAAGAACTCCAGGGCCTCGACCTTCCGCCCCGACCTGAAGAGCGCCAGCATGAACTGCGCGGCCAGCCGTTCCCTGAACGGGTGCTCGGTGACCTGCGCGGCCAGTTCGCCGACGATCTGCCGCTCCCGGCCCAGCTTCAGCTCCAGGTCGAAACAGTCCTCGAGCACCGTCAGCCGGGTCTCCTGGAACTTCGCGGAGACCGACTCCAGGATCTTGCTGTCCAGCCCCGCTCCTATCGGACCGAGCCAGACCCCGAGCGCCGACCGGTAGAGGGTCACCGCCTCGACGGTCGACCCGGCCTCGGCCGCCGCGCGGCCCAGGATGCTGTACTCCTCGAACGCCGCCAGGTCCAGTTCCCCCGGGGCCACCTTCAGCAGATAGCCGGCCGGGTGCGTCTCGATCCTGCCGGTGATCCCGTGGTCCGCGAAGAGCCTGCGCAAGCCCGAGACGCAGATGCGCACTTGGCTCTTCGCGGACGCTGGTGGCGCCTCGTTCCATATCACGTCGACCAGCCGCTCCAGCGGGACCACGTGATCGGCCTCCAGCAGCAGCGCGGTGAGCAGGGCCTGCTGCCGTGGACTGCCCAAGCGTACGGTTCTGTCCGAGCCCGTCACCGTCAGTGGTCCGAGGACGCGATACCGGTATCTGTCCGTCATGTGCGCTTCCCCCTCTAGGGTGGTGTCCGCTTGTGATGCTTTTTCACCAGCGAGGCAGGAAGGTAAAACCGGCTTGAACAGTCAGCCCAAGCCGGTCCCGCAGCTCATGTGACAGAGCCGCCAGACTCTCCAACCCCCGTGCATTGCGAAGCCGTCCCATGTCGAATCCTCTCAGGCCCGAGCGGTTCACCAACTCGATTACGGCCAGCTTCGCGTCATCGTCATCCGACGCCACGAAAACATCGACAGGTATACCGTCCAACTCCCCGGCGTACAGAACGGGAGCGAAGGCGGTGTTGAATGCCTTGACCACGATGGACTCCGGAGCCGCCGCGGCCAGTCGTTCGGCCGCGCTCACTCCCCCGGAAGGCGATATTCCGAATTCTTGATCTTCCAGCGAATTCGCCACGTCCACGACCACCTTTCCGGCGAGCGGCCGGTCGGCGGACAGGGCGAGCGCCAGGCAGTCGCGGTGGGCGAGCGCCAGCACCGTCATGTCCACGTTGGCGTCCAAGGCGGCGGACAGGTCGGCGGGCAGGACGATTCCGGGTGCCGCCTCGGCGCTGACCTCGGCCGCGGCCCGCCATGCCTTGGCGGTGTCCCGGTCGGTCAGCAGGACGGTCTCGCCGGCCAGCGCCAGCCGCCGGGCGACCGCCCGGCCCATCGCACCCGCCCCGATGACACTGCACCTCATGCGGTTCTCCTCAATTCCTGCTGCCGTCCGCCGCCGGGAGTGTTGCCGGTGCGGACAGGGGAATCAATCCCGCGTTCAGGGGGTTGGAAGCTGTGCGAGGTCCGGCCCGCGTCCGATTGTCCGGAAGCCGTCTCTCCCCCCAATTGAGGGATGTGTCGGCCGGGTGATGTCCCGGAGGATGACAAGGTGACGAAGCCGACCGCCGTTCAGATCACCCAGAGCCGGGAAGAGCTCCTGGCCCGGGCGGGACACGCGCCCGACGCTTTGACGATGTTCGCCGAGGCCTCCGCGCAGCTGCGCCGGCTCGTGCCGTACGACGCGGCGGTGTGGCGGGCGACCGACCCGGTCACCGGGCTGATGACCTCGCCGATCAGGACCGAGAACCTGGACGACGAGGGCTGCGCGGTCTACTGGGGCTGCGAGCTCTTCACCGAGAACGTCAACCTCTTCCGCGACCTGGCCCGGGCTCCTGTCCCGGTGGTGAGCCTGCGGCAGGCGACCGACGACTCCCCCGCCCGCAGCACGCTGTACCACGACTTCATGCGCCCGCGTGGATTCGGCGACGAGATGCGCGCGGTAATGCGCGTCGCCGGCCGGCCGCGCGGGCACATCAGCCTTTTCCGGGCCCGCGGCCGCGCGGCTTTCGATCAGCGAGAGAACAAAATCGTTGAATCAGTGACCATTCCGCTCGCCCGACGACTGCGGTCTTTCGACGAACCGCGGTCCGAGCCGCTGCCGGACGCCGAACACGGCCCGGGGCTCCTGCTCTTCGACGCCCAGGACCGTCTGCTTTCGGTCAACGACGACGCCCGCAGCTTCCTCGACGAACTGCCCACGGGCCCGGGCGTGGTGACCGCGCTCGGGGTCCGGGTGCCGGCCTGGATCCACAGCACCGCCGCCCAGGCCAGGGCCGTCGCCCAGGACCGCGGCCGCGGTACGGCCAGGGTCCGCGCCCGCACCCGGGCCGGCCGGTGGCTGGTGTGCCACGCGTCCTGCCTGCGCGACGCGAGCGGCATGCTGGGCGCCGCCGCGGTGGTGATCGAGCCCGCGAAGACCTCGGAGATCGTGCCGCTGGTGATGGACGCCTATGAGTTGTCCGAGCGCGAGGTGCAGGTCACCCAGTACATCGCCCGCGGACTGTCCACGGCGGAAATCGCCAAGCAGCTCTTCCTGTCGCCGCACACGGTCAGGGACCACATCAAGGCCATCTTCGAGAAGGTCGGTGTGTCCAGCCGCGGTGAACTTGTGGGACGCATATTCACCCACTTCTACGCGCCCCTCGCCGACGAAAAGATCACACGCGTCCAGGACAGTTGATTCAGGCCACATCCACCTCGGGAGAACGGCCGAAAAAGCACCGCAGGAAAACAGCCCCCGCCAAACACCTGGCGGGGGTTGTTCCGTTTGCGTGTGGCTTTGCGTGTACTTTACCGTAATATCCAACTGAAACGCGTCCGATAGCGTGTTCGCACACGCTTCAAACATGCCGAATGAGATCTTCCAGCGCGAAGTGCTCGTGCAGAAGTACGGCGGGAGCTCGGTGGCTTCCCTGGCTCAGATGCGTGCGGTGGCGGAGCGGGTCGCCGCCCAGCACCGGGCGGGACGGCGGGTCATCGTGGTCGTCTCCGCCAGAGGCGACACGACCGACGAACTTCTCTCATTGGCTCGGGAGTTCAGTGCCTCCCCCGAGAGCCGCGAACTCGATCAGCTGCTGGCCACCGGTGAGACCGCCTCCTCCGCGCTGCTCGCCATGGCGCTGCAGACCGCCGGCGTCCCGGCGGCCGCGCTGAACGGCGCGAAGAGCGGAATCCTGGCCGGCGGCCGGCACGGCGCCGGCGTCATCGCCGCCGTCGACACCGAGCTGATGCTGCGGCTGCTCGACGACGGCAAGGTCGTCGTGGTCGCCGGGTTCCAGGGGACGAACGAGGACGGCGACATCGTCACCCTCGGCCGCGGCGGCTCCGACACCACCGCGGTGGCCGTCGCCGCCGAACTGGGCGCCACCCGCTGCGAGATCTACACCGACGTCGACGGCGTGTACACCGCGGACCCCCGGGTCGTGCCCAGGGCCCGGCGGATGCCCGAGATCGATCTCGCGGTCATGACGGAGATGTCCTTCGCGGGAGCCCGGGTCATGCACTCCCGGGCGGTCGAACTCGCCGCGCTCTGCGGTGTCGACATTCATGTCAAGCATTCGTCGGCGGACGGGCCTGGGACGGTCATCCGCGGAGAGGTCGGAGGAGACATGCTTGAAGGAAGCACCGCGGTCAGTGCGGTGGTGCACGACGCGGACGTGGCCAGAGTGGCCATGCGCGTGGAGCGCATCGACCGCGACTCGGTCGCCGATGTGTTCCGCTTCCTGGCCCGGACGTCGATATCCGTCGACATGGCCAACCTCTCGGAGGGCGACGAGGGCGGCTTCTCGGTGGGCATGACCGTACGCCGGCCCGACGTCCCGGCCGTCCGGCGCTCGATGCGGGAGATGGCCGCCAAGTGGGGCGGCTGGGCCGAGGTGAACGAGGAGGTCGGGATGCTCTCCGTGGTCGGCACCGGCCTGCTCAGCCGTCCCGAGTACGCCGCCCGTATGCTCTCGGCGCTCAGCGGCGCCGCCATCGCCACCAGCGCGGTCTCGGCCTCCCAACTGCGGATCTCGGTGACCGTGCCCGAGACCGAGGTGCTGCGCGGAGTCGGCGTCCTGCACAGCGAGTTCGGCCTCGACGCGCCGACCGGCTCCCGGGAACCGGCGCGCCAGTTCTGATCCGGACCGGATCGAATCGCATCGGAGAAAAGGGCTTCCCATGGTGTACAACAGCTCATTCGCCCGGCGGTTACGACTGCAACGCCTCTACCGGCACGCGCAGCAGCGGCTGTTCATCGTGCCGCTCGACCACTCGATCACCGACGGCCCGGTCACCGGCGGCCGCGCGGTCGACCCGCTGATCGGCCGGCTGGCGGCCAACTCGGTCGACGCGGTGGTGCTCCACAAGGGCAGCCTGCGCTATGTCGACCCCGACTGGTTCACCCGGATCTCGCTCATCGTGCATCTGAGCGCCAGCACGGTGCACGCCCCCGACCCCAACGCCAAGTACCTGGTCGCCAGCGTCGAGGAGAGCCTGCGGCTGGGCGCCGACGCGGTCAGCGTGCACGTCAACCTCGGCTCCGACGAGGAGCGCCGGCAGATCGCCGACATGGCCGCGGTCTCGGACGCCTGCGACCGGTGGAACGTCCCGCTGATGGCGATGGTCTACCCGCGCGGCCCGAAGATCACCCGCCCCAACGACCCGGGCCTGATCGCCCACGCGGTCACCCTCGCCGCCGACCTCGGCGCGGACCTGGTGAAGACGCCCTACGCCGGTTCGGTGGCGGAGATGGCCGACATCACGCGCGAGGCGCCGGTGCCGGTGGTGGTCGTCGGCGGTCCGCGCAACGAGGACGAGGGCCAGGTGCTCGCCTACGTGGAGGACGCGCTGCGCGGTGGGGCCGCGGGGGTCGCCATGGGCCGCAATGTCTTCCAGTCGCCCGACCCGGGTGTGCTGGCCGCCAAGGTCGCCGAGATCGTGCACGGCTACCAGGCACCGGGCCGCGCCGCGGCCTGACCGACCGTACGACCGGCTCACGTCACGGCCGCCGGACCCTACCCGGCTCGCGTCACGGCCGCCGGACCGTACGCCCTGGTCCCGGACCGTACGACCGGCCACCCGATCCCTTCGACCGTCCGACCGTTCCACCACCGCGTCTGCAGGCTTTCCCCTTTCACCTGAACCATCCCTAAGCGATGAGGAGTTCATCTCATGAAGCTCAGCTGGCTGGACATCCGGACTACGGGCTCCGCCAAGCAGGCCATCGTCGAAGAGGCCATCCACGCCAGGGTGGACGGCATCCTCGCCGATGACATCGCGGACCTGGCGGGCCTCCCGCCGACTGTCAAGAAGGTCCTCTTCCCTCAGGGCAAAGCGCTGCCCGAGGACTTCGGCGCGGCCGATGTCGTCATCGTGGACCCGGCCAAGCACGGCGAGCCCGCCGAACTGGCCCTGCTGCACCCGCAGATCGAGTTCGGCCGGTTCGTCGAGATCATCGACGCGGCGACGCTGGAGGACGCGTGCCAGTCGGGGCGCACCGAGAAGTGGAGCCTGCTGCTCTTCCGCGACCCCACGAAGATCCCGCTGGAGATCGTGATCGCGGCGGCCGCCCGTGCCAAGGGCTCGCTGATCACCATCGCGCAGGACGTCGAGGAGGCCGAGATCATCTTCGGTGTGCTCGAACTCGGCTCCGACGGCGTGCTGATGGCGCCGGCCCGGGTCGGTGACGCCACCGCGCTCAAGCTGTCGGCCGAGGCCGGTGTGCCCAACCTCCAGCTCACCGAGCTGACGGTGACCGGGACCGCGCACGTCGGCATGGGCGAGCGGGCCTGCGTGGACACCGCCACACACTTCGGCAAGGACGAGGGCATCCTGGTCGGCTCGCACTCCAAGGGCCTGATCCTGTGCGTCAGCGAGACCCACCCGCTGCCGTACATGCCGACGCGGCCGTTCCGGGTCAACGCGGGCGCGATCCACTCGTACACCATCGGTGCCAACGAACGCACCAACTACCTCAGCGAGTTGAAGGCCGGCTCCAAGGTCACCGCGGTCGACATCCACGGCAACACCCGGCTGGTGACCGTCGGCCGGGTCAAGATCGAGACGCGTCCGCTGCTGTCGATCGACGCGGTGGCGCCCGACGGACGTACCGCCAACCTGATCCTTCAGGACGACTGGCACGTCCGGGTGCTCGGCCCCGGCGGCACGGTGCTCAACAGCACGGAGCTGAAGCCGGGCGACATCGTCCTCGGCTACCTGCCGACCGAGGACCGGCACGTCGGCTACCCGATCAACGAGTTCTGCCTGGAGAAGTAGCCCCGGCATCCCCCACACCCGTCCGGCCCGGGCGAGCCCCCCTCCGCCCGGGCCGGACGTTCCATGTCCGGGGACAGAACGGCCAACACGCCTTGTTGCAGGTGTGGTTACGTAATTTTCTTGCTTTCACTCGCATTATTGCGGGCCTGTGTCGGTGACCCTACGATCAGTGCGCGCGGTGACCCCCGCACCCCCGCCGTACGGCAGCTGCTCCTTGCTCGTCACGACCCTCCTCCTTCCCGAAGGGACAACGACCTGTGAGAAAGCTCCGTCTGCTCGCCGCGTCAAGTGCCGCCGCCCTGGCGGCCGTTCTGATCCCCGGTGCGGCCACCGCGGTCGCCGGCACCGCGGACCTGCCGGGCTCGTGCACGTACTACACGGACTTCGACTTCATCGGCAACCAGCTGTCGATCTACGACACCAAGGTCTGCAACGGCGTCACCCAGCCCGGGTACGCCGTGATCGAGAAGGTCGGCGCCGGCGGCTCGGTGACCGCGGTCGCCTACGGCCTGGGCATCGTGCGCTACACCTGTCAGGGCACGGCGGTGAACACCTACCGCTTCGACGGCGACATCAACCGCCAGGTCACCCTGACCCCGGGCGCGATCCCCTGCGGCTGACCCCACCGGCCGCCCCCCAAGGGGGCGGCCCCCATCCGAACACCCCGCCCCTCCCCCGCGCCCCGCTCACCTCCGGACCCCACGTCCGCCCGGCCGCCATGTCCGGGCCGGCGGACGTCGGGGCGGTGTGAGCGGGCTCATGACGCCGGGGCGGGGGCGCATGGCAGCATCGGGGGCGGGACGGGCCGAGGGGATCGGGCGGCCGACCGCACACCGTACGAGCGAGAACCGAGGCGCGCCATGCCGCTGCAGATCAGGGCCACCGACGCGGAGCACCCGTCGGATCTTCTCGACCTGGAGTGGCACCTGCCGCTCGAACAGTGGCCGGATTCCTCCCTCGTCGCCCTGCCGCGCGGCATCTCCCGGCACGTGGTCCGCTTCGCCAGGGCCGGTGACGAGGTCGTGGCGATCAAGGAGGTCAGCGAGTGGGCGGCGGCCCGCGAGTACGAGCTGCTGCGCGACCTCGACCGGCTGGCGATACCCTCCGTGGACCCGATGGCGGTGGTCACCGGGCGGGTCGCCGCGGACGGTACGCCGCTGGAGCCCGCGCTGATCACCCGCCATCTCAACGGCTCGCTGCCGTACCGTTCGATGTTCGAGACGACGATGCGGCCGGGCACGGTGAACCGCCTCCTGGACGCGCTGGCCGTCCTGCTCGTACGGCTGCATCTGGTCGGCTTCGCGTGGGGCGACTGCTCGCTGTCCAACACGCTCTTCCGCCGGGACGCGGGCGCGTACGCCGCCTATCTGGTGGACGCCGAGACCGGACAGATCCAGCCGGAGCTCACCCGCGGGCAGCGGGAGTACGACATCGACCTGGCCCGGGTGAACATCGCCGGGGAGCTGATGGACCTGGAGGCCGGCGGCTCGCTGCACCCCTCGGTGGACCCGATCACCTTCGGCGAGGCGATCGTCGAGCGGTACGCCGACCTGTGGCACGAGCTGACCCGCGAGTCGGTCTACCCCGCGAGCAAGCGGCACTACATCGACCGGCGCATCCGCAGGCTCAACGACCTGGGCTTCGACGTGGCCGAGATGCAGATCCAGCGCTCCCCCGCCGGGGACGCGGTGACCTTCGTGCCGAAGGTCGTGGACGCGGGCCACCACCAGCGCCAGCTGCTGCGGCTGACCGGTCTGGACACCGAGGAGAACCAGGCGCGCAGCCTCCTCAACGACCTGGAGAGCTGGATGACCACCCAGGACGACTACGCGCCGGGCGATCCGGTCGGCGCGCGGCCGGAGGTGCTGGCGCACCGCTGGGTACGGCAGGTCTTCCGGCCGGCGGTACGGGCGGTGCCGCTGGAGATGCGCGGCAAGATGGACGCGGCGCAGCTCTACCACGAGCTGCTGGAGCACCGCTGGTACCTGTCCGAGCGGGCGCAGCGGGACGTGGGCCTGGAGGCGACCGTGGAAAGCTACATCACCGAGGTGCTCCCGCACATTCCCGACCCGTCGGCCCTCCCCGTCGAAGAAGAGGAATAGCCCCCGGACCGCTGGGCCCCCGGACCGCCGAGCCCCCGGCCGCCGGGCCCCTCAGCGCCGGCCGGCCCACAGCCAGGGATGACGCCCGCCGGGCCGCCGACACCGGGCTCGGCGCCGGCCTGCCGCGCGGCGCCGACTCCCGCCCTTCTCAAGGGCGATCACCCGAACACATGATCGCTGTTGGCACGACCAATAGTGTGAGCAGGCACTTGTTGCCCAGGGACGCCGGGGCCGAACATGGACGCGGGCACGCCTTTCGCCGCTGCCCGACCCCCCGCACCCACTGGAAAAGGAACGTCCTTCGTGACTCTCAGCACCGGACCTGTGAAGACTCTCGGAGTGGGAATCGTCGGGCTCAGCGCCGACGGCGGCTGGGGAGCACGCGGTCATCTGCCCGCGCTGCGCGCCGTGGAGGGCTTCGAGGTACGCGGCCTGACGGCGTCCTCGCCGCAGACGGCCGAGAAGTCGGCCGCCGCCCACGGGATCGCCAAGACCTACCCCGGCGTCGCCGAACTCGCCGCGGACGACGACATCGACCTCGTGGTCGTCACCGTCCGGGTGGCGCGCCACCGCGAGCTGATCATCCCCGCTCTGGAGGCCGGAAAGGCCGTCCTCAGCGAGTGGCCGCTGGCCAACGGCCTCGCGGAGGCGGAGGAGCTGGCGGCGCTCGCCGAGCGGTACGACGTGCGTACGGCGGTCGGTCTGCAAGCCCGCTCGGCGCCGCCGGTCCGCTACCTTCACGACCTGATCGCCGAGGGCTACGTGGGCGAAGTGCTCTCCACGACCCTGGTGGCCTCGGGCGGCGGCTGGGGCCCTGTGGTGCCGGACCGTACCGCGTACACCATCGACAAGAGCAACGGCGCCACCCTGCTGACCGTGCCCTTCGGGCACACCGTGGACGCGCTGACCCTGGTGCTGTCCGACTTCGAGACGCTCAACGCGACCACCGCCACCCGGCGTCCGCAGGTGCGGCACGCCGACACCGGGGCGCTGCTGACGCAGACCGCGGAGGACCAGATCGCGGTGACCGGACGGCTGGAGAGCGGCGCCGTCGCCTCCGTGCACTACCGCGGCGGCTCCACCCGCTCCACCAACCTGCTGTGGGAGATCAACGGCACCGAGGGCGACCTCGTGGTGACCGGCGACAGCGGCCATCTCCAGTTCGGCCAGTTCACCCTGCGCGGCGCCCGCGGCGGGGACACGCTCACCGAGCTGCCGGTGCCCGAACGCTACACCGAGGTCCCCGGGTTGACCGGTCCCGGCACACCGGTCGCGTACGCCTACGCCCAGTTGCGGGCCGACATCGAGAACGGCACCACGACCGTCCCCGACTTCGCGCACGGCGCCCGCCACCACCGGCTGCTCGACCGTATCCAGAAGTCCGCGGAGTCCGGCACCCGCCAGTAGTCCCGAAGGGGCCCCGGCCGGCACGCCGTACGGCCCCACCGCAAGAGCACCCCCACCGCGCCAGGAGGTCACCGCACCGCGCCCTCGACTCCCTCCCCCCTGCTGGACCAGGTCCACACTCAAGGAGACCCCATGCACACCGGCTTCGGCGCCTTCATCTCCCCTCTGCACGCACCCGGTCAGGACCCCCATCTGACCATCAGGCGCGACCTCCAACTGGTCGAGCATCTGGATGAGTTGAACTACGACGAGGCCTGGTTCGGCGAGCACCACTCGCTGGCGTGGCCCTCGATCGGCGCGCCGGAGACGCTGATCGCCGCGGCGGCCGAGCGGACCCGGCAGATCAAGCTGGCCAACGGGGTGGTCACCCTGCCGTTCCACCACCCCTTCAACGTCGCCACCCGCGCGTTACTCCTCGATCACCTCACCCGGGGCCGTTACATCCTGGGCATCGGCCCCGGGGCAACTCCGAACGACGCCCATATGCTCGGGCTGGACCTGGGCGAGCTCAAGCGCATGACGAGCGAGGCGCTGCCCACGATCATCGAGCTGATCAACGGCGAGAACCGGGTGAGCCAGAAGACGGACTGGTACACCCTCCAGGACGCCAAGATGCAGCTCCCGCGCTACAGCAAGCCGGGCATCGAGCTGGCCATCTCCAGCATCGGTACGCCCAACAGCCCCCAGGTCGCGGGCCGTTACGGACTCAGCCTGCTCTCCTTCGGCGCCCCGCCGCCCGGCTTCCCCGCGGTGGACCTGGCCCGGCAGTGGAGTTACGCCGAGGAGTCGGCCGAGGAGCACGGACAGCGGGTGGACCGCGCCAAGTGGCGGATCACCGTACCGCTGCACATCGCCGAGACCCGCGAGCAGGCGTACCGGGACGTACGCGAGGGCTACTCCCGCTGGCTGCACGGCTATTGGGGCGAGGCGGCCGGTTTCGACGTCGCCCAGGACGGCGTCAAGCCGTCGCAGGAACTGGAGGCCGGGATCGAGCAGGGCCTGGCGATCGTCGGGTCCGCCGAGGACGCGGTGGCCGCGATCACCCACCTCCAGGAGCGGTCCGGCGGCTTCGGCACCTTCCTCAACTACTCGGTGAACTGGGCCTCGTTCGACCGGGTCAAGCGCAGCTATGAACTGCTGGCCGAGCAGGTCGTCCCGCACTTCTCCGGGTCCACGGCACGCGGTGACGAGTCCATCCGGTGGAGCGTGGACAACCGGCATGTCTTCCCGCACACCGAACCGCTGCGGGCCCGCGCCGCCCGGGCGGTCTGAGCACGCCGGGGCCGGTGCCGCCCGGGCCGAGCGGCACCGGCCCCCTCAGCCGACCGACTGACCCACGCCGCGCCGGGTGGCCACCAGCCGGGCGCAGACCTCGGCGGCGCGGTCGAAGAGGTAGAAGTGGCCGCCCGGCAGCGTGTGGAAGGCGACCGCGCCCCGCGTGTGCCGCGCCCACCCCGGCATCCGGTCGGCCGGCGCCAGCGGATCGGCGTCGCCGCCGTAGACCTCGATCGCCGTGCGCAGCGGCGGCCGGTCCACGGGCCGGCCGCCGTAGTCGTCCACGATCGCCAGGTCGTTCCGCAGGGTCCGCAGCACCAGTTCCGACAGGCGCGGGTGGTGCCACAACTGCTCCGGCACACCGCCCAGTTCGCGGGCGAACGCGTGCAGCCGCTCGGCCGGCCAGTCGGTACGCCGATCCGCCGCGCCACGGGCCCCGGCCCGGTGGGGCGCGGGGCTCGCGGACACGGCGAGCCAGGACGGCGGGTGCGGAGACGCCTCAAGGACGCGGACCAGCTCGTAACCGAGCAGGGCGCCCATGCTGTGGCCGAAGACGGCGTAGGGGCCGCGCAGTTGGGGCCGCAGCACGGTGTGCAGATGGTCGACGGCCTGCGGGACCGTACGGCACACCGGTCCGGCCGGGGTGGGCAGCCGGCCCGGCAGGTCCACGCCCAACAGCCGCCAGTCGGAGGGGAGATGACCGGCCCAGGGCAGATAGCCGCGGGCCGATCCGCCCGCGTGGTGCAGGACGACCAGGGTGAAGGAGGCATCGGACCCGGGCCGGGAGGTCAGGTCGTACAGGCTCATGGCGGCGGGCACTTCTCTCAGGAGGGCCGGACCCGGGGGCGGCCGGTTCAGCCGACCGCGTGGGCGGCGGCCTCGGCGGGCAGTTCGTGAGCGAAGGAGCTACGCAGCGAGATCCCGGCGAAGTTACCGTCGATCTCGACGCTGCGCCAGATCCCGCCGCGCAGCGGCAGCAGTCGTTTGCTCGCGAGCGCGGTCTCCGCGACCAGCGGCGCCTGCGGGTGCGACGGCAGCGACCTCGGTACGGCCGCGGCCTCCAGTACGGTCCGCATCATCCACAGCGTGTTGCTGGCGGCCCGCGGCACCGCGTCCAGCTCGTACATCAGCACCTGGGCCAGTTGGAGGCTGACCACGAAGGCGTCCACCAGGGAGACCGACGGCTGGAGGGCGCCGTCGATGCCGTCACCGGTGTACGGGCCCGCGCCGTCGGCGGGGAAGTGCACATCGGCCCGCGCGGTGAGCGCGTCCATGTCGACCCGGACATTCCCGATCGCGTGCCGCCGTGCCTTGAACCCATCGCCGTAGAACCGCTGTTCGGCCGGGCCGAGGGCTTCGTCGAAGCTGGCGTAGCGGCGGGTCCCGGTCTCCCGGTCGCTGATGTCGTGCTCGATCCCGCAGCGCAGCCGCAGACTGCCGACGACACAGTCGTACGTGCTCAGACGGCGGCGCGGGGCGCCGGGGACGGGCGGCTCGCTCCTGACCGGCCGGGCCGACAGCGGAATGTCCCGCAGGTCCTCCTGGGGCTCGCCGCCGGCCCGCAGCACGACCTTGCGCAGCCGCATCCGGCGCTGGGCGGAGACGGAGAGCCGGTGGGCGTGGGTCAGATGGAGCTGGGCGAGCTGGACGCCGAGGACCAGGGCGTCGATGGTGCTCAGATGCGGCCGCAGATCGCCGTCGTCGTCCTTGCGCGACCAGTTGGCCGGGTAGTCGACGTCGACCACGGCGTGCGCGCCCGGTTCGGGGCCGTCGGCGGGACCGGCCTCGATGTCGCGGACCCGGTAGACCGCGCGCTGGTAGCCGCGGGCGAAGAAACGGGTCCGGCCGGGACCGAGGTAGTCGTCGATCGAGGGCAGCAGCAACTGCCGGCGGATCGGCATCGCTCACACCCCCGCCGCGGCCGCGAGAGCCCGCTCGTAGACGTCGACCAGGTCGCCGACCGTGCGCACATCGGCGATGGAGAGCGCTCCGGCGAAGGGGTCGACGCCGAGTTCGGCCTCCAGTTGCAGCAGCAACTGGGCGAGCATCAGGGAGTTCAGGCCGCTGTCGAGCAGTGCGTCCTGCGGTGAGATCGGCTCGTCGTCGCTGAGCAGGACCGCGCGGATCTCGCGCTCGACGACCTCCTGGACGTTCTTGCCCTCTAGCATGTGATGCCTCCGTCGATGACGAGTGACTGTCCGGTGATGAAGCGTGCGGCGGGCGAGGCGAGGTAGAGGACCGCGTCGGCCACCTCCTCCGCGGTTCCCAGCCGGCCCAGCGGCGTACGGCGCTGAATCCGCTCGCGGTTGTGCGCGGTGACGGTCGCCGTCATGTCGCTGTCGAAGAAGCCGGGCGTCAGGGTGTTGACGCGGATGTTCATCGGGCCCAGCTCCCTGGCCAGGGTGCGGCTGAGCCCTTCCAGGCCGGCCTTGGCGGCCGCGTAGGGGGCCACCCCCCGGTAGCTGCGGATGGCGTTGATGGACGAGATGTTGACGATGACGCCGCCACCGCCGCGCATCATCAGCCGCGCGCAGGTCTGGCACAGGTGCAGCGGCGCGAGGAGGTTGCTGGCGATCAGGTCGTTGATGCGCTGGGGAGCGGTGGTCAGGAAGAGTTCCTGGTGGAGCACGCCCGCGTTGTTGATCAGCAGGTCGACCCGGCCGAAGGCGCGGTCGACGGAGGCGGCGAACGCCCGTACGGCGTGCACGTCGTTCAGGTCCACGGCGGACCAGTGGAAGGCGTCGGGGTGGGCCGCGGCGGCCGCCTCGGTGAAGTCGTTGGCGGTCCGGCTGAAGGTCGCCACCCGCCAGCCCTGGGCCAGCAGCCGTTCGGTCAGCACCCGGCCGAGGCCGCGGCTGCCGCCGCTGATGACGGCGACCCGGCCGGCGCCGGCGGCCTCCTGGACCGAGCCGCCCACGCCCTCGTGGACCGACCCGCCCGCGCCCTCCTGAACCGAGCCGGGAACCTCCCGGACAGCGCCACCGGAAGCCTCGCGCACCTCACCGCCGCCGACGGCCTCGTGAGCCGTCGGACCGGCGGCGTCCTCGGCGGCCGGGGCCGTGGTACGGCCCGGGCCGGGTTGTGCCGCGGTCGTCATGCGGCGCTCCTGATCTTCTTGAAGCGGTCGGAGTGCTGGTCGTCCTCGGAGATCTCGACCACGACCGGCACCTTGAAGGGCTCAAGACGGCTCCGGCAGTAGGCCCGTACCTGCCGGGCCACCTCGCGCGCGTCGGCGGGCCCGGCGGACCCGTCGGCGGGCGGCTGGAGTTTGAGGGTGGCCATGACGACCTGCCCGGTGACATGGCTGGGCCGGCCGGCGACGGTGACGTCCGCGACGAAGGGCAGTTCGAGCAGGACGTTCTCGACCTCGCTGGGGTAGACCTTCTCCCCCGCGACGTTGATGATCTCGGAGGTACGGCCGAGGATGCGGACCCAGTCGCCGTCGGTCTCCACCTGGTCCTGGGTGTTGAAGTAGCCCTTGTCGTCGAAGGGCGCGGGCGCGTTGAGATAGCCGAGCATCGCCATGTCGGAGCGGATCCACAGGATGCCGTCGCGGATCTCGTAGTCGAAGCCCGCGCCGCCGAGCTTGACCCACAGGCTGTCGTTGTCACGGGACTTGGTGGGCAGGATGCCCAACTCGGAGAGTCCGTAGGTCTGCTTGAGCCGCACCTCGGGCAATTCGGTACTCAGCCGCTGGAGTATCCGCTGCGGCATGGGCTCGGTGCCGTAGGTGACCAGTCGCAGCGAACTGAGGTCGTGGCGGCGGTGGGCGCCCGAGATCAGCAGCATGTTGAGGAAGGTGGGCGTGGTGGGCAGCACCTCGACCCGGTGCCGGGCGACGGCCGCGCACACCGTGTCGGGGGTGCGCTCGGCGAGGGTGATCAGGGCGCCGCCCTGGCTGAAGGTGTGCAGCAGGGTGTTGATGCCGCCGATGTGGTCGAGGTTGAGGAAGCCCGCGGTGCGCCGGGGGCGGCTGGCGGGACCGTAACCGGCCAGAATCCGGGTGAAGTCCAGCACCGTGGCCTTGCTGCGGCCGGTCGTGCCGGAGCTGAAGAGCACCAGGCCGGGGGTTCCGCGCGAGCGCAGGGCGGCGTAGTGCGGGTGTTCTGCGGTACGGCCGGTGGTGGTGAGGGAACGTTCCTGCGTGTCGGTGTCGATGGTGATCACCGTCTCGACCTCGGCCACCTCGTGGAACTCGGCGCGCTTGGCGGCGGGCAGCGGGGTCAGCGGGACGGCGATCGCCGCCCGGCCGATCAGGGCCAGCAGCCCGGCGCAGGCGTCGACGCTGCTCACCCCCTCCAGAGCCACCACCTGGCCGGGGCCCACCTGGTGACGGTCGAGGAAACCCGTCCACCGGGCGGTGCGTTCCAGCAGATCGGCGTAGCTGTAGCCGGTGCCGTTGAAGACGATCGCGTCGGCCGCACCGAAACCGTGCATGCGGTCAAAGAACCAGGCGGTCATGCGCTCTCCGGGACCTCGTCGGGGACAGATCGGAACGAGCTGGGACGACCCCGGTGCGGCAGGGGCAGTGCGGGCGGGGGCGGCAGCACGCCGGGCAGTTGTCGCCAGCCGTGCATCCGCGCCATGGCGCGCAGGGTGGCGTCCCCGCCGACCACCACGGCCGAGCCGGTCGTCTTGAGCATGGGCAGATCGGAGATGTGGTCGCCGTAGGAGACGCAACTGTCGAGGGCGGCCCCGCGCTCCGCGGCGACACCGCGTACGGCGTCGGCCTTCGCGTCGCCGATCATCGGGGGGCCGGTGAGCCGACCGGTGTAGCGGCCGTGCGTGACCTCCGGTTCGGAGCACCACACCTCGTCCACGCCCAGGTCGGCGGCGATCAGATGCAGCGGGGCCGGGAAGGACCCGGACACCAGTACGGTGTGGTCGCCGTCGGCCCGGTGCCGGCGCAGCGCGGCCAGCGCGGGCTCGTGATAGAAGCCGCGGGTGCTCAGCTCCGCGGCGAACCACTGGCCGGCCAGCGCGGCCACCAACCCGGCGGGGGCTCCGGCGAGTTGGGCGTAGTACGCGCGGTTGGTGGTCTCGCGGGAGCAGCCCAGGGCCGTCATCGCCTTGAGCAGCTGCCGCTGTTCCTCGTACTCGCGCGGCGGCCGGCCGGTGGCGGCGAGGTAGTAGCGCAGAAAGCGGAACATGCTCGCCGAGGTGGTCAGGGTGCCGTCCACGTCGAAGAACGCCACACGGGTGCGGTTCATCCGGATACCTCCCGGGCGGATACGGGGATGCGGGCGGCGGTGCGGGGCTGTACGAACAGCGGGCGCACGAGCGGGCCGTACGAACAGCGGCCGTACGAGCGGGCCCTACGAACAGCGGCCGGTTGCCCAGGCGTACGCGCCCTGGGCAACCCGCCGTGCCCGCCCGGTCAGTAGCGCAGCGCGTAGGCCAGCCGCTTGCTGAAGGACTTCTTGCGCCGGGCCTCGTGATAGGCGAGGTTGCTCTGAAGGTCCTCGATGTCGGCCTTGACCCGCCGCTCCGCCTCGGCGATGGCCTCGGGGATGGGGACGACCAGCGGCAGGTCGAAGATCTTGACGATCTGCTCGATCCGGTCGGGGACGGAGCCGCCGACGACGCGGTAGGGGACCTTCATGTCCTCCAGCGCCCCGATGATCAGCTCGTCCGACAGCCGGCGGAACTCCTCGGAGACCGGGCGGTGTCCGTCCCGGTCCATGTCGAACTCGACCGGCAGATGCACATAGGTGTCGTACGTCCGGGCCGCGCGGCTGCGGGTGATCTCGCCCAGGGTGTCGGTGTAGCGCTGGTAGAAGTGCTTGACCGGCAGGCCCATGGCCTTCTTGACCTGCTGGAACCACCACGGCATACCGGGGTTGATGCCGACCCGCATCCGGGCCTCGAAGTAGACCCACTCGTGGAACACGCCGCCGTCGGAGATGAAGGCGCCGCTGCCGGACTCGTTGTGGACGCGCTCCTCGAAGCGGCGCAGACCGAGCTTGACCAGTTCCATCGCGTTGAGCTCCATGACCGTCTTGCCGGGGACGAGGTCGATGAGCAGCTCACGGGAGGTCTTCGCGTGCGTCCGGGGGATGCCCGTCGCGATCGAGAGGGACTCGGTCGTGGTCGACTTCCCCGACGAGTACGTGCCGAGTATGGCCAGCTTCAGGTCGGGCTTGTCACTGAACTTGGGAACTTCCAGTTGCATGGACCTCACCCTTCTGTGCGGCGGCGCTCCGCCGTCTGTGGTCGTGCCTCTTGGCGTGCTTCGGTGCAGCCGATCAGCGTCTTCGGTGCTCGGCTCGTACGTGCGGTCGGCCTCGCGCGGCCGGCCTCGCGCGGTCGGCGGGATGGCGCCGGCCCGGTGCGCCGCTCAGCCCTTGAACGCCGCCGCGACAGCCTTGTCGACGTCGGTGACGGCCGGCAGTCCGGAAATCGCCAGGATCTTTTCCAGCCGCTCTTCCGGCGTCCCGATCACGGTGTGGAAGGGCACTCCGGTTTCCTCGAGTGCCGGGATCAGCACTTCGTCGGAGAGCTTGCGGAAGTTCTCGTTGATCGGCCGGTTGTTCTCGGCCAGGTCGAACTCGATCGGCACGTAGTAGAAAGCGCTGTACGTGTTCTTCGCGTGGTGTTTCGCGAGCCGGCCGATGTTGTCCGCGACGTCTTCGGCGACCAGCGTGGCCTCGCTGCGGAAACGACTGTCGACGGACTGGTCGGTGGCCGGATTCGGCCCCGTCACCAGCCGCAGCTTGGCGAATATCCACTCGTGGATGATGGAGCCGTCGGAGATGAATCCGTCCGGGTGGGCGGCCTCGTTGAGGACCCGCTCGGCGTAGCGCTTGACGGTCAACTGGAGCAGTTCGCCCGCAGTCCAGTCCCAGATGGGCTTGTCCTCGCCTCCGATCGGATTGCGCATGGCCGTTCCCTGCGTGTACGGAAGGCCGGTCAATTCGGAGAGCGCCCTGGAAAGGACGGTCTTCCCTGATCCGTAGGCGCCGACGATGGCGATGTTCTGACTCATGGGGAAAGCATCACAGACTCTGCCGTATTTCCCCAGACTCCGCTGTCACCGCCGTCGGCGGCCCCATCGCCGGGAATACTATTGCTGTCACCACCAAGCGGATGTCCGCGAGGGAAAAGGAAATAGTCCGGCTCCCTGGTTTCGGGGCCGGACCATTTCCTGTTCGATATTCAACCACACGGGCCGAGGTTATGGGGTGGTGTCGAGCGGTTCCCATACGGCGTCGGGCCCCTGCCCGGTGACGCGGCCGAAGTGGACGTCCGCGAAGTGGTTGGCGAAGGCCCAGGTGTCCGGGCGGGTCAGCTCCTCCAGCGTCCGCCGCCGGGCGGCGACGGCCTGCTCGGGCAGCGCGTCGACCGACACCGGCCAGTCGGGGTGGGCGAGTTGGGCCGGGCTGTGGAAGACGTCGCCGAACGCGATGAGCCGTTGACCTCCCGAGGAGAGCACATAGGAGGTGTGCCCGTGGGTGTGTCCCGGGGTGACCCACGCGGTGACGCCGGGGAAGATCTCCTCGCCGGTGGCCGCCCGTACGGTGGGCACGGTGAAGCCGGGCGGCCGGGTCCAGCCGGCCCACTCCTCGCCGGAGGCCACAAAGGTCGCCCCGGTGAACGGGGTGGCCTTGTCCGGGCCCGCGCCGAAGGCCCAGCCGACATGGTCGTCGTGGAGATGGGTGAAGGCGACGGTGTCGATGCTGGAGGGTTCGCGCCCGGCCTCCTTGAGCGAGGTCAGCAGCCGTCCCCCGGTCAGATCGCCGATCGGCGGGATCGTACGGGCGGCGGGGATGTGCTGCGGCCCGAAGCCGGCGTCGATCAGCAGGGCCCGGTCGCCGTGCTCCACGAGCAGGGCGGACACCGATGTGGCGAGGAAGCCTTGACTGTCGAGCAGCGCGCCGCCCTCACCGGTCCAGTGCTCGGGCGGGGAGCCGGGCAGCCACAGGTTCGGGTCGAGCTGGACGGTTCCGTCGGGGATCACGGTGAGGGTGAGGTCCCCGAGCCGCAGGGATCGCGGCGAGGTGGCGGGGGTGTTGAACCGCGTGGCAGGCGGCATGACGTCCTTTCGAGGTCCGGTGGAGCGTACGCGGCGGCGGTCCGGCCGCCACCGCGGGTCGTACGGTCGGGCGCGGGTCGTACGCGCGCCCCCGGGTCACGCCCGGGTCGTACGGTCGGGCGCGGGTCGTACGGGCACGCCCACCCGCCCGTACGGGAAGGCACCGGCGCGGCCCGCGTGGGAGGAACACGGGCCGCGCCGGGGTCGTTCGGTCAGCCGGGGGTCACGCGTCGGACCCGACCGCCGGGACCGGCACCGCTTCCGCCGCGGGGACCGATTCGAGCCGGGCCTTGGGCTGCTTGGGCAGCGCGAGCGCCAGCACGATGGTGAGCAGGATCAGCCCGGCCGAGGTGTACGTGGCCGCCTGGAGGCCGTCCGAGAACTTGACCTTCCCGGAGCCGCCTGCCGAGTTGACCACCGCGACCAGTACTGCGAGGCCGACCGCCGCGCCGACCTGCTGGCCGCTGGTGGCGAGTCCGGAGGCCAGACCCTGGAACTCCGCGTCGACGCCCGCGGTCGCGGCCGCGTACATCGCGGTGAAGACCACGCCCTGGGCGAGGCTGAAGACGATGATGCCGGGGCTCATCTGGAGGAAGCTGTTGTCGCTGTTGAGGAAGAGGGCGAACAGCACGGTGCCCGCGGAGCCCACCACCAGGGAGATGACCAGGGTGGCGCGCACCCCTATGGCGGTGGACATCTTGCCGCCGATGATGACGCCGATCAGCACGCAGGAGCAGGGCAGGATGAACGCCAGACCGGTGGACAGCGCGTCCCAGCCGCGGACCTTCTGGAGCGCCAGGGTGAGGAAGTAGGCGCTCGAACCGAAGGTGGCCATGAACATGAAGGTGACCAGGCTGCCGAAGCGCAGGCTGCGGTAGGAGAAGACACGCAGCGGGACCAGCGGGTCGGGGTTGCGCGACTCGGCGAAGACGAACAGGCCGATCAGCACCACCGCGGCCGCGAAGGCGAGCAGTGTCTCCGCCGAGGTCCAGCCCGAGTCCGGGCCCTGGACCAGGCCGAAGACCAGCAGCAGCGCGCCGCCGGTGACGGTGACCGCGCCCGGCAGGTCGAACCCGCGGCGGCGCTCGGTCGGCTGGTCGGCCGGGACCATGCGCAGCGCGAGCAGGCCGACGCCGACCGCGAGCGGCACGTTGACGAAGAAGATCGCGGCCCAGCCGAACGCCTGGGTCAGCACACCGCCGAGCAGGGAGCCGAGCACCATGCCGCTGCTGCCCGCCGCGCCCCAGACGCTCAGCGCGCGGTTGCGCTCGCGTCCCTCGGCGAACATCGTCGTGATCAGCGACAGTGTCGCCGGGGCGAGGATCGCGCCGCCCAGGCCCTGGACCGCGCGGGCCGCCACCAGCAGCCCGGGGCTCTGCGCAAGACCGCCGGCCACCGACGCGACCGCGTACAGGGCGAGGCCGGACAGGAAGAGCCGGCGGCGGCCGAGCAGGTCGGACAACCGGCCGCCCAGCAGCAGGAATCCGCCGAACGAGACGGCGTAGGCGCCGATCACCCACTGGAGCTGCTGGTCGGAGAAGCCCACGTCACGCCCGATGTCGGGCAGCGCGACGAAGACGATGCTGTAGTCCAGGGCGATGATCAGCTGCGCTAACGCCAGTGCGGCCAGGGTGAGGCCGGGATGGCGTGCGGAACCCGACGATGTCATGGCTGTCCTCTTTCGGATACGACGACGAGGGGTGGGGCCGACCCGGCAACCCGGCCTCGTGGTCCCACACCACTAGCTCACATATTACTAGCTCGAACTATCGGAATCGACGCTAGCGCCTACTGGGACCGGCATGCAAGAGAGGCACGAGTTCGAATATTATGAGTTGATACAAATCTGAACGGCCCCTGCCGTCGACAGCGCAGTAGCATGGCTGTATGGCGCACTCGAACCCCCCGGCGAAGCTGGCAGACGGCGAGGTATGCGGACTGGTCAACGCGCTGTCGCAGGCGATCGACCGGCACACGCGACGCGTCGCGGACCAGTTCGACCTCACGGCGGCTCAGGCGATCGCCCTGCGCGAGCTGCCCCGCCCCCGCACCCTGGGCGAGCTGGCCAAGCAGATGTCCTGCGAGGCACCGAACGCGACCTTCGTCGCCGACCGGCTCGAAGCCCTCGGTCTGCTCGAACGCAGACCGCACCCCACCGACCGGCGGGCCAAGCTGCTGCATCTGACCCCCCAGGGGGCCGCCGTGCGCAAGGAGCTGGTCAAACACCTCACCATCGACTCCCCGCTGGGGAAGCTCACGCAGGAGGAGCAGTTCGCGCTGCGCGACCTGCTGGCCCGCGCCACGGAATGAGCCCGTACGTGCGCACCACGCGAGGCGTACGCACGGCGGGGCGGCCGGGCCGGGCACCGCACACCGGTGTCAGCTCACCAGGGCGGTACGGCAGGCCGGTCGGGCGGTGCGCCGAGGGCGGGCACACTCCGCGGACGCGGCGGCCCAGCGGCTGAGCTTCTCCGCCGCGCACGCCGACTGGGGGCTGAGCAGGACCAGTTGCATACCGGAGCGCGGTGCGAAGTCCAGCGCGACCCGGGTCAGCGACAGCCGCCCCACCTCCGGGTGACACAGCACCTGGCCGACGCTCGACCCGTCGCTGACGTGGTGCTGGTCCCACAGTTGGGCGAAGACCGCGCTGAGATCCCGCAACTCGCCGATCAGCGCCTGGAGTCGGCGGTCCTCCAGGAACTCGCCGGTGGTCGCGCGGAATCGGGCCACCGCGTCGGCTGCCTCCTGGCGCCAGTACGGGAAGCGGTCGGCGGCGTCGGGCTGACCGAAGAGCGCCCTGAGGTAGTTCGGCCGGGCCCCGCCGAGGCCGAGCAGCCGTACCGCGGTGCTGTTGGCCGCGGCGATGTCCCAGTAACGGTCCAGGAAGTAGGCCGGGTTGGGCAGATAGTCCTCGACGATCCGCGAACCGAGCCGGAGGTCGTCCTCCAGCGGGAGACTCGGCCCGCACTGCGCCGCGTACCCGGCCAGCCGCATGACGTACAGCCGCTGGGCGTCGTCGAGGTCGAGCACCCCGGCGATGGCGGTGAGGATCTCCGGGGAGACGTTCTTCGCCCGGCCCTGCTCGATCCACGTGTACCAGGAGGCGCCGATACCCGCGAGCATCGCCACCTCCTCGCGGCGCAGCCCGGACAGCCGGCGCGAGCCGCCGCCGGGCAGCCCGACCTGCTGCGGGGTGACCTCGGCGCGTCGGGCGGCCAGAAAGCTGCCCAGCTCGGCGAACCTCAAGTCGGCGGGCTTCGGGGGCCGTTCCGTGGCCCCCGAAACCACTCTTCGCGCGGGGGATCCTGTGGCCACGCGGCTCTCCCCGCTCTTGTCGATCGACGGTAATGCGACGTCAGACACCGGAGTTCCCGTACCAGTCATCATGGTGCTCCTCCTCCGCGGCCGGCCGAGCGCCGCCCTGCCGGGCGCTGCTCATCGGCCAGCATAGAGAGCGTTCTCTTTTTTTTGAACCCGATAGAGAGTGATCACTATGTTTTTAACGCGGTGTTCACCGCCCGCGTACCTGGGCCGCCGCCCCTGAGCGCCGGCGGTGAACACCCGGGTGCGCACGCGCGAGTCGGCTCGGATACGCTCCCGGGCCAGCACCCGGCGCGCACCTCCGGGGGCTCCCGGAGCAACTGCCCGCCCGAAACCGCCGGTTCACGGCCGGAGCGCCGTTTCGCACCCGTCCGCGCGCCCGCGCGTGCGGAGAGTCGGCGAAACGCCTCAGCTCAACTGTGTACAACGATCGGATCGCGCTAAATAATAGCGAGCACTCTCTTTGTTTAATAGGGTCGAGCGGGTTCCGGTTCCCGCTCCTGGTCCCACCATGCCCGCCGGTCAGGAAGGTCAGAGCGTCTTGTCACATCTGCGCCACACCCCGGAGACACTGCGGGAGAGGCCGCCGCTTCGGCGCCTCTTCCGCATACGCGCGGTGGCGAGGAGGTGCTTTCGCTGAGCCAGGAACGAGCCGAGCGCACCCGGCACCGCCTTGTGCAGGCGGCCGCCACGGAGTTCTCCTGCCACGGCTACCAGGGCACCTCACTCGTCCGCATCAGCAAGGCGGCCGGGGTCACCATGGGGGCGCTGACCTTTCACTTCCCGGCCAAGGTGGATCTGGCGGACGCGGTGTACGCGGACGCCACGACGGCCGCGCGCGCCGCGGTCGAGCACGCCCACGCGAGCGGTGAACCGCCCTTGCAGACCGTCGTCAACATCACCCACGCGCTGTCCCGGCTGTTGCGCGAACAGGACACCGTACGGGCCGCCGTGCGCCTCGGCCGGGAGAACCGGCCGACCAAGGCCGATCTGAGCGACCTGTGGATGCCCCGGGTCCGCGGGCTGCTGCACCAGGCGCACGCGGACAAGGAGTTGCATCCGCACGCCACGCCCGACGTCGTGCTGGCGATGGTCGGCGCGCTCATCGCCGCTTTCGAACTGCTGGACTGCCCGCACCAGGTGGAGGGGTCGAACGGTCCGCCGCTGAGCGACGTGTGGAATCTGCTGATGCCGGCGGTGAGCGCGGGGGGTCACACCGTCCACCCGTACAGCACCACGCCGTAGGGGTGTCGGGCCGCCGCGCCGACGGCCCCCTCCCTCGACTGCCGTTGCCCAGGCGGCCGACGCGGCGCCTCAGTCGTCGTCGCCCGCGCGGCCGTGGACGAACTCCCGGTACCAGTCGGCCGCTTCCGCCACCCGCCGCAGCGCGGAGGGTCCCGGGTCGCACCGCGCGGCCCGCCACACGTCCTCGCTGCGGTACCAGTGGTCGCGGGCCAGGAGCGAGAACTGACGCTCGCTCACCACGCCCGGATTGGCGCGCAGTTGCTCCAGACACCGGTCCCACGGCAGGTCCCCCTCCGTGGGCAGGTCCCCCTCCGTGGGCGGGAGCACCCCGTGCGCCGCAAGCACGTCGAGCAGGTCGCCGGTGCTCACCGGTACGGGGTGGCTCGCGTGGTGCACCCCGGCGACCGGCTCGGCGGAGGTGGCGACGGCCGCGATCAGCCGGGCCAGGTCGTCGACGGCCACCACCGAGTGCAGCCCGGCGCCGCCCTCCCAGCGCGCGGGGACCCGCGCGACCAGCTCGGCCAGCGCCGGGACTACCCACCGGTCCCCGCGCCCGAGGACCAGCCCCGGCCGCAGCACGGTGCCGCCCGCCGCGCGGAACTCCCCCTCGGCCGCCAGCCGGCTGCGGCTGACCGCCGACACGGGCGCGGGCGCCACCTCGTCCACCTCGATACCGCGGTGCGGCCCCTCGCCGTAGACCGCCGCCGTGGAGAGCAGCACCAGCCGCCCGACGCCCGCCTCGGCGGCCTCGCGGACCAGCCGGGCGCTGCCGAGCTGATTGACCGTCCGGCAGCGCTCCTCGTCAGGGCCGATGTACGTGGCCGCGTGCACGACGACGTCCGCGCCCGCGCACACCCCGGCCAGCGAACCGGGCTCGGCCAGGTCGGCGGGTACGAACTCCACGGGCGCGGCGCCCTGTTGGGCGGGCGGTTCGGTACGGCCCACCACCCGTACCCGCAGCTCCGGCCGGGCGGTCAGCTCGCGCAGCACCGCCGAGCCGACGAAGCCGGTCGCGCCCGTCAGCACCACCGGACGCGCGCTCACTCCGCCACCACCGGGCGCGTAGCCGTCCCGGTCCCCGTCCGGCGTTCGCTCACGCCGGTCACGGTCCGGCCCCCGCTCATGTGGTCGCCTTGGGTCCCGCGGTCTCCAGGTCGAGGCGGGAGATCGCCTCGGGTTCCGCTATTCCGGGCAGTACGAACCGCCAGAGCGCGGCGACCTGTTCGGGCAGGTCCTCCCGCCCGGTCATGATCTGCGAGAGCAACTGCGTACCGCTGTAGGCGCCGACCAGCATCCGGGCGCAGGCCGCCTCGTCCACCTGCGGCAGCAGGTCGCCCTGTTCGCGCGCGGCCGTCAACTGCTCGGTGAAGCGGTCGATCCACCACTGGTAGGCCGTGCCGTCCTGCATGCCGAAGGCGCCCTGCTCCACCGCGAGACGTACCCCTGCTCGCAGTAAAACGTCGGTGCGCAGCTGGTGGGCCACGTCCATCGAGATCTCCACCAGCCGCTGGAGGCCGTCGCGGCCGGGCTCGAAGATCATGTCGGCCGCCTGGTCCGCCATGACGGCCTGGGCGAGGGCTTCCTTGGACGGGAAGTGGAAGTACATCGCGCCCATCGTCGTGCCCGCCCGCTGAATGATCTTGCTGATGCTGGCTCCCGCGAACCCGCACTCGTCGAACACCTCAGCCGCCGCACGAACGATCGCCGCCCGCGTCTTGATCGCACGCTCCTGCCGCCGCGCCATCCAGCCTCTCCGACTCTCCCCGGAAACCAAAACCAAACAGAACCCTCTCTACTCTATTGATCCGGCCTCATCACGCCAGGGACCGCACGGAACCGGCCGACGGCGCGGTCTTGACGCTTTACAAAAAAAACGAACACTCTCTATTTTATGAGGGCCGGGTTCTGGCCAGGTCGCAGCACCCGGGTCGCCACCGCACTGAGCACGTCCCCTTGCGCGTCATCCCACGACGTCTTACGGAGACACTCATATGGCTCTCTTCGCTCCTGACCTTCCCGCCGCCCTCCCCGTCGCGGCCGGGCACACCCACAAGGCCGCCCCGGGTGAGATTCTTCTCACCGGCTGGTGCCCGCTCGGCGAGGACACCTTCACCGTGACCGCCCGGTGGCCCGCCGAGCACGCCTACTACGTCAACCGCCGTGGCGCGCACGACCCGTTGCTGGTCGCCGAGACCGTACGCCAGTGCATCCTGCTGCTCTCCCACGCCGCCTACGGCGTCCCCCTCGACCACCGGCAGATCTGGGACCGGCTGTCCCTCACCACCCACCCCGCGGCGCTGGCCGCCGACGGCCGGCCGGCCGTACTGCGGCTGCGGATCGTCTGCCGGGACGTCAGGCGCACCGGCGGCGTACTGCGCTCCGCCGCCCTGCACGCCGAGGCCGTCCGCGTACTCGACGGGTCCGAACAGCGTCTGGCCACCGCGCACACCCGCTTCACCAGCCACTCCCCCACCGTC